>CADAMO010000154.1 GCA_902788995.1 Oscillospiraceae bacterium
TTACGTTTTCGCGAAAAGCAGCGTTTACATTTCTATCATATCATAAATCATCCTTCGACTCAAGTGGTGATTGCAAAACCGTTGACGAAACTTCCGCCGCTCCGTCGTTCGCGCCGTCTTTTCAGGCGCCAAACTGTTCAATGATGTTTTATTAATGCGGCAATTAAATATTTCTGAAAAGGAACGTAATCTGCCGCATTAATAAATCAATCATAACGCCGTTTTTTGCCGTTACACGGCAAAAAACATGGCGGATCATTACTTCGGCAATAACGACACGGTCAATGAATTTTTGTAATATTTAATTGCCGAAGTAATAATGTGACCAATAATGGATTATTTTGAATGTATTTAGTTGATGTTGCTATTTGTAAAAAACGGTAAAATGTTACACCAGTGCCAGCTCTTCGGCCTTCCCAACCCCTTCGCCAAATCATAAAACGTCGGCAAGGTAAATCCGGCTGTGCGGAGCGCCTGCTCCCTTAACCGTTGACCAATCGGCAGCCGACAGTTTCATACCATAGCACAAACGCCCGGCGCTGCGGTTCGTTCTGATCCGCGGCGCCGGGTTGGTATTTCCGGGCGGTTCATTCATTTTCTTGACAGAACCCCTTGCTATTTACCGGTATTTATCTGTATAATACGCTTATAACGGCGCTGCGGCAAACGCCGCCCCGGCGTGGATCCCCGCGCGGCGCTTTTACGGAAATGAGGACGAAACAATGACGCAATACGGATGGACGGAACAATACCTTACGCGGGACGGCAGGCCATGGCTGCCGGTGATGGGGGAATTCCATTTTTCCCGCTATCCCTGCCGGTACTGGAAGGAAGAGCTTGAAAAAATGAAAGCGGGCGGCGTGGAGATCGTGGCCACCTACGTGTTCTGGAACCACCATGAGGAACGCCCCGGGGAGATCCGCTGGGACGGCGACCGGGATATCCACGGCTTTCTGCGCTGCTGCCGGGAGGTCGGCCTGCTGGCCTTTCTCCGCCCCGGGCCATGGTGCCACGGGGAGGCCCGCCACGGCGGCTTCCCGGATTGGCTGGTGGAAAGCGGCTGGCGGCTGCGTTCCGACGACCCCGGATATTTGGGGGCGGTGGAACGCTTCTGGTCGTCTCTGTACGGACAGGTGAAAAGCGATCTGCTGAAAAACGGCGGCCCCGTCGTCGGCATTCAGATCGAAAATGAATACGGCTCCGGCGGCGAAGGGCGCGGCGACGAACATATCCGCACCCTGACCCGGCTGGCCCGTGAGATCGGCTTCGACGCGCCCTACTGGACCGCCACCGGCTGGGGCAGCTACATCGGCGACCTGCTGCCCGTCAGCGGCGGCTACGTGGAGGCCCCGTGGGATTCCTCCGTGGAAGAGCTGCCCGCCAACGACTGCTTTATTTTCGCGGATAAGGAGCACCTGCCCAACATCGGTTCCTACCGGTTCGATCCTTCCCGCTTCCCGTTCCTGACGGCGGAGCTGGGCGGCGGGGTGCAGGTCACTTACAACCGCCGCCCGCGCGTCAGCGGGACGGACACCGGCGCGTCCTCCCTCGTCAAGCTCGGCAGCGGGGCCAACCTGCTGGGCTACTACGTCTACCACGGCGGCACCAACCCGGTGGGGGAGCGCACCACCTTGCAGGAGAGCCGTTCCGTGGGCAACGCCTGCGACCTGCCGGCCCTGTCCTACGACTTTCAAGCGCCGCTGCGGGAATACGGAAGCGCGGCCGAGAGCTTCCGGGAGATCCGGATGCTGGCCATGTTCTTAAAGGATTTCGGCGAAACGCTGGCCCCCATGGACGCGGAAATCCCCCCGGACGCGCCCCGGGACCCGGAGGAGACGGCCACGCTGCGCACGGCGGTGCGGACCGACGGCCGGTCCGGTTTTCTCTTTATCAACAACTACCAGCGCCGCCGGACCATGCCGCGGCACGAAAACGTCCGCCTGCACGCCGGGGACGTGGAATTCCCCGCCATCACCATCGAGCCCGGCGAGTATTTCTTCCTGCCGTTCCATATTAAGCTGGGAGATACGGAGCTGCTCAGCGCGGCGGTCACGCCCCTGTGCCGGCTGCGGGACGGGTTCGTCTTCTACGGGGACCGGGACCCGCAGTACCGGTGGAACGGCCCCGCGGCGAAGGTGCTGACACTCTCCCGGGAGGACGCGAAAAACGCCGTCAAGGTCCGCTTGGACGACGAATATCTGCTGATCTGCGAACAGCCCGTGATCGAAACAAAAGACGGCGCGTTCTGCCTCGCCCGGAGGGATATCGGGCTGAAAAGCTTCCCTCCGCTGCCGGGGTGCAAAGGAACGGCGGAAGGCGACCTTACCCGGTACGCGCTGCCGCTGCCGGTTTCGGACCTGCGGCTGGACGTGCGTCCGAAGATGGTCGTGAGCGACCTGTACCGGGAGTATGAGCTGATTCTCGAAGGAGAGGTCGCCGGGGACGACGTGTTCCTGACGGTGGATTACGAGGGCGACCAGGCGGAGCTGCTGCTGGAGGGCCGGAAGGTCGCCGACGACTATTACCGGGGCGAACCCTGGGAGATCGGCCTGAAGCGGTGGGATTTCCCGAAGACCATGCTGCTGCGGATCTTCGCCCTGCCCGAGACCGCGCCGGTCTTTACGGACGAGCCGCTGACCTACGAAAACGGCCGGGCGCTGCGCCTGAAGGGCGTGACGGCGCAGGAGGAATTCCGCGTCCGGCTCTGCCCGGAGACCCTCGCCGCCAATAAACGATAAGGCAGCAAGGCGCTGGGCTCCGTTGATCTGGACGTCATTATCGTAGCGCGGCTCAGTGAGCCGCTCCGCCGTCAGGCGGTTCCTGACACAAACAACGATTATTAATGCGGCAATTAAATAGTTGGGAATAAGAAAGGTTGTGCTGCCGCATTAATAAAACGATCATAACGCCGTTTTTTGCCGTTTTACGGCAAAAAACATGGCGAAATATTACTTCGGCCTGCGAGAAGAAAAGGCTCCCCGAACGCATCGGTCCGGGGAGCCTTGATTCGTCTATTCTGTTGAAACAGCCGTCCGTGTTATTGACGGGATCAGTTCATCTTGATGCCTTCCAGCTCATCCTCTGTCAGTACGTCGGCGTGCTCGATGGCGGCGTCGATATCCACGGGGATCTCGCTGTCCAGCTTGCCGGGGTCTTCAAAGTGAAGCCCGACGGTGTATTCGTTGGGGAACCACCCGGCCTGGGCCAGCTTGGCCCGCTGCTCCAGCGTCTTCATCACGTAGATATGCTGCTTGTTGTTGTACCGCCAGAAGGCGTAGGGGATCATCATCAGCAGGTGGCCGGTCAGGTCGAAGATCAGCGGAATGGCCAGAATGTTGAACCGGGCGGAGTCGATGAACAGCACCTCCCAGTTGGAGTTGAAGCCGTTGTGCAGCATCAGCACCGGGATGATCAGGCCGATCAGCGTGGTCAGGGGGCCGGTGAACCAGCCGTACACGCCGGAGAAGCCCTCCAGCCGCTCGCCGGAGAGATACATCTGGTAGTCGCCCAGCCGGTTGGACATATCCTGCTGGGCCACCTTCGTGGCCTCTTCGATAAAGCCGCGCATCCACATGGTCACGTACAGAATGATGGCGCAGAGGGTCACGTTCTCGCCGGTCAGGAACAGCGTCAGGATGCAGATGCCCTCCGCCAGCACGGTGGTGATCTGGTTGAATTCCTTCAGCGTCCGGTAAGAGAACTTCTTCATGACGATGGGCGCGAGGAAGGTCGGTATGGTGCTTCGCGCCGTGTAAAGAATGGTCAACAGGCTGTATTCCAGCCCGCTCAGGCGCAGGGTGTAGAGCTTTGCGATGGTGATGATATCCAGCATGCCGTTGCCGAAAGCGTCCAGCAGGTCGGCGATGACGTTGACCCAGCGGAATTTGTTGCGGGTGACCTCTGAAATGCCGTACCACAGCGAAATGTTCTGCTTCTTTTCCAGCGGCGGCTGGGGGATCCGCTCCTTGACGTTGCGGGCAAAGAGGAGCGTCAGCAGCGCCATGGGCACGAAGCAGGCGGGCAGCACCCAGCGGAAGAAGTTGATATCGTCAAACTCGCCCAGCAAGGGGATCACCACCACGAACACGGAGTTGAGCAGGTGGGAGATTTTGACGGGATAGGCCCGGATCCACAGGCGTTCCTGGGGGTTGGGGCTGGCCATATAGGCGGCGGACTGGATGGAGTTGGAAAAATCGAACATGCCGTAAAGGCTGAACAGAAGATAGGCCAGCCAGAAGCGCTCCTCCACGTTGGGAATGTTGTAGATGGGCAGCCAGCCCAGCAGCACGATGAAAACGCATTTCTGTACCACGTTGGCGTAGAGGTTATATTTGTACCGGCCGAACTTCGGCAGCAGCTTTTTGCGGAAGAAGATGTTCCGCAGGCCGCCGTAGCCGTTGATCAGGCACTGCACGCCCAATATCTTGAAAAAGCTGCTCATGGAAACGCCGGGGATCTTACCGATGAGGGTATAGAGCGTGCTCCCCGTGGGGATGAGCTTTGACGCGTCAAAGAGGATCAGCAGCAATCCCAGCACCGCGCCGACGCCGTAGATGCCCACCACCCTGTGCTCGGTCTTTTTCTCCATGGCGTTGAGGTTGTCCGTCACCAGCCAGCCGATCAGCGTCCACAGATAGCCCAGCGGCAGCCCGATCAGCCCCACCACGGAGAACGCCACGTAGGGGAGGTTGTAGTGGTACATGATCAGGAAGCAGGAAGCGCCGAAGCCCAGGTAGTTCAGCGGCACCTGCGCGGCGTAGTTGAAGGTCACGCCGCCGAAGATCTGCAGATGTTCCTTATAGGAGACGTAATTGCCCTTGGAGCGGTCGGGGGTGTTCCAATGCTCTTTTACGTCAGCAAAAAACGCCTTTACTTTGCCGTTAGCCATGTCACGCCGCCTCCTTTACCTGAGAATACAGTACGGGCACTTTCACGTAGACCACCTTTTTCACCTTGGGGGTCCAGCTGTTGCCCAGGTCCACGTTCGCTTTGACCTCTTCCTTTGAAGCCTCCATGTGGATCTCCGGGGCGGCGGAGCCGAAGAAGGCGTGGTGCCCGATCTTGATCACGCTTTTCGGGATAAAGATATAATGCAGGGATTTGGAGTAGCTGAAGGCGTCCGAGCCGATCCGTTCGAGGGTGGCGGGCAGGTCGAGGGTCTCCATCTGCTCGCACCGGAAAAAGCCCATGGTCTCCACGTCCGTGATCCCCTCGTGCAGGTCGGCGGAGCGCAGCCGTTCGCAATAGGCGAAGCACAGCTCGCCGATGGTCGTCACCGTATCGGGGAAATCCACGGTGAACCGGTACTTCTCCTCCGCCGGCTTCTCGTTGTGGTCCGCGTCCTCGTCGCTGTAGGCCGCGTCGATCTCGTCCTTATGGGCCTCCACGTAGGAAAGAAAGGCCTCGGCGTCGTCCGCCGTCTGCGGTTCGGGGGCGCCCAGCTGTACCGCCAGCATGGCGTAGCCGCGCTTGGCGGGGCAGAGCAGCGCCTTGACCGGAACGCCGTTCTCCAGCTCGTAGAGGACGCCGTCGATGACCGCATACCGCTCGTTGCCCTCCTCCACGAAGATCCCGTAGAGGTTTTTGCAGGAGTAGAAGGACTTGCCGCTGATCTCCTTCACGTCCTTGCCGATGGAAATGAACCGCAGATACTCGTTGCAGGTGACGGCCCACTGCCGCACTTCCGAAACGGGCTGGGATTCATCCGGGTTGTCGCCGTTTTCATCGGTCAGGCAGTCGATGCGTAAAACCGTATCCTGCTCGCCGCCGTTGAACTGATAGAGCTGCACCAGCCCGTCGTCCGTCGTTTTATACTCAAACTTGTCCTGAGCGAGGGAGGTGAAGCTGAAGTAGAGCGAAAGCCCGATGAAGCAGAGGATCACGATGATGAAAAGGATCTTCATCTTCGTGTTTTTTTCCCGTTTCTCCGCCGCCTCTTTCATCTTCGGGTCGAACATGGGGTCATACAACAGGGTTTTGCCGGTCAGATCGGTTTTGTTCTCTTCCATAAGCCGCATATCCTTTCCGTTTTAGTGGTTCTCTATCATCATAACATCAAACGCCGAACAGGTCAAGCAGGCGGTTCCACAAAAGCGCGAAGATATTCAGCAGCCTGCCGAATGCGCCGTCGTAGGCAGCGTCAAAGCGCACGTTCTCGCTGTTTTTCATCAGGTGGAAGGCCGAGCGGTAATTCAGCGGGCCGACGGTTTTTCCTTTATAGGTAAAATTCTCGAAGGTGACGTTGCGGATCTTCGCGTCCCTCAGGCCGTTCACGGTACACTTTTCCCCCGCGGACAGCACCGTCACGTTGCGGAACGTCAGGTCCGAGATGCCCTTGCCGGGGGTATTCTTTTTTTCATAGTTGTCGCGCACGGTCAGGCGGATGGGCTCTCCCTTGGCCACCCGCTCGATGCGGATATCCTCAAAGGTCAGATCGTGTACCAGGTTGCCGTCGCAGGAGTTGACGCCGATGGCGCCCCAGTAATAGGAGGTATCTTCATAGTCGTCCAGAACGTCGATATCGCGGAAGGTCATGTCGCAGATCTCGTCGTCGCTGCCGATGCCGCCGATATAGATCGAGTGGCCGCAGTCCGTCAGGAACACGCAGTTTTCCACCAGCCAGTCGCGGCTGTCGCCCACCGCGTGCCAGCAGGTGGCGGAGGCCACCACGCCGTCGTCGTTGCTGCGGATGTAGCAGTCCCGGATCTCCACGTTACAGGAGGACATCAGGTCGATGCCGTCGGAACAGTCGGAGCAAGAGAACAGCTTCACGTTCTCAAACTTCGCGTCCTTCAGGTTCTGCCCGCAGACCGTGTAGGCGGTGGCGTTCCGGAAGATGACGCCCGAAACGGTCAGTCCGGTCACGTCGATGGCCTCCACGCCGAAAATACGGAAGCCCACGGCTGCCGCGATGGATTCATCGGTGCCCTCCCACGTGTTCCAGTCGTAGAGGTCCACCATGCCGCGCCCGCCGATGGTCACGTCGTGGGCGCCTCTGTCGGGCTTGATGCGGGATTTGACCACCGCGCCCTCCGCCAGCCACACGGTCTGGCCGCTGTGCACGTACAACATGGGGATGCCGTCCTCCAAAATGATGCGGCTGTCGTTTTCCGCCGTGTGCAGACCCGGGCCGAACCAGACCACATTGGGGTCGTTGGGATCCGGCGCGTCCGTCAGAATGTCGTTGACGAACAATTGCAGATTGTGCATCACGTCGCCGTCAAACTCCACGGAGAGCTGGCAGGGGTGGTCCACGTCAAAGCACAGTACGCCGTCTTCCACTTTCCCTTCGATCCCGTCCGAAAAGGGACGGATCTCCGTCGAGGAGAAGGATTGTTTCGGCGTGACCCGCACCTGCATGGTTCCTTCCAGGTCCACGGAGGCAAAGAACGTCTCCGTGCAGGTCTTGCGGCCCCGCGTCACCATGGCGGAAAAGACGGGCACGGACGCCCATTCCCCGTTAGCGCTAACTTCCACCACGTAGTCGTCCCGCACGTCGAACCCTTCCGGGGCGTCGTACACCACCACCCGGCTGCCGGAGACGTCCTCACCCGCAGCCAGGGCGGCAAGCGCGCAGGGAAGCAGCAGAAGCGCTGCCGCGAACAGGCAGATCACCCGTCTGAACAATCGTTTTTTCATCGAAACTTCCTCCATTGTCATCATGTGGGTAGCGCGGCACCTCAGTGCCGCTGTTAGGGAAATGTTGCATCACGTAGCACGGCGCATTGCGCCGTCGGGCGTTGCCCCATGATGATTTGTTTCCCTCCGTATGTTATTCTATGGAAACAATTTTGCGCTGCAATTCAGTTCTCTTTACCGAATCCGTCAGACGGCGCAATGCGCTGTGCTGCCGCATAAGGCCGGACAAATCAGCAAACCGGGCCTTTGTCGGCCAGATGGATCTTCGCCATGGAAATGCGGTAGGTCGACGTTTCGCCGGGGGGATTGTTGACGTAATACACGTCCGCGCCGTCTTCCGTTACGAACAGCGAAGGGCTGTAGCCGCAGCGGGCGTGCCCGGCCTGCGTGTAGGGCAGCGGGTTATCCACCGGGGCGAAGGTCTTCCCGTAGTCAAAGCTCAAAAACCAGTCCGACCCCGTGGCGCTGCCGCCTTTGGCCATATGGTTCGCCGTCACGATCAGGGTGCCGCAATCGCCGCCCACCGGGGACCAGGCGACGTATGGGGAGGAGCCCAGGGTCTTTCCGGCTGCGGAAACCACCGTCCCGTAGTCCGCGGCGTCGCCCCAATCGTCAAGCGTTGCGGAACGCTTGCAGAAGATGGTGTAGCTGCCGACGCCGCCCATTTCGTACACCATGTAATACTCGCCGTTGCCCATTTTCACGACGCTGGGCATACCGGGCCGCAGCGCCGGGTCCGCGCAGGCCACGCACTCAAACTTGTCGCTCCAATGAACAAGGTCGGTGGAATACTTATACACCAGCTTCTGGGAATGGGCGGGGTCCGAATCGTCGGAATAGAAGCAGAACAGCCGCCCGGTTTCCTCCTCATAGATCAGGTAGGGCTCCCATACGCCCCAGTCCGTGCCACCGGCCTTGTCCACGTTGCCAAAGGCGCGGAAGGTCCGGCCCAGGTCGGTACTCGCGTACAGGGTGATGGTGCTGTCGGTGACGCCCTCCCCGGTGATGGAGGTGGCGGCGAGGATCACCGTCCCCTCTTCAAACTCTCCGATATCCGCCGGCAGCTCATAGAGGAAGGGCATCCACTCGTTGTAATAGCCGTTATAGTCGTCCGTCACGTGGCCCAGCTTCTGCCAGGTCTGCCCGTCGTCGCGGCTTTCAAATACCGGGTAAGTGGTTCCCCACTGCTCAAAGGCCGCCAGCAGCGTGCCGTTGTCGGCCCCGTTTTTCTGATGGGCCAGCCGGATCACGGTGGGGTATTCGCAGACGGCGTCGCCCTCCGGCGCAAAAATCTCGCTCTGCCGTTCCACCGAAAAGCGGACCGGCAGCCGGTCATAGGGGACGGTTTTCTCACGCATGGACGGGATTGCCGTCATCAGCGTCAAACAGAAAACCAGCAGTCGGAAAAACAGAAATTTCATACGCGCTCCTTTCCGGTTTCGGCGGCGGCAATGCCCGTTTTGCCCTGTTTCGGGGATGGGCTGCCAACGGATCAGACAGCCGTCAGCCTGTTATCCGCCGCCCCGGGTTCCATAGGGGATCGCGCCGGGCGGGCGGATGTTACTGCTCCACCAATTAATACTTGAAGATTTCTGCTTGTCTAAACGCCGCAATACGGCGCATAAATGATTCACGATTAGATTGGTGGAGCAGTATCTTACATTCATTTTTTTAATTGTAGCACGAAAAAAACAGCGCTGTCAAGCCGCTTTCGCCATGGGCGTCCGAATCACCTTCCGCGGCGGCGCGCTGCGTTGATCCATTGAGGTCCGGTGAGCTCCCGCGGCGCGCAGGCGTTGCTGCGTGATCGGCGCAAATGATACGTCCCGCAGCACCGCGCCTCACACCGAAATAACTGCTCCACCAGTTAATACGTGAAGATTTCTGCTTGTCTAAACGCCGCAATACGGCGTCAGAAATCCTCGACAGGCGACAGCCTGTCTTGCGGTTTCTTCCTTGTCTTGCGACGTTTATTCACGATTAAATTGGTGGAGCAGTAACGGGTTCATCACGGATCGTTGCGGTAGGATGAGATGAGCTCTTCGTCGGCTTTTACAGAAAGAACTCCCGCCGGAGAAGCAATTTCTCTGACGGGAGGCGGATCGTTATTTCGTTTTCATGCAAGATCGTATCAAAGGTGCTTGACCAGCAGCGCCCACAGCTCGGTGAACCACGCCGCGATGCGGGCAAACAGGGAACCGATGCCGCCGATCTTCTCAATATGCACGGCGGTTTCCAGCGGCTGGCTGTCGCCGCCGTAGGCGTTTTCGGCGATCACGCCCACCGTGTAGTCGCCGGGGGGCAGGCCGTCCAGCTTCAGCTCTACCGTCTCCAGCTCCACGGCGCGGTAGTAGCAGGGCAGCGTCCAGCTTTTCAGGACTTTTCTTCCCGTCGCGTTCTTGGCATAGGCGCGGTAGAGCACCACCGGCATACCGTCCGCGGAGGCGGCGACGGGGGCCGTCACGGTGCAGCCGCCGGCAAAGGTCTCAACGGTCAGGGCGGCGTCGTCGTCAAACACGGGGGGCAGGGAAGCCGCCGCGCGGTTTTTCGGCGTGTACTGCCGGTTGGCGGGATTGGCAGGGTTGGGCAGATAGACCTCGCACAGCTGCCCGCCCGCGTTCACGTCATAGCCCCGCAGGCGCATGTTGTGGGAAGCGTCCAGCTCCATGATCCAGCAGGTGGCGGTATCATAATAATCGGCCGGGTGATAGGTGCGGTGGCCCTCCACCGTGAATTCGGCGTACTTGATGGCCCCGGTGTTGATGGCCGTGAACTCGCCCTGCCAGACGGAACGGGGGTCGTTGAGCGGATAGTGGGAATGCCCGGCGAAATCCACCACCTGCGGATACTTGCGCAGCAGGGCGGCAAAGTGGTTGGTGCCCCAGCCGTCGTACAGCGAGCTGCCGTACACGGTGCCGCGCACCGGTTCGTGGTGCATAAAGAAGATGGGGCGGTCCGGGTTCTCGGCCACGGCGGCGTCCAGCTGTTCCTTCAGCCAGTTGAGCTGGCCCCCGTCGTAATGGGACGCGTCAACGGAGGAGGCGGACAGGCCGATAAAGTGATAGCCGCCGATCACGACGTTGAAATCGGGGTCGTTGCCCGTCACCTGAGAATAATAGGCCCGCATATCCTTGCGGCGCATATCCCAGCCGTCGTGGTTCTTCGCCGCCACGCCCAGAAAGCGGGTGCCCTCCCGCATGGAGCCGTTCACGGCGGCGGCAAAGCGGTCAAATTCCTCCTTGGTGCCGTCGTTGGTCAGGTCGCCCACCACCAGGAAGGCGTCCAGCCCGGTATAGTCTCCGTCGGCGTCCGCCACGTCATAGGCCAGACGCAGCATTCTGCCGATGCGCTCGTCGTTCTCATAGCTGTCGGCCAGAATGTGCGTGTCGCTGGCCGTGACAAACCGCATCACGGGCGTAAAATCATCGGGCGTTTCCACCGCAAACGCGGCAGAAGCGCAGCCGAAGGCCAGCATCAGCGCCAGCAGCAAAGAGATCCATTTTTTCATTGTAGCATTCTCCCCTCTGTATGGTATGCTTTTATTATAACGCCCCGCGGGCCGATTGTAAACCGGAAAAAACG
This sequence comes from Oscillospiraceae bacterium, assembly GCA_902788995.1. Taxonomy (GTDB): domain Bacteria; phylum Bacillota; class Clostridia; order Oscillospirales; family Acutalibacteraceae; genus RUG806. The sequence continues at coordinate 11,221 of CADAMO010000154.1, forward strand.
GAATCCGGTTTTTTCTTCCGTGTTTTTCGGAATGGGTTCCAATGGAGAAACAGGGCTGAACCGTCGCCCTGGGGCAAGTTCAGCGCTCCGGCTGTCGCGCGCTTCAACGATCCGTTGGTATCACCCGGTCATCCGTTGAACGAATACGTGCGGATCGACGTTTTAGCGCCCTGCACCACGTCAACGTAATGGAAAACCGCTTTTCATTTCGTAAAAGATGTGGTAGGATAGTGCGTAGTATGGGATTTGACCTCCCGTCATCGCGCGGCGACCGGGCAAGGTGTTGCCGACGAAGAGGAAAGGAAGATTGAAAATGTCTGTTGAAGCACTGCTGCGATCGCTGACGATCGACCGGAAGCTGGCGCAGCTTTCCGCGGAGGGCTCGCCCGCCCGGTTTGTCAAGGACGGCAAGTTCGATGCGGACAAGGCCCGCCGGGAATGTCCCCACGGCATCGGCGGCCTGATGGTCCCCATTGACCTGACGCCGGAGGAGATCGGAGAGTGGGTCGTTGACATGCGGGCGTGCTTTGCCGACCTGTCGCCGGTCCCGCCGGTCCTGATGTGCGAATCCCTGCACGGGGTCCTGGGGAAGGGCAGCACCGTTTTCCCGCAGTCGATCGGTATGGGCGCTTCCTTTGACCCGGAACTGATGCAAAGGGTGGCCCGGGCCATCGGCCGGGAGGCGAAAGCGCTGGGGATCCGTATGTCCCTCGCGCCGGACCTGGATCTGGGCAGGGACCCCCGCTGGGGCCGGATCGAAGAAACCTTCGGCGAATCCCCGTTCCTCACCGGGAAAATGGGCGAGGCGTACGTCGCGGGGCTGCTGGCCGACGACGGCAAGTATGCGGCGGTCGTCAAGCACTTCGCCGCCCACGGGTCGCCGGCAGCCGGCGTCAATCTGGCGCCTGTCACCGTGACCCCGCAGGAGCTGGAGGACAAGTATCTGCCGCCCTTCCGGAAAGCGCTGGCCGCGGGGGCCAGGGGCGTGATGCCCGCCTATTCCGCCCTCAACGGGATCCCCTGTCACACCAATACCCTGCTGATGAATGAGATTTTGCGGGAAAGATGGGGATTCGACGGTATCGTGCTGAGTGATTTCGGCGCGTTGAATATGCTGGCCTCCTTCCATCACAGCGTGGAAGATGACGTGCAGGCCGGTCTTCTTGCCATGGCCCACGGCATGGATCTGCAGGTGCCGCCGATCCTGCGGCCGGAACAATGGAAGGCGCTGCTGGCGGAAGGAAAAATCGACATGGCGGCCATCGACGGCGCGGTACGCCGTATTCTGAAAATGAAAGAGGCAATCGGTCTGTTCGATCTGCCCAAGCCCTCGGTCGAAACGATCCGGCGGACGGTACGCTGCAAAGAACACAGGGCGCTTGCCCGGGAGGCCGCCCGGAAATCCATGGTCCTGCTGAAAAACGACGGCGTTCTTCCGCTGCGGGCAGGAAAAACCGTCGCCGTCGTGGGCCCCAACGCCTTTACTGCGCAGTTGGGGGATTACGCGCTGCCCCGGTTTGACGTGAAAACGCCGGCGCAAGCGCTTGCGGACCGGGCGGAAAAAACGGGCGGCCGTGTGATTGCCGCCAAAGGCTGCGAGGTGTTCGGCTCTGACATATCCTGCTTCGCCGAAGCGGAAACAGCGGCGGAAGCGGCCGACGCCGTCGTCTGTCTCATCGGGGGCAAGAGCATGAAGGGCTACGGCGTGGGCTGGGGGAGCGAAGAAGAAGCCATCCTCACCTGCGGGGAAGGCTGCGATATGCACGACCTGACGCCCGGCGGCCCGCAATTGGAGCTGGTCAGAAGGATGATCGCAACCGGCAAGCCGGTGGTGATCGTGATGATCGACGGCCGGCCGGAGACGCTGTTTGATGCGGCGGACGACTGCAGCGCCCTGCTGGCGGCGTGGTACCCCGGCGAAGAAGGTTCCGAGGCGCTGGCGGAGCTGCTGTACGGCGACTGTAATTTCTCCGCCAAGCTTCCGGTGACCTTCCCCCGGCACGTGGGGCAGCTTCCCCTGTGTCACGACCGCGTGCCCAGCGCCTGCGGATTTTATCAAGCGCCCGGCAAACCGGATCAACCCGGACGGGATTACGTCTTCGGCGACCCATTGCCGGCCTATGCGTTCGGTGACGGGCTCGGCTATTCCGAAATCGCGTACGTTTCGCTGAACGCCGAACGGGTGAAAGGGGGTCTGTCGGTCCGGGTCGAGCTCGCCAACAAAGGCGACCGCGACGCGGAAGAACCGGTGCTGGTATTCATCCGGGATGAAGTCGCAAGTCTCCCCCAGCCGGTCAAAAAGCTGGCGGCCATCGGGAAGGCGGTTCTTCCGGCGGGCGCGTCAACAATAATTGATCTGGAGATTCCCGATGAACAATTGACGTTCACGGATGCAGCAATGCAGAAACGGTTGGAGGCGGGCTGGTTTACCGTAACGGCCGGGTCGTGCTCCGCAAGGGTTTACGTGGAAGGATAACCGGTACGCGCCCGGAAAACGCTTTACGGTTCCGATTGGTCGGATTCGGTTCCCGCTGTGGTGAGGGTATGAACAGCAGTCCGGTCTGACGGGCGGCCATCCTGCCGTTTACGGCTTCTACGCAGGCGACGAGCCCGACGCGCCGGACGTATCAAACTTTTTTGCGGTCGCGCGCATTCAGCGGGAAGAAGCGCCGAACCTCACGCCCTTTCTCAATCTTCTGCCCTGGTTTGACTGGATCGGGGAGCGCATCGGTTCCCCCGCCTACGGCCCCTATCTGGACCGGGCGGTGACCGAAGGAAATCTGGCGCTGCCGGGCTGGGACTGCTATGCCCAGATGTGGGAGGGCGACAGGGGATGGGACGTGTATTTCAATAACCTGTGGGAAATGCGGGACGCTTCTCTGCGCCACGGCGTGCCCTTCATGAACATCGAATCAATCAGGGGACGGTTCCTCGATTGAGCCCTATAAAACCTCCCGCCGGAGAAGGAGTTCTCTGACGGGAGGTTCTGTTTTTGTGATACAAAGTGAAAGAACCGACAGCCCAAGCGATCGATCAGCCCTGGGCGTTTTCCTTTGCCGTGTTGATCGAGGCGATGAGCATGCGGCGAATCGCGCCGCATTGATTGTAGATATCTTTGGCCGCCTCCCTGTCAAGGATACCCGACTTTACAAAAACTTCAAGCCAGTATTCCGTTTCATAGCATTCCTTCAGCGCGATCTGCATTTTAGCGATGAAATCGGGTTTGCCGTGGGCGTAATTCGCTTCGTGAATGTTTGCGCCGATGCTTGTCGCGGAACGTTCCAACTGATTGACAAGAGAAGAATGTCCTTTTATGTTTTCGCAGAGCTTAATTGTATTTACCGAGAATTCAACAGATAAGTCGCGCAATTTCGATTCGGACAGAAGAATCACCTCTTTCGGATCGGGCATACCATAAAAACGGAAGTGTGTAAAGTGAACTATCCCGCTGCCGCGGGATGTGAAATGTTTGCCTTTCGGCAAACGTGAAATTTTGCTGTTTCACCGCAAAGTGAAATGAAATAAATCCACTCACGCCCGCAGGCATTTCACACGCCGCAGGCGTATTTCACGCGCGAAGCGCATTTCACAAATCCACGCAGTGGATTTATTTCGTTGAAAAAGGGGCTGTAAAAAAAAGTCTCTGAAAAAAACAAGACTGCAATCTCAGAAAGAACTGGGATTGCAGCCTTTTTTGTGGTATAATTCTACTTGCAAT
>CADAMO010000155.1 GCA_902788995.1 Oscillospiraceae bacterium
GACGTGACCCAAAAGGCCATGGGCGGCGACCGGTATTCCCTGCGCATCCCCGAGGAGGAGGTCGCCCTGATCCGTCGCGCCTGTGGGACCTTCGACCGGGTGATCGTCAACATTATCGGCGGCAGCGCATATATCATCGAGGAATGGAAGGACGGGGCCGACGCCATCCTCCACTCCTTCTACGCCGGCATGGAGGGCGGCAGCGCCCTGGCGGAGCTGCTCTCCGGCAAAGAGAACCCCAGCGGTCACCTGCCCTTCACCATGGCAAAGAGCGAAGAGGACTACCCCGACTTCCTGTTCCCCGGCGACAAGACGAGAAATATCACCTACGGCTATTACCACGGCTATACCCTGCTGGACAGAGAGCACAAACAGGCGGCCTTCCCCTTCGGCTTCGGACTTTCCTACACGACCTTCGAATATGACGATATCGGCGTAACCGACGACGGCGATACGGTGAGAATTTCGCTGGACGTCCGCAACTCGGGCAAGCGAGACGGCAAAACCGTGGTGCAGGTCTATGCGGGGGCCAAGGGAAACCATCCGGTGAAGCTGCTCAAGGGCTTCAAAAAGGTCTTCGTCCCCGCCGGAGAGACCGTCAGGGAGACCGTGACGGTCAACAAAGACGACCTGCGCTTCTACGACCCGGAGACCAAATCGTGGTATCCGGAAGAGGAATACACCTTCTTCGTCGGACAGGACAGCGGAAACGTGACGGCAATCAAGTAATCGTAACACGGCGCCTCGGTGCCGCTCATGAGGGAAAGTTTCATCAGGTAGTACGGCGCATTGCGCCGTCTGACGTTTTCCCATAATGAATTGCTTTCCATCTGTGTAATATTCTACGGGAACAGTTATTTCGCTGCCATTCGGTGATTTATACCGGACACGCCGGACGGCGCAATGCGCCGTGCTACCATCAATGATCATTCCATCATAATCGACAGACAGGAGGAATCTACCATGCTTAACATCGGAACCATCGCGCCGGATTTCGCGCTGGAGGATCAGAACGGCGATGTGAGACATCTTTCGGATTACAGGGGCCAAAAGGTGATCCTGTATTTTTACCCCAAGGACATGACGGCGGGCTGCACGAAGCAGGCCTGCGCCTTTGGGGAGTTGTACCCGCAGTTCCGGGAAAAGGGCGCGGTGGTACTGGGCGTCAGCAAGGATTCCGTCGCCTCCCACAAGAAGTTTGAGGAGAAATACGGGCTGCCCTTTCCGCTGCTGTCCGACCCGGGAAAAACCGTGCTCATGGCCTACGACGTGTGGAAGGAAAAGAAAAACTACGGCAAGACGACCATGGGCGTGGTGCGCACCACCTACCTCATCGACGAAGCCGGCGTGATCGTCAAAGCCTTCGACAAGGTGAAGGCCGCGGAAAACCCGGCGCAGATGCTCTCTGTGCTGGCATGACCTATCCGGAGATCACACCGGCGGTCTTTCTGGAACGGCCCAACCGCTTTATCGCGCGGGTCCACCTCGACGGAAAGACCGAGACGGTGCACGTCAAAAACACGGGCCGCTGCCGTGAGCTGCTGCAACCCGGCGCGTCAGTTTTTCTGACCGCCCCCGGCACGCCGGGACGCAAGACGAAATACGACCTGATCGCCGTCGAAAAGGACGGCGGCGGCCTGTTCAATATCGACTCGCAGGCCCCCAACGCCGCGGTACGCGAGTGGCTGTCGGCGGAGGGCTTCGACATCGTGACGCCGGAATACCGGTACGGGGATTCCCGCATCGACTTTTACATGGAAAAGGGCGGCGACCGGTATCTGCTGGAGGTCAAGGGCTGCACGCTGGCAATCGACGGAGTGGGATACTTCCCCGATGCGCCGACGGAGCGGGGCGTGAAACACATCCGTGAACTGATGAAGGCGCAAAAAGAGGGCTTTCAAGCGGCGATTGCATTCGTGATTCAGACCGAGGGCGTGACGGAGGTCCGCCCCAACGCCGCCACCCACCCGGCCTTTGCCCAAGCGCTGGAGGAAGCAAAGGAGGCCGGGGTAAAAGTGATCTTTCTCCCCTGCCGCATCACGCCGGAGCGCCTGACCGTCCGGGAGGACGTGCATTGGAGAGACTGACGACCGGAATGACGAATGACGGACCCCTGAACGTGTCGGTTCAGGGATCCGTTGTTTTTGTCGGCAAATGAGGATGAAAGATATTGCATCGAGGGAAAACAGATCTCATGAGCAGACATCAGACGGCGCAATGCGCCGTGCTGCGAAATGTCCCACCCCTCAAAGAAACTCAGCTGAGGCTGCGTACTGTATGAAGTTACATTTACGCTGAAAACGCAGCTGAGGCTGCGTGCTGCGGGAACCGGCGGGGATTTGCAAAAAAACTTTGCAAAAAAACAGCCATATCAATCGGTTGATGCGGGGCTCCCGCTGATTCTTGACTTCGTTTTTTTCATTTGATACAATAACAGTTAACGATCCCTGATCAAAAAAAGACTCTATAAGGGGGATATTCTTCTTGAAACTGTTTCATCTTTCCGACCTGCATCTCGGCAAGCGCATTTATGAGTATTCCATGCTGGAGGATCAGGCCTTTATTCTGCTTCGGATCCTCCGGCTGATCGACGAGGAAAAACCGGACGGCGTACTGATCGCCGGGGACGTATACGACAAAGCCGTTCCCTCCGCGGAAGCGGTGATACTGTTTGACCGTTTCCTGTCCGATATTGCCGAACGGGATCTGCCCGTGTTCGTGATCAGCGGGAATCATGATTCGCCGGAGCGGATCGCGTTCGGTTCCCGTATCATGAATAAAAAGCGGGTTTATCTGTCACCGGTGTACAGCGGCGAAGTCGAACCGGTCGTTCTGCAGGACACCTTCGGCGAAGTCAACGTCTATATGCTTCCCTTCATCAAACCAGCTCACGTGCGGCGCTTGTGTGATGAAGCGGAGATCGCAAGCTATTCGGACGCCGTCGCGTATGCCGTTGAAAAAATGAAGCTCGATCCGGCAAAACGAAACGTACTTGTGACGCACCAGTTTGTCACCGGCGCCCGGCGAAGCGAATCGGAAGAGGTCTCCGTGGGCGGGACGGATAACGTGGACGCGCAGATGTTCGCCCCCTTTGATTACGTGGCGCTGGGGCACATCCACTCACCGCAGAACTGCGGATCGGACAGGATCCGCTATTGCGGAACACCGCTCAAATATTCATTCTCAGAGGCAAAGGATCAAAAATCCGTCACGGTGGTGGAGCTGGCAGAAAAGGGCTCCGTCTCCTACCGGACGTTGGACCTGATCCCCCGTCGGGATCTGGTGGAGCTGAAAGGCAACTATGATGACCTGATGCTGAAGTCCTATTATGAGAATACCACCTGGCAGGAGGATTATACGCATATTACGCTGACGGATGAAGAGGACGTCCCGGACGCCATCGGCAAGCTCCGCACGGTCTATCACCATCTGATGAAATTGGACTACGACAACAGACGTACCCGATCCGATACGGTTATCTCAGGCGATACCGAGGTGGAAGAAAAATCACCGATTGAATTGTTTGCCGACTTTTACGAGCAGCAGAACAATCAGCCCATGAACGAAGCGCAATCCGCCTTTATGAAAGAATTGATCGGGAAGATTTGGGGGGACTGAAAAAAAATGAGACCGATAAAACTGACGCTATCCGCCTTCGGACCCTATGCAGGAAAGACAGTTCTCGATCTGGATTCTTTGGGAGAAAACGGGCTGTATCTGATCACAGGAGACACCGGCGCGGGAAAGACCACCATTTTCGACGCAATCACGTTTGCCCTCTACGGAGAGGCCAGCGGAGACAACCGGGAACCCTCCATGTTCCGTTCAAAATACGCATCACCGGAAACGTCAACGGAGGTGGAACTCACCTTCTCGTATGCGGGCAAAACGTATACCGTGAAGCGCAACCCAAAATACCTCAGACCGGCAAAACGCGGAGACGGCTTCACAGAACAGAGAGCGGAAGCGGAACTGACATTCCCGGACGGAAGGGTGCTCGCCAGGCAGAGCGACGTGGATGAGGCGATTCGGGAAATCATGGGGATCAATCGCGATCAGTTTCTGCAGATCGCCATGATCGCGCAGGGAGATTTCCTGAAGCTGCTGCTTGCCAAAACGGAGGACAGAAAAGCGATCTTCCGCCGGATATTCAAAACACAGCCGTTCCAAAACCTGCAGGAAGCATTGAAGAAAGAATCCGGAGAACTGAACCGGGCCGTGGAACTGACCAAAAGCAGCCTGACGCAGTACGTCGAAGGAATCAGCGTGGATGAAACGGACGTGCTGCGGCTTGAGGTCGGGAAAGCCAAAAACGGCGCGCTTCCCGTCAGCGACGTGATCGACCTGCTGAAGCAGCTCATCGAACAGGACCTCAATGCGGAAGCCCTGTTGCGACAGAAAAAAGAGAAAACGGAAAAACAGCTGGGCGAGGTCAACGGCATTCTGGGAAAAATCGAGGCGCAGGAAAGCACAAAAGCCGCAATTGAACAGAACACGGCCGCGCTGAACAGAGAAAAACAGCGCCGCGCTTTGCTGAAAGAAGCGCTGGAAAAACAACAGGCAAAGAAACCGGAAGCGGAACAGGCCGCCCGGGAGAAATCGGTACTGGAGGAGGCATTGCCCCGGTACGACGCCTATGCCCTGCTTTCCCAAGCAATTGAAGCCGCATCAAAGGACTGTAAAAAAAAGAAAAAGGACTGCGCGGCAGAGGCAGAAGGCATTGAAGCCGACGCGAATCACCTGCAAAAGCTGAAAGAGGAATTGAAATCGCTTGGCAACGCAGGCGAACAAAAGCAAAAGCTTGCGGCGCAAAGGGACAAACTCTCCGACAAAAAGACGAAAGTCGAAGAGCTGACGGAAAAGCTGAACGAATTCAAGAAAAAGGAGCAGGCGCTGCAGCGGCTGCAAAATGAATTCCGCGACGCAGAGCTCTGCCGGGAAACAATATCCGAGGATTATGAGTCAAAAAACAAGGCGTTTCTGCACGAACAGGCCGGCATTATTGCCCAGACGCTGGAAGAGGGCCAACCCTGCCCCGTATGCGGCGCTCTTTCCCATCCTCACCCCGCAAAGAAATCGGAGCAGGCGCCGACAGAGGCAGAACTGAAACAGGCAAAGCAGTCTTTGGAGGCGGCACAGGCGACAGCGCTGGAAAAAAGCAACCGGTGCCACAGCGCAAAAGCAGAACTTGAGACGTTAAATCGCGTCATCAATGAGAAGCTCGGCGAGCTGGACCTGGCCTGCGATGCCGAAAACGCCATTGAGCTGTTGTCGCCTGTCGCGGAAGAACTGGAGACGCAGCTTTTCGCGGTGGAAGCTGCAATCGCAGCGGAGAACAAAAAAATCGCCCGCAAGACCGCGTTGGAGACGACCGTTCCGAGAAAAGAGACGGAGCTGACCGAGCGGAAAGCAAAATGGGAGGAACTGGGGAAGACGATCGCAGGCCTGGAAGCGGAAATCAAAACGAAAACGGAGCAGCAGAAGAAAGAACGGGAAACCCTGCGCTTCGACGGAAGACCCGCAGCGGAAAAACGGATCGGAACGCTGGCTGCGGAGATCACGCGGATGAAGGAAGCGCTCGCCAGGGCGGAATCGGAATTCAACGCTTCCGACAAAAGAACGGCAGAGCTCGGCGCGGCCGTCAAAGAACTGCAGGAACAGCAGGCAGACGCCCCGGTCTATGACAAAAACGCGGCGCTTCAGAAAAAAGAAGCGCTGACAGCAGCCAATAAGGAAACCGCAGAAAAAGAAAACACCGTCAGAGTCAGGCTGACTGCCAATCAATCAGCGCTGCGTCGTATTCAGGAGAAATCCGGCGAACTGGACGCGCTTGAAAAACGCTGGTCATGGATGAAATCGCTTTCCAACACCGCAAACGGCAACATTCCGGGCAAGGAAAAGATCATGCTGGAAACCTACATTCAGATGACCTATTTCGACCGGATCATCGCCCGCGCCAACACCCGCCTGCTGGCAATGACCGGCGGACAGTATGAGCTGAAACGCCGTATGGAAGCGGAAGACAGGCAAAAACAGAGCGGATTGGATCTGGACGTGATCGACCATACAAACGGAACTCAGCGGAGCGTAAAAACGCTTTCCGGCGGCGAATCCTTCAAAGCCTCCCTGTCGCTTGCCCTGGGGCTTTCGGACGAGATTCAATCCTCCGCCGGCGGCGTGAAGCTGGATACGATGTTCGTGGACGAAGGATTCGGTTCCCTTGACGACGAATCGCTTCATCAGGCGATCAACGCGCTTATCAGCCTGACGGACGGCAACCGGCTCGTTGGGATCATCTCTCACGTGGTGGATCTGAAAAACAGAATCGATAAACAGATTGTCGTCACCAAGGAGCAGCAGGGCGGCAGCAGCGTATCGATCATCGTATAACTGACGAACGGGCGAATCATACCATGCTTTTCGCCCGTTTTTCTTATTCGCCCTCCTGTTTGCAGCTGTAAAAATGATATCCCTCTTATTGCTCTGATACGTCATTCTGCCTGCGAAACGGGGAATTGTCGCCGCAGACCGCAGGAAGAAAGCATCAAAAATGAGAAAACTGTTTTTCAACGATTTTATTAATGCGGCAATTAAATATTTCTGAAAAGGAACGTAATCTGCCGCATTAATAAATCAATCATAACGCCGTTTTTTGCCGTAACACGGCAAAAAA
>CADAMO010000156.1 GCA_902788995.1 Oscillospiraceae bacterium
GATCCATGATCAGTTACTTTTCCGTACCGTTACGGCGTGGGGCCGATCGGGAACGGGATTCGGAGGCACGGAATGGTAGAACTCAATTTGCAGGCGTTTCAGGCGGCTCTGCAGGTATGCAAAGAAAAAGAACAGCTCTGGCAGCGGATATTACTGCAGGTCTGCGATGCGGCGGAGTCGCTTTCCGAGCTGCCGGAGCAGGCGGAGGACGCCGCCGCGGAGGTACGCGGTGCAGCGGCGTCCCTGTCGTCGTCCGCCGACGTCGTGAGCCGGTTCATTTCCGTTCTGGAAGAGGTGGGAGAGGCGGCGCGCCGCGCGCAGAAGCGCGAAACGCTGCTGACGGAAACCGGGTTGGCGACAGGCAGCATCGGTATGCGGTGCGTTTCACTGGAGCATCTCAGACAGATCATGACGGACATCAGGTTCCGGGATGGAGGCAGCGTCAATGAGTGAGGAAAGGATGAAGCGCGACGCAGCCGGTTTCGGCGCGGCGCTTGAACAGATGGAAATCGGCGTCGATGCGATCGAGGCGGCTTTCATCCGCCTGTCGGACTGCGTTCGGAACGAAAAGCAGCCCGTGGTGGACGCGGCCGAATATCGCCGGTTTGCGGATGCGCTCCGGGAGCAGATCGACGAGATGCGCGCAGGTATGGAGATCGGAGAGGCGCTGCTCGGCGTTTATACGGATTGCGAAACGCAGGTGGCCGAGGCCGTAGAAAGCCTGCAATTGCCCATCTGACGCCGTCGAAGGGGAGGAATGAACGATGGAACTGAAAGATAACGCGGCTGCGTACTGTGAAGCGCAGTTACGGGAGATCAGAATTGAAGCGGAATCGCTCAACCGCCTGATCGGTAAAATGTCCGATCAGGTCGCGACGGATGGCAGCCGGTCGTTTTTCCGGAATCTGCGGGCTGCCTGTGAAGAGACGGAAAAACTGGCGGCGGAACTCAGCCGGCGGATCGACGGATGCAACGGCGCTTCCGCCTCTGAGCGCAGCATCCCCGCGCTGGATCCGGAACTGCTTTCCTGAGGAGGGATAAGATGAGCGACTTGAAAAAGGCCGCCCGTTCGGCGGCTGAAATACAGGATTTGTCCCTGCAGCTGAAAAAAGCGACGGAAGAGATGGTATTCGCCCTTTGTGCGGCGTCCGGCGAGTGGGCCGGCGAGGCCCGCGACGCGTTCGCTCAGAAGGCAGCCGTCTGGGGCGATAAGATGACGCAGGACGCGGGTCTGCTGGAGCGCTCGGCGGAGCGTCTGAAGAATGCGATCGGCAATCCGGATGAGGAGGAGTAAGCGATGGAAGTTTATATTTATCTGTTGGTAGCGCTCGGCGCCGTGCTGGCGCTGCTGGTCGCGGTGTTCTTTGTCCTGCTGTTCAACCGGGAATCCCACAGCACGCCCATCGGCTCCGTACACGGCAGCGGCGGCGTTGACGTGGACCGTGGACAGATGAACGGCGAGGAGATCCACGGTTACCGTGGCATCGTCGATCCGTTGACTCGCGTGAATCGCGGCGTCCGCGCCAGCGTCTATCTGGAAGAAAGCCAGACCATGAACCAGTTCCGCGCGGATCTGGGCGGTCCGTTGGTTATCGGTCGGCTGGTGACGGGAACGCCCTCTGTCAACCACCTTTCCGTCAGTACGTCCTCCTATCTGTCCCGTCAGCACGCGCGTCTCAGCGAAGAACGCGGCACGGTGTATCTCGCCAATCTCAGCAAATTCGGCACAAAGATCAACGGCTCCGAGATCCGGCAGCCGACGGCCATTTTTGCGGGCGATCTGATTGAGATGGGCGACGTGCAGCTGCGGGTGCTCGGCATTGATTTTTATCACGGCTGACGCATTTTTTACAATTTCCCTCTTGTTTTTTTTGTTCCGCCGTATTATGATTAGGAATGTTTGAAAAAATCGTTCTTCATAGGGAGGTTTCAGCATGGAGAAAAAAGAACAGCTTTACGAAGGCAAGGCCAAAAAGGTATTCGCCACAGACGACCCCAACTGCTACATCGTCTCTTACAAAGACGACGCCACGGCGTTCAATGGTCTGAAAAAGGGCACCATCGTCGGCAAGGGCGTGGTCAACAACAAGATGTCCAACTACCTGATGAGCCTGCTGGAAAAAGAGGGCATCCCCACCCATTTCGTGGAGGAACTCAGCGACCGTGAAACGCTGGTGAAAAAGGTCAGCATCGTTCCGCTGGAGGTCATCGTCCGCAACGTGGCGGCCGGTTCCTTCTCCAAGCGCGTCGGCTGCCCCGAGGGTACCGAGCTGAAAACCACCATTCTGGAGTATTGCTACAAGGACGACGAGCTGGGCGACCCCATGGTCAACGACTATCACATCCTCGCCATGGGCTGGGCCACCAGAGAAGAGCTGGATACCATCGCCGACTACACCTTCCGCATCAACGAGTTCCTGAAGGGCTTCTTCAAGAAGATCAACGTTGACCTGATCGACTTCAAGATCGAGTTCGGCAGGACCCCCGACGGAAAGATCATCCTGGCGGATGAAATTTCCCCCGACACCTGCCGGTTCTGGGATTCCACCACCCATGAGAAGCTGGATAAGGACCGCTTCCGCCGGGATCTGGGCAACGTAGAGGACGCCTATGCGGAAATGATGAAGCGCATTTTCGGCTGATAATGTCTGCGGGCAGGAGCGTATCCTGCCCTTTTTTATTCTATCCTGAAAGGTCTGATCGTCATGCCCAGAAAGAGCCGCAATACCAAAACGAAGATCGTCTCCGCCGCGTGGGAGCTGTTCTACAAAAACGGATACGACGATACCACCGTGGACGACATCGTGGAGCTGTCCGGCACCTCCAAGGGGTCATTTTATCACTATTTCGAGAGTAAGGACGCGCTTCTCAATTCGCTGGCGTACCTGTTCGACGATAAATATGAGGAGCTGACGGATCAGATTCCCGAGGATATGCACAGCTTTGACGTGCTGCTGTTCCTGAACCGGGAGCTGTTCGATCTGATCGACAACAGGATCGACCAGCACCTCATCGCCCGCCTTTATTCCACTCAGCTGACGAAAAAAGGCGAAAAAAGCCTGTTGGATAACGACCGGCTCTACTATAAGCTCTTGCGCCGCATCGTGACGGAGGGGCAGGAGAAGGGCGAGCTGACGAAGGACCTGACGGTCAACGAGATAGTGCGCCTTTATGCCATGTGCGAGCGGGCCATCATCAGCGAATGGTGTTTGTGCGACTGGTCCTTTTCCCTGAAAAGCTACTCCGAACGGGTGCTGCCCCTGCTGCTGCGCGGTATAAAATAATAAGTTTATTTTTTCGTCTTTTATCGATTCTGTAATCCGGTCTATCTGAATCCTGTTGAAAAATAAAGATATTTCAGCAATTATAGATCGTTGATTTTAGATTATAGTCTATACTTTGTTCTGTATTGCAGTCTCTTTTTCTTCATGTTATAATGGCTTCTGTCATTTTTGAAGGGAAAGAGGATTTTTTATGAGCTCCAACGACATTCTCATCATCGTCGCCATCGTGCTCTATCTGGCGTTCATGATCACCGTGGGCGTGGTCACGTCGAAAAAGAACAAGAGCAGCGACGACTTTTATCTGGGCGGCCGTCGGCTCGGCCCCTTCGTCACCGCCATGAGCGCGGAGGCCTCCGACATGAGCGGCTGGCTGCTGATGGGCCTGCCCGGCCTTGCGCTGATGACCGGCCTCGCGGAGGCGGTCTGGACCGCCGTTGGCCTTTCCATCGGCACCTATATCAACTGGCTGATCGTGGCAAAGCGCCTGAGGGTCTATTCCGAAAAGATCAACGCGGTGACAATCCCCGAGTTCTTCTCCAAGCGGTTCGGCGATACGAAAAACGTGCTTTCCGTGATCGCCGCCGTCATCATCATCGTGTTCTTCATCCCCTATACGGCCTCCGGCTTTTCCGCCTGCGGCAAGCTGTTCGGCACGCTGTTCAATATGGATTATCACCTTGCCATGATCCTCTCCGCCGCCGTTATCGTACTCTATTGCACCCTGGGCGGGTTCCTGGCCGCCTCCACCACCGACTTTATCCAGTCCATCGTGATGACGATCGCGCTGGTGACCGTTGTGGGCCTCGGCGCGGGGGCCGTCAACGGCTTCGGCAGCGTGTTTGACAACGTGCGCGGCTTTGATGGCTATCTGGATGTCTTTAAGGGCTTCAACGTGGCGGAAAATACCACGGGCTCCTACGGGGCGCTGCCCGTTGCTTCCACCCTGGCGTGGGGCCTCGGCTATTTCGGAATGCCCCACATCCTGCTTCGCTTCATGGCTATCGACGATCCCAATAAGCTGAAAACCTCCCGCCGGGTCGCCAGCGTCTGGGTGGTTATCTCCATGGGCGTCGCTATCCTGATCGGCGTGGTAGGCTACTCCCTGATGAAGGAGGGCATCGTCCCCGCCTATGACAGCGCCTCTGCTGCGGAGACCATCATCGTGGATATCTCCAAATACATCTCCCTGAAAAACGGCTTCTTCGCCTTCCTCGCCGGCGTCTTCCTGTCCGGCATTCTGGCCTCCACCATGTCTACGGCGGATTCCCAGCTGATCGCCGCCTCCTCCAGCGTCACACAGGATATTCTGGTAGATACCCTGAAGCTGAAATTGAGCGGCAAAAAGGTCATGCTCATCGCCCGGATCTCCGTCATCGTGATCGCCCTGATCGCCGTGATCTTCGCCTGGGATCCCACCTCCTCCGTGTTCCGCATCGTGTCCTTCGCCTGGGCGGGCTTCGGCGCGGCCTTCGGCCCCGTCATTCTGCTGGGCCTGTTCTGGAAGCGCTCCAACAAGTGGGGCGCGCTGGCGGGCATGGTGACCGGCGGCGCCATGATCTTCATCTGGAAGTTCGGCATCGCAAAGATCGGCGGCGTGTTTGCCATCTATGAGCTGCTGCCCGCGTTCATCTGCGGCCTTGTCGCCATGGTGGCCGTCAGCCTGCTGACCGAAGCGCCGGACAGCGACGTGAAGGCGCAGTTCGATCAGGTGCAGACGAGCCTGAAGGCGTGACGGTTTTCTGAAATAAGTCTCCGCAATCACAGTTTTCAATTGACCTTTTCCTTTTTGTGTTGTATGATGAAACTGCAACGAAACGAAGGGAGAAGGTCAATGTCTTATATCAGAGCAAGAGAAGAAGAGCGCACCTGCGTGCAGGAATCCGCGCCGCTGCTGCCGGAGACCGATTTCGGGACGGATTTTGTTTGTGTTTACGGCGTGGGAGACGATATGGAGGAGCGCATCCGAAAATACCGTGACCGGGGCTACGTGGTACACCTGATGACGGGCATCGCGTGGGGGAACTACCCGGATTATTTTGACGGGGACTGGGACGGCAAGGACCATTGGGACGAGACGCAGAAGAGCCGCGACGGCTCCATGACCGGCGGGGATATCCACTCCACCGGGTATATCGTCCCCTCCGTCAACTATACCAATTACCTCACCGAGAAGCTGAAAAAGGCGGTGGACGCGGGCGTGGTCGCCATCCACGTGGAGGAGCCGGAGTTCCTGAACGCAGGCGGCTACAGCGAGGGCTTCAAGCGGGAATATCGGCTCTATTATCACGAGGACTGGGTGCCGCCCCACGAAAGCCCGGACGCCCACTACCGGGCCGCGAAGCTGAAGGCCTATCTCTACCGCCGTGCCATCGAGCGGATCAGTCAGGACCTGCGGGAGTACGCGCTGGCCAACTACGGCCGGGTGCTGCGCTTCTACGTGCCCACCCACAGCCTGCTGAACTATTCCCAGTGGAAGGTCATGAGCCCGGAGGGGACGCTGACCGACGTGCCGTCGCTGGACGGCTACAAGGCGCAGATCTGGATGGGCACCAGCCGGGAGTCCAACGTCTTCCGGGGTGTTTACAAAGAGCGCACCTTTGAGACCGCCTTTCTGGAATACGGCGTCATGCAGGAGCTGGTGCGGGGCACCGGCCGCGATATGTGGTTCGACAACGACCCCATTGAGGACCGCCCCTGCTACACCTGGGACAGCTATCGGGTCAACTACCGCAAGACGCTGTTGGGTTCGCTTCTCCAGCCCCACGTCAACCGGTTCCAGTGCGCCCCGTGGCCCCGCCGCATCTTTACGCCGGGCGCAAAATATCCCAAGGGCGATCCCGACGCGGTGCCGATCCCGGAGGATTACCGCACGGAGCTGCTGAATATCTTCCAGTTCCTCGGCACGCTGGGCGCCGACGACTTTGAATACGTCAACGATCTGCCGGACGTGGGCGTGTTCCTTTCCGATTCCGCCATGTTCGAACGCAATTTCTCCGACGACGTGCTGGCCCGCCGGGGCCAGTATCCGCCGGTGGGCAAGGTGGAGATCCTGAACGCCTCCAACTACGAGATCGGGCGGGAAGAAGAGGTGGCCGGCGGCGACCGGCTGTCCTTCTGTGAGTCGCTGGCCTTCCCGCTGTTCTACGGCATTGCGCTGCCGCTGCTCAAGGGCGGCTTGCCGGTGCGCCCGGTCCAGTTGGAAAACGTCGTCCGTTATCCCGGCTATCTGGACAACTACAAGCTGCTGGTGCTGAGCTATGAGTTCATGAAGCCCCAGGGGGCGGACGTGAACATCGCCCTGGCCGGTTACGTGCGGGACGGCGGCGTTCTCGTCTACG
>CADAMO010000157.1 GCA_902788995.1 Oscillospiraceae bacterium
ATGATCGGCTGCCTGACCTTTCAGGAGTTCATGCAGCGCGCCGATCTGGTGCCCCTGCAGGAGGTGCGCCGCCGCGCCGCGCTGGTAAAGCCCGACGACGTGTGCAACATGCAGTACACCTCCGGCACCACCGGCTTCCCCAAAGGCGTGATGCTCACCCACCGCAATATCGTCAACAACGGCAAGGTGATCGGCGACCGGATGGACCTTTCCACCGCCGACCGCATGATGATCCAGGTGCCCATGTTCCACTGCTTCGGCATGGTGCTCTCCATGACCAGCATGATGACCCACGGCGGCACCATCTGCCCGCTGCCGTATTTCTCCCCCAAGTCCTCCCTCGCCTGCATCAACGAGGAGAAGATCACCTGCTTCAACGGCGTTCCCACCATGTTCATCGCCATGTTCGCCCATGAGGATTTCCCGAAGACGGACTTCAGCCATATGCGCACGGGCATCATGGCGGGCGCCAACTGCCCGCCGGACCTGATGCGCCGGGCGGCGGTCGAGATGAACATGAGGGAGATCCTCAGCGTCTACGGGCAGACGGAATCCTCCCCCGGCTGCACCATGGGCGAGGTGAACGAATCCGAAGACCTGCGGGTGGAGACCGTGGGCAGCGCCTTCCCCAACGTGGAATGCAAGATCATCGACCCCGAGACCGGCGAGGACCTGCCCGACGGCGAGAACGGCGAGTTCGTGGCCCGGGGCTTCAACATCATGAAGGGGTATTACAAGATGCCCCACGCCACCGCCGCCACCATCGACAAGGAGGGCTGGCTGCATTCCGGCGATATCTGCTGCCGCACCCCCGAGGGCTATTATAAAGTCACAGGCAGGCTCAAGGATATGATCATCCGGGGCGGCGAGAACCTCTACCCCAGAGAGATCGAGGAATTCTACCTGACCCACAAAAAGGTACGGGACGTGCAGGTGGTGGGCGTGCCCGACAAACGCTACGGGGAAGAGGCCTGCGCCTGGATCGTGCTGAAAGAGGGCGAAACCGCCGACGAAGCGGAAATGCGGGAATTCGGCAACGCCCATATCGCGCGGCATAAGGTACCGCGGTATTTCCTGTTCGTGGAGGATTTCCCCATGAACGCCGCCGGAAAGATTTTGAAGTATAAAATGAAAGATATGTCCGTGGAGATGCTGGGGATTTAAGATCTTAGGCAATAGGCAATAGTGAATAGGCAATAGGCAATAGATGTTGCACGGCGTGTTGCGCCGGTTTCAACGTTATGTTTAGAATGGGGTTCCCTTTCTCGAAGGATGGCCGTCGGCGAAGCGTCATGTTGCCGACGGTCATTGACATTGTCCCGCAGGCGTACTATAATAAGAGCCGTTTTTATTTCAAAATAGAAAAGGGATGTGTGCATGAACGTTTCCCGCAAGCTCCTCTCCGCGCCGGTGTGTCTGGCGTTTCTGATCGTGGGGATCGTGTTCGGCAACGGGATGATGTTCCTGTTCGGCAACAACCCCGCCCATCCGCTGGGGACCATCAGCCTTCTGTGCGAGGACCGCAAATATCTGTTCTGGATCTGGGCGCTGTTCGTGGTGGGCGGCTATTATCTGAACACGCTGTACGCCTACCGCCGGTATGGCGAGCAGTCCCGCGCCCTGCGCCTGCTGTGCGTGATCGCCGTGCTGGCCGCCTGCGGCATCGGGCTGTCGCTGAAGCACGACGTCACCAACTGGAATCCCAAACGGGTGGTCCACTGGATCTCCACAGGGCTCTATATGGCGACGCTGGGGCTGACGCTGTTCCTGTTCCTGTTGAAAAACGCGAAACGGTATGAAGGGTTTTCGGCCATGGCCGCTGCCGTGGCGGTGATCGCGGCGGGCATCGTCCTGTGGCTGCTGCTGATCGGCAAAAGCGGGCTGATGGAAATGGTGCCCAACACGCTGCTGGAAATGCTGCTGCTGTATCTGAATTTCATCCGTCCGGTAAAACCCAAACAGGCGAAAGCGTCCCCGGCCTGACGGGCTTATGAATTTTTTTAATCATTTTCTTATTCTTTTTCATCGTTGAAAGGAAAGAAACTGTTGACATTCCGGAAATTTGTGATAAGATAAACGTAATATCAAAAGGCTGCGACGAAGACGGAAGAAACGAGGTCGTCCACAGAGAGCCGGGGGCGGTGTGATCCCGGCGAAAGAACGTTTCAGTTCCCATCCCTTCCGAGCCGAAGCTCCGAAAGCATCATCCTGCCAGTAGGCGGCTTCCGTAATGCTGCGTTAAAGCATAAGGTTTATCGGAACCTGAGCGGCGCGAAAGCGCAATTTGAGTGGTACCGCGGGTATGATCGACATGCTCGTCTCAAGAGATTGAGACGGGCGTTTTTTAATGCGTAATGCGGAATGATGAATGCGGAATGATCTTTCCCAGTTTATCATAATTCCGCATTCCGAATTCCGCATTTCGAATTCAGAGCATTTTTCCCAATGAATGGAGGTTCAAAATATGACTACAGCCAACGCGAGAATTTCAGAGATCGCCTTCCGAATCCGTGAGATGCGGGAGATCATGGGCTACGACGAGGCGAAAATGGCGACGCTGACCGAAGTGACGCCGGAGGAATACGTCGCCTATGAAAGCGGCACGGTGGATCTCCCCTTTACCTTCATCCACAAGTGCGCCCTGGCGTTCGATATCAGCATTACGGAGCTGCTGGAAGGCAGCAGCGCGAGGCTGTCCTCCTACACCGTCACCCGCAAGGGCGAGGGCCAGCAGACCGCCAAGGAAGAGGGCATCACCATCGAAAACCTGGCCCCCATGTTCAAAAAGAAGATCGCCGAGCCCTACTGGGTAAAGTATGAATATTCCGAAGAGCTTCAGAACAAGCCCATCCATCTCACCCGCCACAGCGGGCAGGAATTCGACCTGATCCTCAAGGGCAGCCTTTTGGTACAGGTGGGCGCCAACAAGGAAGTGCTTCACGAGGGCGACAGCATCTACTACAACTCATCCACCCCCCACGGCATGATCGCCGTGGGCGGCGAGGACTGCACCTTCTGCGCGGTGATTCTGCCCGGAGAGGATGAAAAGGAGGAGACCATCCGCGAGACGCTGGTGGCCCCCCACCCCGGCCACCGCAAGCTGGTCTGCGACAATTTCATCGACACCTTTGAAGATGAAAACGGCCTGCTGAAAAAGATCGAGTTCCACAACGAGGACAAATTCAACTTCGGCTTCGACGTGGTGGACGCCATCGCCAAGCGCACGCCTGACAAGCTTGCCATGCTGCACGTGGACAAGAACAAGGTGGAGCGCCGCTTTACCTTCAACGATATGAAGCGCGCCACCAATCAGGCGGCCAACTACTTCAAATCCCTCGGCATCAAAAAGGGCGACCGGGTCATGCTGGTGCTCAAGCGGCACTATCAGTTCTGGTTCGCCATCGTGGGGCTGCACAAGCTGGGCGCCATCGCCATCCCGGCCACCAATCAGCTGCAGCAGCACGATTTTGAGTACCGCTTCAACACGGCGGGCGTCAGCGCCATTCTCTGCACCGCCGACGGCGACGTGGCCCATCAGGCGGAGCTGGCCATGGAAAACTGCCCGCAGGTGACCACAAAAGTGCTTGTGGGCGGCAAGCGCGAGGGCTGGCACGACTTCGACGAGGAACACCCGCTGTTCAGCGCCCACTTTTACCGCACGGAGGATACCCCCTGCGGCGACGACGCCATGCTGATGTTCTTCTCCTCCGGCACCACCGGCTATCCGAAAATCGCCACCCATTCCTACAAATACCCGCTGGGCCACTTCATCACCGCCAAATACTGGCACGGGGTTTCCGACAACGGCCTGCACTTCACCATCTCCGACACCGGCTGGGGCAAAGCCCTGTGGGGCAAGCTGTATGGCCAGTGGCTGTGCGAGGGCGCGGTATTCACCTATGATTTCGACCGCTTCCACGCGTCGGATATCCTTCCCATGTTCGCTAAATATCAGATCACCACGTTCTGTGCGCCGCCCACCATGCTGCGGATGCTGATCAAGGAGGATATCTCCCAGTACGACCTGTCCTCCGTCCGGCACATGACCACCGCCGGCGAGGCGCTGAACCCCGAGGTCTACCGCCAGTTTGAAAAGGCTACGGGCCTGCGGATCATGGAGGGTTTCGGCCAGACCGAGCTTACCCTTGTCATCGCCAACCTGATGGGCGATACCCATAAGCTGGGCAGCATGGGCAAGCCTACGCCTCTTTACGACGTGGATATCGTGGATGAGAACGGCAATTCCGTCCCGGACGGCGAAACCGGCGAAATCGTGGTCAGGACCGCCGAAAAAGTCCCCTGCGGCCTGTTCAAGGGCTATTACGGAGACGAGGAGAAAACGCGGGAGGCCTGGCACGACGGCTATTACCACACCGGCGACACCGCCTGGCGGGATGAGGACGGCTTTTATTGGTACGTGGGCCGGGTGGACGACGTGATCAAGTCCTCCGGCTACCGCATCGGGCCGTTCGAGATCGAAAGCGTCATCATGGAGCTGCCCTATGTGCTGGAATGCGGCGTTTCCGCCGTGCCGGATGAGGTGCGCGGTCAGATCGTCAAGGCCAGCATTGTGCTGACCAAGGGCACAGAGGGCACCGAAGAGCTGAAAAAAGAGATCCAGAACTACGTCAAGACCCATACCGCGCCGTATAAATATCCCCGTGTGGTGGTCTTCCGTGACGAGCTGCCCAAGACCATCAGCGGCAAGATCCAGCGGAATAAGCTGTGATGAACCATTCCCTTTCATCATTTTGTCTCATATCATCCATCCACTAATTTCAATTGACAATACCGCTGAAACAGATTATAATTAAAAGAAAATTAAAATCATATAACGAATACACAAGCAAGGACATGTCATTGAAACGACTCTCTCTTTTCTGCGGCCATTACGGCAGCGGCAAAACGAATATCGCCGTCAACTACGCCTTCCGTCTGAAGGCGCAGGGTAAAAACGTGGCCATCGCGGACCTGGATATCGTCAACCCCTACTTCCGCAGCAAGGACAGCGAGGCGGAGCTGGAAAAAGCCGGGATCGAGATGATCGCCCTCCCCTTCGCCAACTCCAACGTGGACCTGCCCTCGCTCCCCTCCTCGGTCTACGGGCTGGTGCAGCGGAAGGACCGGTGCGTGGTCATGGATATCGGCGGCGACGACCGGGGCGCCTACGCCCTGGGGCGCTTTTCGCCCTACATCCGGGAGGAGAACGACTTCGACCTGTTCTACGTAGTGAATTTCTACCGTCCCCTGACGCAGACGCCCCAGGACGCTTTGGAAGTCCTGCGGGAGATCGAGCTGGCCGCGGGGCTTCCCTTCACGGCGGTGATCAACAACTCCAATTTAGGGGCGGAGACGTCCCCGGAGGACGTGTCCGCCACCTGTCAAAAAGCGGACGAGCTGTGCCGCCTCTGCGGGCTGCCGCTGGCGTTTACCTCCGCGGAAGAAACCGTGGCGAAGGGGCTGACAGGGGAAAACGTCTTCCCTCTGATATTACAAAAGAAGATTTTCTGACGGTTCACGCCATCCCGGCGGAAACAGCGACCCACGTAACACGGCGCATTGCGCCGTCAGGCGGCTGCCCATTGTGACAACCCGAAAATGATACAGTTGTTCTGAGATTCATCGACATATATCCGAATCATTATTTTTGAATTTACGTTTCCGATTCCGGACACGCCAGACGGCGCAATGCGCCGTGCTACGGTGTTTGTTCTCCCCCGGATGACGCAGCTGAGGCTGCGCGCTGCGGAATCTCCGAACTCCGCTCTCCGATTTACGCTCTGACAACGGCGCACGGCGCCGTGCTACAAAAATATCGGCGCAAGACGCCGTGAAATATCATAATTCCGAATTCCGCATTCCGAATTCATCATTCATAAAGAGGTGTTCTTATGGCAAAGGTTACGTTTGCGACCGACGTCTGCAAGGGCTGCGGGCTGTGCGTCAGCGCATGCCCCAAGCATTTGCTGGTGCTCGCGAAGGACAAGATCAACAAAAAGGGACATTATCCCGCCGAGATGACGGATATGTCCCAGTGCATCGGGTGCGCCTTTTGCGCCACCATGTGCCCCGACTGCGTGATTACCGTGGAAAAATGAGGTGAAACTATGGAAGAAAAAGTATTGATG
Organism: Oscillospiraceae bacterium; assembly: GCA_902788995.1. GTDB lineage: Bacteria > Bacillota > Clostridia > Oscillospirales > Acutalibacteraceae > RUG806. Next base: position 6,129 of record CADAMO010000157.1, read on the forward strand.
AAGGGCAACGAAGCCATCGCGGAGGCCGCCATCCGGGCCGGGTGTCTCCACTACTTCGGTTACCCGATCACCCCCCAGACGGAGCTGGCCGCCTATATGGCCAAGCGTATGCCGAAGATCGGCGGCGTGTTTCTTCAGGCGGAAAGCGAAATCGCCGCCATCAACATGGTCTACGGCGTGGCCGGAACCGGCAAGCGCGTGATGACCTCCTCCTCCAGCCCGGGCGTCTCCCTTAAGCAGGAGGGCATCTCCTATATCGCCGGCGCCGATCTGCCCGCGCTGATCGTCAACGTGCAGCGCGGCGGTCCTGGCCTCGGTTCCATCCAGCCCAGCCAGAGCGACTACTTCCAGGCCACCAAGGGCGGCGGTCACGGCGACTACCACCTGATCGTCCTCACCCCTTCCTCCGTGCAGGAGATGGCCGATCTGACGGCCCTGGCCTTCGATCTGGCCGACAAATACCGTATGC
>CADAMO010000158.1 GCA_902788995.1 Oscillospiraceae bacterium
CGGCAGCCACATGGAGCTGGCGGGACTGTTCACGATCCCCCAGGCCTACGACGTGTGGGTCGGCGGCGTGCGGGTCAACGAGGAAAACCACGCCGACGTCTTCGGCAACGGCCTTGTCTCCTTTGACCCTGACGCGAAAACGCTGACCTTCAACGGCATGAAAATCACCACCTTCGCGCAGGTATATAAACACTATTCCTTCGGCGTGCTGGCGCGGGATATGGATCTTGAGCTGATCTTCAACGGCGAAAACGCCATCGCGCTGGAAAACGTCTATACGGATTACAGCGCCTCCATCTGTGTGATCAACGGCAGGGCGAAGATCAAAGGCGGCAAGCTGACGATTCTCAGCACAACGGCAAAGCTGGATAATACGATCCTCTGCCCCGACGGCGTGACCGTTGAGGACTGCGAGCTTCTGCTGTATTCCACCCACAACGGTATCACCGCCACGGCGGACGACGCTCTCGTAGAGATCCGCAACAGCACGGTGGGCATTCACGCCGGTCACGTGGGGATCGCCTCCACCGCCGGAAGCGTCGCGCTGGACAACAGCACGGTGGCGATCACCGCCGACAAGGATGAAAACGTCAGAGCCAGCGCAGTGGCGGCGCTGCACGACTTCACCCTGAAAAACAGCACCTTCATCGCCACGGCGGACACCAACGAGGCCGTGATCGCGGGCAGGACGGACGTGACGGAAAGCGCCTTTGACGCCACCGGCCCGGAAAACGCGGTCAGCGGGGAGATTACCTTCTTCCACAAGAACGGAACGGCGGTGGTCGTGGCCAACGGAAAATCGGAAGAGAGCAGAGGATTCTGGGATAAGACTACGAAGCTGACCAATTATAATTACGTCAAGATCACAGAATGCCCCCACGTCTACGAATCGGCAACGGACCTCGTGTGCACCGTCTGCGGGTTCATCCGTCATCTGACGCCGGACGGAGAGACTTATCTCCCCGGGGACGTTGACAACGACGGGAAGATCACCCCCGCCGACGCGCGGCTGGCGCTGCGCCGGTCCGTCCAGCTGGAGGATTTCGCGGAAACAAGCGCGGCCTATTACGCCTGCGACGCGGACGGCGACGGTAACGTCACCGCAGCCGACGCAAGACTGATCTTAAGAGCCTCCGTGGGGCTGGAGGAACTGTAAAATAAGATTTGTCAGGCTGACGCACGACAAATCAGGTGTGAGGTGATAGGTGTGAGGTGTGAGGGAAATCCTTGCCACAACACAATTCTCAAACCTGACACCTCAAACCTGTCGCGCCAACGGCGCGACAAACCCCAATTTATCCAAGCAAGCAAAGGACTGAATCATGACACAATACGATATCACAGGCATGAGCTGCGCGGCGTGTTCGGCGCGGGTGCAGAAGGCGACGGAAGCGGTCGCGGGCGTGACGGAATGCAGCGTCAACCTGCTGACCAACTCTATGAACGTGGAGGGCAGCGCCGACCCCGGCGCGGTGATCGCCGCCGTGGAAAAGGCGGGCTATGGCGCTTCGGTCCACGGGCAGAAAAAAGCGGACTCCCCCGCCCCGCAGCCGGAAGAGAGGGAAGAAAAACGGATCCTGAAACAGCGGCTGATCCCCTCCGTGGCGCTGCTGGCCGTTCTCATGTATTTTTCCATGGGGCACATGCTGCATCTGCCGCAGATCCACGCCGTCGCCCACAACGCCGTTGCGCTGGGCCTCATCGAAATGACGCTGGCGGAGATCATCATGCTGCTGAACCGGAAATTCTTCGTCAGCGGCTTCAAGGGGCTGGTCCATCTGGCCCCCAATATGGATACGCTGGTGGCGCTGGGCTCGGCGGCGGCCTTCGGATACTCCTTCGCGGTGCTGTTCCGGCTGGCGCTGGCGGGCGATACCGCCGCGACGCCCGATTACTATTTTGAATCCGCGGGCATGATCCTGACGCTGATCACCGTGGGCAAGCTGCTGGAAGCGCGTTCAAAGGGCAAGACCACCGACGCGCTGAAAAGCCTGATGGACCTCTCCCCCAAGACCGCGACTGTCGTTCGGGACGGGAAAGAGACCGTCGTTCCGGTGGAGGACGTGCAGATCGGGGACGTTTTCACGGTGCGCCCCGGCGAGAATATGCCGGTGGACGGCGTTGTGCTGGAGGGCGACTGCGCGGTGAATGAATCCGCGCTGACAGGGGAAAGCATTCCGGTTGACAAAGCGGCCGGCGATACCGTCTATGCCGCCACCACCAATCTGTCCGGCTTCATCCGCTGCCGCGCCACGCAGGTTGGCGCGGATACGGCGCTGGCGCAGATCATCCGGGCGGTCAGCGACGCGGCGGCCACCAAAGCGCCCATCGCCAAAACCGCCGACAAGGTGGCGGGGATCTTTGTGCCCGCCGTGATGGGCATCGCCCTTATTGCCACCGTGGCGTGGCTGATCGCCGGAAAGGATTTCGGCTTCGCCCTGGCGCGGGGCATCTCCGTGCTGGTCATCAGCTGCCCCTGTTCGCTGGGGCTGGCCACGCCCGTCTCCATTATGGTGGGCAGCGGCGTGGGCGCAAAGCACGGCATTTTGTTCAAGAACGCCACGGCGCTGGAAAACGCCGGAAAGGTCACGGCGGTGGTCATGGACAAGACCGGCACGGTCACCAAAGGCGAGCCGAAGGTGACGGACGTAATGCCCTTCGGGGAAGAAACCGCCGCTTCCCTGCTGCGGACGGCAGGCTCATTGGAACGTAAGAGCGAGCACCCACTGGGCAAGGCGGTGGCGGCCTGCGCGGAGGAACAGCGGACAGAAACCGTCGAAGCGGAGCAGTTCCGCGTCCTACCCGGACGGGGCCTTGAAGCCGTGGTCGACGGCAAAAAGGTCTTCGGCGGCAATCTCGCCTATATCGAAGAGAACGCCGCCGTGCCGGCGCAGGCGCGGCAGGAGGCCATCCGGCTGGCGGACGAGGGCAAAACGCCTCTGTTTTTCGCCGGTGAGGCCGGTTTTCTCGGCGTAATCGCCGTGGCCGATACCCTCAAGGAGGACAGCGCCGAGGCCGTCGCCGAGCTGAAACGGATGGGCATGCGGACGGTGCTGCTGACGGGCGACAACGAGCGCACGGCAAAGGCCATCGCCAAGGCCGTGAACGCGGACGAGGTGATCGCCGGCGTGCTGCCCACCGAAAAGGAAAACGTGATCAGAAGGCTGCAGGAGAACGGAAGAGTGGCCATGGTGGGCGACGGCATCAACGACGCGCCTGCCCTCACCCGGGCCGACACCGGCATTGCCATCGGCGCGGGAACGGACATCGCCATTGACGCGGCGGATACGGTGCTGATGCGCAGCCGCCTTTCGGACGTGCCAGCCGCCATCCGGCTGAGCCGGGGCGTGATGCGGAACATCCGGGAAAACCTGTTCTGGGCCTTCTTCTACAATTCGCTGGGCATTCCGCTGGCGGCGGGGGTCTTCATCCCCGTGCTGGGCTGGACGCTGAGCCCCATGATCGGCGCGGCGGCCATGAGCCTTTCCAGCTTCTGCGTGGTGACGAACGCCCTGCGGCTGAATTTCATAAAGCTGTCCGTCAAGGACGGCGGCGAACCAAAACAACCGATGCAAAAACCAATTGAAAAGGAGACAATACCAATGGAAATCACACTGAACATTGAAGGCATGATGTGCCCCCACTGCGAGGCAAGGGTCAAGAAGGCGCTGGAGGCCTTCCCGGAGGTGGATGAAGCCATCCCCAGCCACGAGAAGAACAACGCCGTGGTGAAGCTGAACGCCGACGTGGATACCGCGAAGCTGGCCACCGCCGTGGAGGCGGAGGGCTACACCTGCCATGCGTGACCGCAAACTGGTCCTCAGCGCCCATTTTGACGAGATGCCCGTGGAGGAGCAGATCCGCCTGTTTGCCAAGGTGGGCTTTGAGGGCTTTTTCACAGGCTGGCAGCAGGACGCGCCGGTAAAACGATGGCGGAAAGCAGCCGACGAATGCGGGATGCTCTACCAGTCGGTCCACGGGCCCTTTCACGGCTGCGCGGAACTGTGGAAGGAGGACAGCGAAACCGCCGACGCGTTTGCGGGAGAGTTGATCGACTGCCTCCACGACTGCGCGGACAACGGGATCCCGCTGATGATCTCCCACGTGTTTATCGGCTTTTACACCGGCATGACGCCCACCGCCATCGGCGTGGAGCGGTTCGGGAAGGTGATCCGCGAGGCGGAACGCTGCGGCGTGAAGATCGCCTTTGAGAACACCGAGGGGGAGGAATTCCTCGCGGCGATCCTGAACGCCTTCGGCGGCAGCGACGCCGTGGGCTTTTGCTGGGATACCGGCCACGAGATGTGCTATAACGGCGGGAAGGATATGACCGCCCTCTACGGGAAATATCTGCTGGGCACGCACCTGAACGACAACCTGGGGGTACGGCATTTTGACGGGACCATCACCTGGCACGACGATCTGCACCTGCTGCCCTTTGACGGGATCGGCGACTGGGCGGGGATCGCCCGGCGGCTGAAGCAATGGGACTTCACCGACGTGCTGACCTTTGAGTTGAACCGGGATTCCAAGCCGGACCGGCATGAAAACGACGCATACAAGCGCATGAGCATAGAGGAATACGTCACCAACGCCTATATGCGCGCCTGCCGGGTGGCGGCGCTGATCAGATAATTCAGTCGCCAGTCGCGAGTCGCGAGTCGCCAGATGCCCTCCGGACGATCCTATGGAGATTCAAAAAAACACGACGCTTTCTTATTGCATTTTTCGGCAGAGTATAGTAATATAATGGTATTACCGAACGAAAAGGAGATTACGGCATGGACGTACCTGCATTGGTCCCGGCGGACCAGATCGGCGCGATCGCAACGTGGATCAACGCCACCTTCCAGAGCTTTGACTACAAGATCCTGGAATTTTACCACAACCTTCACGAAGGCGCGATGGGAGGCTTTTTTGATTTCTTCAACAAGTACTTCACTCGCCTCGGCGACGGCGGCATCTTCGTGCTGGCCATCGGTCTGATCCTGCTGCTGTTCAAGCGGTCCAGAAAAATCGGCATGGGCATGATCGGCGGCGTCGTCATCGGCGCGCTGTTCACCAACGTCGCCATCAAAAACGTGGTGGCCCGTCCCCGTCCCTACGTGACGAACGAGACCTTCCAGAGCTGGTGGCTGGCGGTGGGACACGGCCTCGAAAGCGAGTATTCCTTCCCCTCCGGTCACACCACCTCCGTGGCGGCCGCCATGTGGCCCGTTTTCCTCAACTGCAAAAAGAAGGTCAGCTGGCTGGTGTTTCTATTCGTCATCACCATCGGCGCCACACGGAATTACATCATGGTCCACTTCCCCTCCGATATTCTCGGCGGCATCATCGTGGGCTCCCTCGCCGGTATTCTGGCTTATCTCATTGTCAAGGCCCTGTATGATAAAGTGTTCATCAAGGGCAAGCTCGGCAACGTGATCATGACGAAGGATATCAGAGATCTGTTCAAGAAGAAAAACGCTGCGTAATGACCAAAATTTCCGATCCAAAAGGATCGGTTTTTTTCGTTTTTCTGAAATTGAACGAATCGGTTGACTTTATTTTAATTAAGGATATAATAGTTAGGTATTAAATATAAAAGAGGTAAAGACAACAATGGCAGATTGTTCCCATGACTGCGCCAACTGCGCGTCCAAGTGCGAAAATGACAAGACAAGCTTTCTGGAGCCCCAGAACGCCATGAGCAACGTAAAGAACGTGATTGCCGTGGTGAGCGGCAAGGGCGGCGTCGGCAAATCGCTGGTAACGTCCCTGCTGGCGGTGGCGTCCCGCCGTAAGGGTTATGAGACCGCCATCATCGACGCGGATATCACCGGCCCCTCCATGCCCCAGAGCTTCGGCATCCACAGCAAAGCGGAAGGCTCCGACGTGGGCCTCTTCCCCGCCGTCACCAAAACCGGCATCAAGATGATGTCCTTAAACCTTCTGATCGAAAACGAGACAGACCCGGTGATCTGGCGCGGCCCCGTGATCGCGGGCGCTGTCAAGCAGTTCTGGACCGACGTGGTGTGGAACGACGTGGATTATATGTTCGTGGACCTGCCCCCCGGAACCGGCGACGTACCGCTGACGGTGTTCCAGTCCCTGCCCGTAAAGGGCGTTATTGTGGTCACCTCCCCGCAGGAGCTGGTCTCCATGATCGTGGACAAGGCCGTGAAGATGGCGGAGCTGATGAACATTCCGGTGCTGGGCATTGTGGAGAATTTCTCCTATTTCACCTGCCCCGACTGCGGCAAGCAGCACTTCCTCTACGGCGAAAGCCATATCGAGGAGATCGCCGCCGCTCACGGTATCAAAAACGTGGCAAGACTGCCCATCAACCCGAAGCTGGCCGCCGCCTGCGACAAGGGGATGATCGAGCTGAACGAGTGCCCGGAGATGGACGCGTTCGCAGATGAAATCCTGAAATAATCGATTGTTGGAAGAGTTGTTTTTTGAGAGTTGAGAGTTGACTTCCGGAAGGGCTTCACCCTTACCTATTTTATTACAACTCCACTCTCAACTCTTAACTCTCAACTCTTCAAAGATACAACAGAAATGAAACAACAATCA
>CADAMO010000159.1 GCA_902788995.1 Oscillospiraceae bacterium
TGTTGATTCCTGTACTTGTCTCTAACTAAAATCAGCTATTTCTCAAAGTGTTTTCCACTACCTATCCAACTGTGGAATTTACTTTGGGAATTAACGAATTTTTTCAGCGTTTCAAAAAAAGGTATTGACAATCGGCCGATTCGCGTGTATAATAAACGCCGTGGTAAGCGACAAAGCGCTGTAAATCCATGTGCTGCTATGGCTCAGGCGGTAGAGCGCATCCTTGGTAAGGATGAGGTCACCAGTTCAATTCTGGTTAGCAGCTCCAAAAAATCCCACACGTTCGTGTGGGATTTTTTACTTCTTCACTCTTCACTATTCACTCTTCACTGAAAAAGCCCTTGACCGCGGATGATCAAGGGCTTTTTGTGTAAACAGCATAACATACCCTCCGGATAATTGCTAGCCTGTTTTACAGATTATTCCGTTCTCGCATGCCGCCGTTCGTTTCCATTGTACCGTTTCTTTCCATAAAATCAACCCCACGGGAACGAAACCGCAAAAAACGGGAACGAAATAAAAAAACACCCCCCTGCCGCGCATCATCCGCGTCCGACAGGGGGCAATTCGTAATTATGGTCAGGCGGCCCTTGCGCTTTGCAGGAACAGCCGTTTCAGCACCGTGAGGAAGCTTTGCGGGTATTTCACCAGCCGCTGCACCGTGAGGCGCAGGGACAGGGACAGATGGTTCACGTTGTTGAGGGCGGAATCCGTTCCGTACCCCTCGAACGCGCCGTTGTTGTCGTCCACGCCGTCCGCGCGCCATATACGCGTGTCGGCGCGGTTCTTTATTCTCTGATCTTTTTTCCGATATATTTCAGCGCTTCCACCTGTTCGGGGTCGAAATGGCCGTGGCAGTCCACGAAGATATCCACGGTGATCACGGCCCCGGCTTCGTTATTCTTCCGGATGTAATCGGCCATGTATTCCTTACTGCGACGCACGCCGGTGTTGCGCCAGCCCGCGCAGATATTGCCGTCCCGGTAGTTGCCCATGGGGATCAGCAGGTGGTTCTGCGCCCCGTCCGTAAAGCGACTTTTGAACACGTAGGTGAAGTCGTTGTCCTCGCCGCAGGTGAAGCCCTCGTTCTCATACCATTTGACCGGCGTATCGTCGCCGTCGGGATGGAAGAAGGACGCCGTGCCGCTGTTGAAGGCCGCCAACGCGTCTGGATTGCCCTTTTTGATAGCGGCGTCATAGACCGACAGCAGCTCGTTGTTGTAACCGAGGGTGTCGTAGCAGCCGTCCACCCACCAGCCCTTGACCAGATCGCCGTAGCGCACGGCGTATTCCTCCAGCACGGCGGCCCAGTTTTCCACAAAGCGCCGGTCCACCCTGCCGTGGAGGCCCGCTTCATAATCCTCATATAACCCCATGGCAGGTCCCGCCACCTTGTCGAAGTGGGGCCCGTCGCCGGTGTAATAGAGGAACAGGTCGATGTCGTATTTTTGCAGCGCCAGCGCGATATCCTTGATCAGGTCCCGGATGCAGCAGCCCTCACCCGGGGCGATACCGGTGATCCTTGAATAAGCCTCGTTCGGGGCGATCAGGAACCGGGTGCCCTGCATCACGGTGATGATATAATAGCCGCAGCCGATCTCATGCAGCGTTTCGGCCAGCTTTTCCACGTCGAAGGAATCGACCTGTTCGTTCCACTCCTCCGCCATCAGGCGCATCTGGTCGGTTTCGCCCCGGATATCGGTATAGCCCTTCTCGCTGTAATATAAATAGTGGTTGAAGATCCCCCACTTTTTGTTCATCATCCTGTCCTGTGCGTTCATGGCTTTTCCTCCTTTATTGACCCCATGCGTCGCGGTAGCAGACGCCGGTCGTTTCATGCAGCGTCTGCGCGGGGGAAACGCCTTTCACGGTCCCCTCCACGGAAAAATAAAACAACGCCGCTTCTTCCGGGATGCGCAGAAACGCTTTCCCGTCCCGGGGCACGCATGTTTCACTGCGCCAGTCCTCCCGCAGATATTTATCCGCATAGATCAGGTCTTCTGTTTTATAGTAAATGCAGGCAACCGCGTCGGTCACATCCGCCGGAAGCGTATAAGAGAGCAGTGCGCCGCCGTTTACTTCTTCTAACGCGTCGATACGGATATTCCGCTGACCGCCTCCCACCTGTTCCTCGGCGAACCGCAGCAGCTCCGGGATGGAGGAGCCCTCGATCTGCCCATGGGTAAAACCGTGCAGCAGCGTCAGGGAGCCGTCCGGCACGGCGGCAGCGCTGGCGGTGGTGGCGTTGACGTCGGTAAAGGGGTCGCAGTCGCTGTTAAAAAACCGGACCGGCATGCGCACCGTATCCAGCAGCAGACCGGCGTCCCACACGTCGGTGATCCCTTCGCCGGAGAAACCTCTGCCCCAGACTGTTTTTGACGCGTTCATGAAGCCGCTGCAATAGACCGGCGCGGCAAAGGCAAAACGGCTGTCATAGCAGACGGCGACGCTGGACGCGAAGCCACCCCAGGAGATCCCGGTCAGGCCGATCTGTTCCTGTTTCACCCGCGGATCCTCCCGCAGGATCGTGTTGGCCAGCAGCACGTCCGCTACGTAATAGGTGAACCCCTGCTCCATAAACGGTTTACCCGCGGTGGCGAAGCCGTCCATCGGCGGCTGGGACAAGGGATCGGGCTTCCAGAGATCCAGCGCGTGCTGATAGGTATGATCCTCACCGGTGTAGGTCTGGCCGAAGCCGTCGAAAGAGATGGCGGCAAACCCATGGTCGTTCCAATACTGCACCCACTCGGCATAGGCGTGGCCAGCGCCGCCGTGGACCAGCACCATGCCCGGCACGGGCGTGGCAGCGGAGGCGTTTTCGGGAAAGCCGATATAGGCGAATACCCGTGTCTCACGGTCGCCGTCCGGCAGGCCGGAAAAGCGGATCGCTTTGATCCGGGGGTCCTCCGGGAAGGGATCGCGTTCCGGACAGAAACGCACCGCCGGCCGCATGGCCTTCACGCCCTCAAACAGCGTTTTCAGTTCCTCCGTCTTTTCGTTTCCGCCGGGGGAACGGAACTTCGATACGTACAGATCACGTTTCATCGCGCGAACATCCTTTCCAACACGGTAAGGCAGCTTTTCAGATACTTCACCAGCCGATCCAGCGTCAGGCGCAGGGACAGGGACAGATGGTTCACGTTGTTGAGGGCGGAATCCGTGCCGTAGCCCTCGAATACCCCGTTGTTGTCGTCCACGCCGTCCGCGTCAAAGGCGAACTCATAAAGCAGCGGGGAGAGCAGCGCCACAAGGAAGTATTCGCCGGGCTTCACACCGCCGAACACGGAGGCGCAGAGCTTCGTCAGCCGGGTCGTTACGCCCTCGTCGCCGCTGATAAGGTCGTTGGCGGCTTTCAGGAACACCTGATCGCTCACACCGGCAAGGTCGCTGCGCAGCAGCACCGCCGCCAGCCGCAGCAGCAGGGTCACCTCGTCGGAATCCACGGTGAAGGCCTCGCCCCCCGCGTAGTGGTGGGACACCAGTTCCGTCGCCAGATCCCAGCCGGTTTTGTAATCCGTTTCCGGCAGGGCGATGTTGTATGCCTTCGCCAGCGCCGCCGCGCCGTTTTCACCGTACAGCGGCATATTCATCAGGCCCGTCAGCCCGTCCACGGCGGTTTTGACCAGATCGTAATAGAGATCGGTCTCCTTGATCCCCATTTTCTCCATGGAGAGGGACAGCTCCAGCCGGTATTTCACGCCCTGCTTCAAAAAGCCCTTGGCGTAGTCGTTGAGCCCCGCGTTCATCAGGGAAAGCTGCTCCTCCGTATAGCCCTTCACCGCCGCGGTCAGCGCGTCCAGGTCGATGGCGTCCACCGTTCTGGCCTCATAGCGGATCTCCTCCTCCGTCAGGGACAGCACCCGGTATTGCAGCGGGTACATGGTGAGGGACGTGGTGGCCAGGTCATGGATCACGTTCCCCGCGGGGGAGGTATAGACGGCGGCGTCGGAGCAGTGCTCATGGCCGGTCATCACCAGCCGGATGCCCCAGTCGGCGAACAGGGCGGCGGTTGTATAGTGGAAACGCACGATAAAATCATGGCTCAGCAGCCGCTGCAGGGGCAGATGGTCCAGCAGATTATGGTGCATCATCAGGATGGGATAACGCCCATCCGCCTTGGCCTGCTCAGCCTGTCGCTTCACCCACGACACTTTCGCCGCGGTCATGCCGTCCTCGATGGATTTCTTCGGGTTGTTGCTGTCCAGCGCGATCAGGCGGTAGTTTTCCCCCAGATCGGCGGTGTAGGAGCAGTCGTCCGCCACGGTCTCCAGCGCCTTGTCGTAGCCGAACTCGGCGTAAATGCGCTTGAAATCGTCGTAGGTGGTGGCGCAGTCGTCGGCGGCGTCGTGGTTGCCGTTGATGACGAACACGTCTTTGCCGGTGGTCTCCTCAAAGGCCCGCAGCTTGGCGGCCACCGCCTCGTGGTCCTCCTGATAAAACCGGCCGTCATCCGCCAGGTCGCCGGAGATCAGCACGTATTGGATCGCCTCGTCCGCCGCGCATTGGTTAAGGAATTCGTCGATGATAAAGCCGCTTTCATCCTCCATGGCGGCGCGCCGGTTGGCGTACCAGTAGACGGGATCGTCGCTGAGACGGACCAGCTCCTCCCCCGGGGGGTTGTAATGCAGGTCGGAGGCCAACGCGAAGGTCAGCGGCGCTTCTGCCCCCTGCGCGAAGCAAACGGAACAGGCGGAAAGCACAAGGCAAACCGTCAATATGATTCCGAGCAGCTTTTTCAAGATGATCCCTCCTGAGAACAGCGTAACACGGCGCATTGCGCCGTCAGGGGCGAACCCGTCGCGCCCTGTTTGGTTTGATAGGCATTTGATATCATTATGATGAAATAAAAAGGCGGCGCGTCGGTGCGTTGCGCTGTGAGAACCGGAGCCGCCGGACGGCGCAATGCGCCGTGCTACGAAAAGTTGCTTGGCGCAAAAGCGGCACTGAGGTGCCGCGCTACGGGATAAAACCCTGTACGCCGCAACGCAGCTGAGGCTGCGTGCTACGGTTTTCTTTTTTCAGCGACGAGGTCCCCGATCACGAGGCCGAGCATCGCCAGACGGATCACAAGTCCGACGACGGCGGCAGGCCAGCCGAAGAGGGTGCGGAACTGCGGCAGCATCGCCCGCAGGATCAGGTCGGCGGCGATCAGTCCGCAGAGGACGATCCGCAGGATCATAGCCGTTCTGCGTTCGCCCCGCAGCAGCATTTTCCTCAAGAGGCCGAAGGCCAGCGCGAGAACGGGCAGGATGAAATAGACGACCAGCTCGTGCCCGGCGAGCCGGTACAGATACGACAGCGCCAGCGTCAGCCACCGGGGCAGCGCCGCCATGCCGCCGTCAAAAAGAAAACCGAGGACGCTGTTTTTCGTTATCAGCCCCGGATAGCCGGATAAAATCAGCAGATACGGCAGCGGCAGCAGACAGACCGCCTGCCAGATCAGGACAAAGATATCCGCGCCGGTGCGCTGTTTGCCGGAGGCAAGACCGAATTTCATTTCGCCACCTCCGTAAGCGTCTTTTGCAGGTATTGCTTTTCAAAAATCGGAGAAAACGGATCGGAAACCGTTACGGAATACGCCTCTTCCAGTGTCTGCGGGTCGAGGAACATCACGTCCGCGGCCCCCTCCGGCGTATTGTTTGCTTCCGTCAGCCGGTAAAAGCGGCACAGGGGGTTCGTCTCCGGGAAATCCGCGGGCAGCATACGGCCGCTGACGCACACCAGTTCCCCGGAGGCGCAGGCCCCCCGCAGGATCGTATCCCGGTACAGCACGGTTTTTTCGTGGGTCGTCAGGTCGATGCGGACCAGGTCGCACAGCAGCACGCCCAGCTCCGTGGATCGGTACTCGTTCAGGTAGAGAAGGTCGCCCACTTTACAGGCGCCCCACTCGCTGCCGAAGTCGCCCTCCGCTACCAGACGGCAGGTATTTTCCTGCCCCTGATACAGGCCGCTTGGCTCCAGCGAGGAGTAGCGGATGGCGTAGTCGGTCCCCTCGATGGGGATAAAATCATTGACGGCCCTGCGGTCCGCCAGATTGACCATCACGATGGTAAAGAAGAACGCCAGCGCCGAAAAGATGATCACGACCAGCAGCAGCGCGTTCATGGTGAATTTTACTCGGTTCATTCTCTGATTACCTCATTGACATGCCTTTTTTCTTCAAATAGGATTTGGCTGCGTATTTCTTGCGGCGGCTGGCGAAGGAGTAGTGCATCATGCTGCGGGGCATTTTGGAAACGGAGAGCTCCGAAAGGACGCGGGGATCCAGCGGGGCGTTGTCCTTCACCGGGATCACCACACCCTTGGCCTGCCGGCGCATTTCGGCGAAGAAATTCTCCTCCGGCAGCGGATGGATCACGGGGCAGGCCTTCCAGCGTTCCGGAAAGCCCGGCGCGTTCAGAAGGCTTTCCCGCACGAAAAGCTCAAAGAAGGGGAACCGCTGCACGAAGAGGGATTCCAC
>CADAMO010000160.1 GCA_902788995.1 Oscillospiraceae bacterium
GAGAACGGGTGAGTAATATCCGGGACCTGAAAGGAAATCTGTTCCATTCCCACATCGCGGAGCCGACAAAACGCGTCTTCCCGGCCGATCCGGCGGAATACGACTACAAATCCTTCGTGGACGCGCTGGAATACGCGGAGTGTCCTCGCTGCTCGGTGGAAGCCGGCAATAAAGATTTTGCCAGCGACGCCATCCGGGCCATGCGGGTGCTGAAAAATCTGTAAAAGGGGAGTGTGGAGATGGAGCTTTCCCTGAACGGTACGTGGAAGCTGTATTGTCTGGAAGAGAAAAAGGGGAAGAACCCTCCGGCGGGTGTTCTTCCCGATGTTTCCGCCTCGCGTTATGTCGTTGACGCGGCGGTCCCCGGCAACTGCCAGTTGGATCTGAACCGGGCGGGTATTCTGCCGGATCCCTTCTTCGGCGACAACTATTATCAATACGTGGCGCTGGAGCGTTGCGGATGGGTCTATGAACGTTCTTTTGCGTTTGAAGGAGCGCCGGAAAACGAGCGTGTATTTCTGCGGTTTGACGGAATCGACACCATTGCGGAGATCTTTCTGAACGGTTCGCTGCTGGGCAGAACGGAAGACATGTTCGTCGAACATGAATTTGACGTGACAGAGTTCGTTTGCACCGGAAACAACATTTTGACCGTCCATATTTTCTCCTCCGTGAATTACGCGCGGGGGCAGGACTATCCGGTGGGGATGCAGGGCAACGCAGGCCGTTCGCAGATCCCGTATTTGCGCCGTCCCGCCCACAGCTTCGGATGGGATATCTTTCCCCGTATGATGACGGCGGGGCTTTGGCGTGACGTGACGCTGCTGACGAAGAAAAACACACGGTTCACCGAGGTCTACTACGCCGTAACGGAGGCGTCGGAAGAGAACGCTCTGCTGCGCTATGCCTTCCGGTTCGATTCCGACGAGGACGATCTGGACGACATAAAGATCGCCGTGCACGCCAAATGCCTGGATTCGGAATTCGATTTTGAAGTTAAAACAATTTTTACCGCCGTCAACGGAGAATATCGGGTCCAAGCGCCCCGTTTGTGGTGGCCTAAGGGCTATGGGGACGCCAGCCTTTATGAGATCACCGCGTCTCTGTACATCAAGGGCGTGCTGCGGGATCAAAAAACGGATTTCATGGGTCTGCGGACGGTGCGGCTGGAAAGGGATTTTACACCGGGCGCGCAGAAGTTTCAATTTTACGTGAACGAGACGCCCATCTTCTGCAAGGGTACCAACTGGGTTCCCACCGACGCCTTCCACTCCCGGTGCGCGGGGAGGGTTGATCCCGTACTGGATCTTGTCAACGAGTGCGGCTGCAATATCATCCGCCTGTGGGGCGGCGGCATCTATGAGAACGAAGCGTTCTATTCCCGCTGCGACCGCGACGGCATCCTCGTCTGGCAGGATTTCGCTTTTGGCAACACGGTTTATCCGGAAACGTCGCATTTTCTTGAAACGGTGGAGGATGAGGTAGTCAAACATATCAAAAAAGTGCGCAATCACCCTTGCGTTTGCGTCTGGTCCTCGGATAACGAGGTTGATATGAAGCTGGTGGGGCTTCGTTATCCCGAATTCTATGAGCGGGTCAGCCGGTTTTCGCATGAACTGATTCCCTCGCTGATCAAGCGGCACGACCCCTATCGGTATTATCTCAAAAGCTCTCCGGAGGTGCCGGAGGGGTTCAACTGCAATAACGTGCCCGAGCAGCATACATGGGGCGCAAGGGCCTATTATAAAGACCCGTTTTACAAAGACGCCACCGCTTCCTTCATCGGCGAAGCGGGGTTCCACGGCTGCCCGTCGCCAGAGAGCATCCGGCAGTTTATTCCGGAAGATCATCTCTATCCTCTTATCAACCGGTATTATGCCGCCCACAGCACAGAAGATACGCGGCTGAGTCCCGGTAACGACCGGAACATCATGATGACCAAGCACGTATCCATTTTATTCGGAAACGTGCCGGATGATCTGGAGGAGTTTTCCGCGCTTTCTCAGATTTCTCAGGCGGAGGCTTTCAAATTCTTTATCGAACGGACAAGGGCGCTCAAATGGAGGCGAAGCGGTATCATCTGGTGGAATATCATCGACGGCTGGCCGCAGATCTCCGACGCGGTGGTGGACTACTATTACCGTAAAAAGCTGGCGTTTTATTACATCAAAGCGGCGCAGAACCCTGTACTGGCGTTTATCGGCGAACTGAGCGGGTGGGAATACCCTCTGTATGTTTCCAACGATACCCGTGAGATCGCTGAGGTTAATTGTACCGTGACTGATTATGAATCCGGTCAAACGGTGTATCAGGGGAGCAAAACGGTCGCCGCAGGTGAGAACGCGGAACTGGCGCGGCTGCCGTTGTTTGCCAGCGATAAAAAACTGTTGCTGATCGACTATACCGTCAACGGCAAACGCTGCTTTAATCATTATCTCGCAGGGCAGCCTCCCTTTACGGCTCAAACGATGAAGCGCTGGAGAGATGAGATCAGAAAGCGGCAGGAAGAGGTTTGGTATGGAGCAGAATGAGTGTCAAAAAGTGTGCGTTCGGTCAATGCGCCCGGAGGACCGCTTCGGCGTGCAGGCTTTTTTTGACGATATGGGCGAGGAGAGCGCTTCTTTCTTCAACGTCAACCATGGCAACGAAAAGCGGGTGATGGCGTTTTTTGAAGGCGGAAAACCGGACCATCTTTTCTGGGTGGCGGAAGCGGAAGGCCTGATCGTGGGGATCGCCTTTATCTGGGATCTGGATTTCATGATTCCCTGGTTCGGAATCGCCGTTCGGGATGGCTTCAAGGGGCGGCACATTGGGACGGATATGACCCGATGCGTGATTACGGAGTGTCGCGCCAGGGGATGCGGCGGGATTTTGCTGCGAACGGCAGAACAGAACCTTGCCGCCAGAGGTTTATATGAGAAGTGCGGTTTTGAAAATATCGGCCGGCATCCATCCGGAGAGATCCTGTATCTGAATCGTTTTCCTTTGATTTTGCCTTAACCCAAACGAACCCTGAATGACGGCGAATCATTCAGGGTTCGTTATGTTGATGTCAGATATATTTTTCGACGCAGATAAAGCTGCGGCCTTTTTTTGAATTACCGGTGACGCTGCGGAAAATAAACCGACCAAATCCCCTGACGGAAACCGTGTCGCCTTCTTTCAGCACCACCGCCCCTCCGGGGCAAAGCCTGCCGTCAATGAAGACTTTTTGCGAGGCAAAGAGTTTTTCCGCGTTTCCACGGGAAAGCTTACAGACAGCCGCGACAACGCAGTCGACACGCAGCGACGATACGTTCAGCGTGATCGGCTCCGTGCGGAATAAAGGGCCATCAGGAAGAGAATCCGTCAGCGCGCAGGATACGGTGGTGTGCTTTACTTTTGTCAGGTTATCGCAAAGGTAGGGCGCTATACGTTCCAGCGCAAAGAGATAGGCTACGTTGTCCCGCAGGACGATGTCGCCGAGGCATTCCCGTTCAACGCCGAGATTCATCAGCCCCCCCAGCACATCACGATGGCCGAGCTCGTCGGCAAATTTTTGCTGCAATGGCGCGATTCTGACGCAGACGATGGGGAAGGGCGTTTCGTAACCGAATTGCTCCGGATCGCCGAACCGGGCGATCACCCGTTCGCACCCCTCCGCGCCGCCGGAAAGCGTATAGCGGATCAGTTCCGCCCGGCTGCGGCAGAGAACGTTCTGTTCATCCAGATTCAAAAAGTCGGTGAACTGAAAGGTCCCCGTCCGGTCCGCCCGGGCGGAAAGATCCTGCAAATGGCGGTAAAAAGCGTCTTCCATTTCAGAATTCCACGTCAGCGTACACCGGGAAGTGGTCGGAGGGCAGATCGCCGTCCACCGTATCCCGGACGACGGCAAACCGGTTGACAGTCACGTCGCCTTTCGCAAACACGTAGTCGATGACGGCGCCTTCATACTGAGGATAGTCAAAGTTGTGGAAGGTGATCCCCTTATCCGTCTCTTTGGCCGCATCTCGACAGTCGATAAAGCCGCCGTCCAGCACCGCCTTGCAAGGGGCGGAATCGGGCGTTACGTTGAAGTCTCCCGTAAAGAACGCGGGATGCTTCCCGGCGATTTCGCTTCCTCTGTGAGCCACCAGTTCAGCGCCCTTCTGCATGGCGACAAGACCTACGTGATCCAGGTGGGTGTTGAGATGGACGAATTCTTTCCCGGTCTCTTTTTCTTTCAGCTTTGCCCAGGAGCAGATGCGAACACAGACGGCGTCCCAGCCTTTGCCGGGCTTTTCAGGCGTTTCAGACAGCCAGAAGGAACCGGAATCCAGCAGCTCGTATTTATCCTTTTTATAAAAAACAGCGGAAAACTCACCGGCTTCCTTGCCGTCGTCCCGGCCGATCCCGACGTAATCGTAAGCCGGCAGGCAGGCTTTCAGTACGTTCATCCAGCCGATGTGGGCCTCCTGAACGCCGAAGGTATCGGGATCGTATTTATAGATGATTCGGATCGCAAGAGGGGAGCGGTTGGGCCAGTTGCGGTTGCCTTTTCCGGCGCATAACAGATTGAAGCTCATGATTCTCATAAAACAGTCCTCCTTGAGGGATCAGATTATGAATTCAATTTACCATATTTTTCAGCATAAAGCAAACAAAAATTCAAAAAAAGTGTAGTAATCGCAAATTAAATGTGCTAAGATGAAGAAAAAAGAAGAAGGAGTTTTATCATGGATATGACGTATATTCTGTTCGGCGCAATGGTCGTCTTCGGTATCATCTTTCTTTCAATGTTTTTGGTCAGGCGTGTGAAAAAGGCGACGCCCGCGGCGCTGGCCTGTAAGGCCATGACAAGCGTCTGTTTTATGATTGCGGCGTTGATTCCTGCCATTCAATCGCCAGGAGTATTCCCGATGTTTGTTGTTTGCGGCCTGCTGTTCGGTCTGCTGGGCGATATCTGGCTGGATCTGAAATACTGCTATCCGCAGGACGACGACCTGTTTACGAAACTCGGTTTTTCTTCTTTTGCCGTCGGGCATCTGTTCTTTATCGCGGCGATTATTCTCGGCACGGAGGGTGGTTTCAGCGTCAAAGCGCTGCTGTGTGCCTGCGGGGTCGCGGTCATCGTCGGACTCGTCGTATTTTTCGGCGAAAAGGCAATGAAGCTGCATTACGGCAGTTATAAGATGATCTCTACGCTCTACGGCGCCCTGCTGTTCTTCATGACGGCGTTCGCCATTTTCTCAGCTGTTTTTGCCGGTATCGCTGCTAACAAGCATTTGCTTGTCATGGGGATCGGCGGCGTGTTCTTTGCCATCTCCGATCTGATCCTCTCCGGCACTTATTTCGGCGAAGGAAAGAACCGTCCGGTGGATATCGTCACCAACCACGTCACCTATTATATCGCGCAGTTCGTCATTGCGGGCTCGCTGCTGCTTTTCTGAAATTAAAGAGGAGAATTTCTAATGCGCAGAAATCAGACGCTGGATTTTTCCGGCATCAAAACCTACGACGCCAACGACAGGATCAATCTTGTCACGATTGAAAACATGATGACGCCCGGCGTCACGCCCCATGAACCTTACACGGCGGACGGCTTTGAGGAGCTGATCGACCGCATCGCCTCGGCCCGGAAAAACGGCCGCCCGGTGATCTGGAGCATGGGCGCTCACGTGGTCAAAAACCGGCTGTCACGTTATATCATCGAACTGATGAAAATGGGGATCATCACCCATATCGCCTCCAACGGCGCCACCAGCATCCACGATTTTGAGCTGGCTTATCTCGGCGGTACGTCGGAGGACGTCCCCACCGCCATCGAGGACGGTTCCTTCGGTATGTGGGAACAGACCGGCGCGTGGATGAACGAGGCCATTCAGATGGGAGCAAGAAAGGGGATCGGCTACGGCGAAGCGCTGGGGGAATATATCGACGCGCGCCCGGAACGCTTTTCAAACCGGGAGGATTGCATTCTCTGGAACGCCTATCAGCTGGATATTCCCGCCACTTATCATATCGCCCTGGGGACAGACATTATCCACCAGCACCCCTCCTGCGACATGGAGGCTATCGGCAAATGCTCCGGCATCGACTTCAAAAAGATGGCCTACAGCGTTTCACAGCTGGACGGCGGCGTGTTCCTCAATTTCGGTTCCTCCGTGATTGGGCCTGAGGTATTCCTCAAGACATTGTCTATCGCCAGGAATCTTGGATATCCCACCTTTCATATCACCACCGCCAATTTCGATCTGATCGATCTCGGCGACTACCGCTGCAAGATCGGGTATGAGGACCCTAATTATTATTACCGTCCCCGGAAAAATATCGTTAACCGCCCCACTTGTCAAGGCGGCAAGGGCTGGCATTTTACAGGGGACCATCAGATCACCATTCCTACCCTTTACGATGAATTGAAGAAACGCGGGTTCTGATATGCTGAATAAAGATACAATCA
>CADAMO010000161.1 GCA_902788995.1 Oscillospiraceae bacterium
ACCTTTCCCCTCCGTTTTTCGGAGGCGGTCAGAAGCGGCGACGAGGTGTTGATCGCCGAAGGCCTGAAAAAGGAATACGACGGCAAGCTGCTGTTTGACGGCGTCGATCTGAAGATCTTCCGGGGCGATAAGGTGTTCCTGCTCGGTCCCAACGGCTGCGGCAAATCAACGCTCCTGGGGCTGATCCTGAACAAGATCCCCAAGGACGCCGGTTTCTCGCGATTCGGTCATAACGTGACGGTCGGCTCTTTTGAGCAGACGCAGACGGGGCTGATGTCCGATAAGACGGTGCTGCAGGAGCTTTATGACCGTTTCCCCACCCATTCGGTTCTGGAGCTGCGCGGGTATCTGGGCGCCTTCAACTTCAAAAACGACGATATCGATAATCCGATGCGGGCCCTCTCCGGCGGCGAGCGGTCCCGTATCGCGCTGCTGATCCTGATCCTCAAAAAGCCGAATTTCCTGATCCTTGACGAGCCCACCAACCATCTGGATATCGCCTCCCGCGAGTTGCTGGAAGAGGCGCTGGACCATTTCGAGGGAACGATCCTCTGTGTATCCCACGACCGGTATTTTGTCAATAAGCTGGCCACGAAGATCCTGTATTTCAACGGGCCTTCCATTGCGTTGCTGGACGGCAATTATGACGACTACGCCGCCTTTCTGGCAAACCGTCAAACCGGCGGACCCGTACAGAAAGCAGAAAAGAAGCCCAATGAGTATAAACTTCGTAAAGAAGCAGAAAGCCTTGAACGTAAGCGTCGTACCCGCATGAAGCGGATCGAAGAGGAGCTGTCCGCCGCGGAAAGCAAACGAGACGAGCTGAACGCCGTATTGTCCGAACCCGCGACGGCGGCGGATTATGAAAAGGTCCTTTCTCTGACGGCGGAGCTGGAAGCGCTGAACGGCAGGATCGAAGCGTTGGAATCGGAATGGCTCGAGTTGGAAGAAATCTGAAAAAAGTATTGAATCTGACAAAATAATATGCTAAACTAAATAGCGAAATATTTGTCGATACAAGACAAGGAGGATTTTTATGAAAAAGTTTTTCAGCGATTTCAAAGAGTTCGCGATGAAGGGTAACATCCTGGATATGGCCGTCGGCGTCATCATCGGCGGCGCCTTCGGCAAGATCGTTACTTCGTTCGTCAATGACATCATCTCCCCCCTGATCGGCCTGCTGACCGGCGCTGTTTCTCTTGACAAGCTGAGCGTCACGCTCAAAGAAGCCGTCATGGAAGGCGAAGAGGTCGTCAAAGAGGCGCTGGTCCTCAATTACGGCGCTTTCATCCAGTCCATCATCGACTTCCTGATCATCGCCCTTTCCATCTTTATCGTCCTTCGCCTGATCATGAACGCCCAGAAGAAGCTTGAGGCACTCAAGAAGAAGGAAGAGGAAGAGGCGGAAGAAGAGGAAGAAGAGACCGAGCTTTCCGTCCTGAAGGAAATCAAGGACATGCTGAGCAAGGATTCCGACAACGCGGAATAATCACACTTTTTACAGAAAACCCGGACAGACAGACCCCTGTCCGGTTTTTCTTATTCTGGCGCTTTGTTGTGCAAGCAATCTATTAAAGGTGTTGTCTATGCGAGAGAAGAAGTATTACGAACTTGCCCGGGATCAATCCCATAAGAACCGTAAAAAACTGATTGCTCAGATGAAAAAGTGCGGTTTTCGGGAGGAAGCCGTACTGCTGGTCGTCGACGGCCTGACGGGGATTCCCCCCGGCGGCAAAGAGATCGCGGCCAAAGAACTGACAGCCATGATTGCCAACGGCGCGGATCTGAAGGAGCTGACGGAATGGCTGGAACGGTTCCGTTCGCCGCAATATAATTATCGTTTCAACTGAAACGGTCAAAAACAACGTCCCCGGCGCCCTGACAGGGTTCCGGGGACAAATTGTGTGTAAGAGAAATTGATAAATCAGATGGGAAGCAGGCTTTCCTTGGTTTTCGGCGGCTCCACATAGATGGGGTCGCGGGGGTTGTTCTGGGTCAGCTTCATGAAATCCACCTTTTCCAGCGGCGTATGAGGAAGCGTATCCAGAACGCGAACGTCGCGGGGAACGGAGAACATGGAAAAGTTCTTTTCCACACACTCTTTGAGCAGATTGTTATAAACGGTGATCGTTTCCGGCGTCAGCTCCTTGTCGCCCTTCTTATACGAAACGAACATTCTGAGCAACGGCTTTTCCTCTGCCGAATAACCTTTTGCCAGACAGACCTCGTCCACAAAGGGGAATTCCGTCAGCTTCTTTTCGATGTCGCTGGGATAGACGTTGTAACCGGAAATGATGATCACTCTCTTTTTCCGTCCGGAGAAGAAGAAGAATCCGTCGTCGTCCCGGTAGCCAAGGTCGCCGGAGCATACCCATTTCACGCCGTTTTCGTCCGTATAAAGGCCGATGCCGAGCTGTGAGTTGTCTCCGTTGAAATAACCGGACATCAGCGTGGGGCCGGAGATCACGATTTCGCCGATCTCTCCGTTGGGCAGCTCCTTGTGATCGTCGTCCCAGATCTGCATGGTCACGCCCAGCAGGGGCTTGCCGATGGAGTTGGGTTTATATTCCCAGTTGGAGCAGTGGCAGCAGACGGAGCCGACTTCGGTCAGACCGTAGCCCTGCCGCAGTTTTGCCGGCGAGCCGCTGGCCTCCAGCAGTTTGTTGAAATCGTCAAGCCACGTCTGCGGCGCGTCGTCTCCGCCGCAGAAAGCCATGCGGAAGTTCCGCAGGTATTTCGGGTTGAAATGCTTGTCGTCCATCAGTTTTTTGAACATGACGGGGATGCCGACCATGGCGATGACTTTATTATCCCTCATCAGCCGCGAAACCAGCCCGGCGTCATAGCGCATCAGCGGAATGAGCCGCGCGCCGTTGCACATGGCCATATGGGTGGCAAGGCACAGCCCGAAGCAATGAAACAGCGGCAGCACGATGATTTCCGCCTCAATGCCCGGCTGGTGGATGCGGTCGATTCTGGAGACGCGGCACGCCAGCTCGTTGATGGCGCGGGAGGTGAGCATGATGGTCTTGCTCTTGCCGGTCGTGCCTCCGCCGTTCAGGTAAACGGCGATATCGTCGCAGTCGCAGTCAGGCTTGACGTTGGCCTTGGCAAAACGCCTGACGGCGGCGGCGTATTCCTCCCGGTTCTTGATCTCCGGGAATTTTTTGCGGAGAATCTTTTCGCCCAGCATAGCGCCGGTGGATTTGACCGGGGAACCGTAATCCGAGCTGTGGCAGACAAGGCAGGGAAGATGGGATTCGTTGATCACGTCCGCATATTTTTCGGAAAGGATATCCAGGATCATGACCATCTTGGCATGACCCTCCTCGATGGCTTCCTTCAGCGCCTCCGGCGGCAGCAAGGGATGGACGAAATTAACGATGACGCCAATCTTATTGAAGGCATAAAAAGCGGCGATGCTCTGCACGGTGGTGGGCATAAAGACGGTGACAACGTCCCCCCTGGTCAGCCCCAGTTCGATTCTGGCATAGGCGGCCAGGGCGTCCACGTCGCGCAAAAACTCAGATTTCGGCACTTTTTTTCCGAAGTGCTGCATGGCGTCGTATTCGCCGTACATGTCCGTGCATTCCAGCCAGTATTCATAACAGCTCTGGTTGTTCACCGGCTTCATGTTGGTAATCTCACGGTTGGCGCCGTTGTTGATCTCTTTGTAGATATCCATTTTCTCTTCCCTCTTGTCTGTGTGTTTGTGAATTATTCATAAACTTTTTTCGTATTATAACATGATTTCGTCACAATTGCATCGTCCTTTTTTGCTCTTTTTTAGACTATTGTCGGATAATCAATTTCTGTCTGCTTGTGAAAAATGCTTGCAATGCAGACAATTTGTGGTACAATAGAACCGGAAAAACTCTGTTTAAAAAAGGAGTCTGTTATGTTTTTTTCTCAACGCTTTTTCCGTGCGACGGAAGAACTGAACACCTATGAAAAACACGTCAACGCGCCATACGTCAGAAAAGTCTATTCTCTCAGCGGAGTGGCGTCCGCAGAGGCGTCCGTTGGCGCGACCGGCTTTTACGAACTGTTCCTCAACGGCCGAAAGATTACCAAAGGCCTGTTGGCGCCCTATATCTCCAATCCCGACGATACCGTTTATTATGACCGTTACGACGTGACGGAATGGCTGTCGGACGGCGACAACGCCTTCGGTCTGATTCTGGGGAACGGCATGCAGAATAATCCCGGAGGCAGAGTATGGGATTTTGATATCGCCCGGTTCCGCGGCGTTCCGTCCTTTGCATTTGCCCTGACGGTGACCTACCGCGACGGCAAACGGGAAACCTTTGAGGCAGACGATAGCTTCCGCTGCGCCCCTTCTCCCATCCTTTTTGACGATCTTCGCAGCGGCTGCTTCTACGACGCCAATCTGGAGCAGCCCGGGTGGAATCGTCCCGGTTTTGACGACAGCGGATGGGGATATCTGAAACCGGCGGAAATGCCCCGCGGTGATTTTGAGGAGTGCAAGGCAGATCCCATCGTCGTGACGGAGGAGCGCGCCCCGGCGGAAGTGTTTGAAGGCGTGCTTTCAAGGGATTTCAACAACCGGGAAAATATGCGGCTGGATACCCAGTTCAAGTTTGACGTTCGTGAGAAAAAGGGGATCGTCTACGATTTCGGCGTGAATACCGCCGGTATCATCCGGCTGAAAATCAACGGAACGAAAGGGCAGCAGATCCTTATCCAACTCTGTGAGCACCGGAAGACGACAGGCGAAATCTGCAACGCCAGCATCGGTTCCTTTTATCCCGACGGGTATTGTCAGACGGTGCTGTATATCTGTAAAGGCGAGGGCGAGGAAGTGTTTGAGCCGCCGTTCACCTATATGGGGTATCGGTATGCCGTCGTCCATGGGCTGACGCCGGAGCAGGCCGTGCCGGAGACCCTGACCATGCTGGTTGCCAATTCCGACCTGAAGCAGCGGGCTGACTTTGATTGCTCCGACGAGACCATGAAAACGCTTCGCGACATGGTTCGCCGCGGCGACCTGGCCAACTTCTGGTATTTCCCCACCGACTGTCCTCACCGTGAGAAAAACGGCTGGACCGGCGACGCCGCTGTTTCCGCGGAGCGCACGGTGCTGATGTATACGCCGGAAAAAAGCTATCTGGAGTGGCTCAACAATATCTGCAAGGCCCAGCGGCTGAAGGGAGACATCCCCGGCATCATTCCCACCGGCGGATGGGGCTACGCGTGGGGAGACGGCCCCGCCTGGGATAACGTGCTGTCGGAGATTCCCTGGCAGATGTATCGCCTGAGGGGCGACCTCTCTGCCGCAGGCCTGTGCAAAGAATCCCTGTTGCGGTATCTCTCCTGCATCTGGCAGATGCGCCGCCCGGACGGATTGGTGGACGCGGGCCTCGGCGACTGGCTGCAGCCCGGCAAGAGCGCCGGCGGTCATATCGTCCCCAACGAGCTGACAAGCAGCATCATGTGTATGTATATCGCCTGGAAATCCGCCCGGATGTTTGACGCGTTGGGACTGGAACCCCACCGCGACTTTGCGGACCGGATGGCGAAGGATTTCCGCGAGGCAATCCGCAGGACGCAGATCGATTACTGCACCATGACCGCAAGGGCCCGCTGCCAGACGGCGCAGGCCATGTGCATCTATTACGGCGTGTTTGACGACGCCGAAAAGCCCGCCGCCTGCCGTGCGCTGGTGAAGATGATCCACGAAAAGGACGACCATTTCGATACCGGTATGCTGGGCGTGCGTGTGATCTTCCACGTGCTGTCCGACTGCGGCGAAGGGGCGCTTGCCTTCCGCATGATCACCCGGGAGGACTGGCCTTCCTACGGTTCCATGATCCGTCAGGGGCTCACGACGCTGGGCGAAGATTTCCTGCCGGAAGAGGATTGGGATACCCCCGCGTCTCTTGACCATCATTTCATGGGCGATATTTCCAACTGGTTCCTGCAGCGGGTGGCGGGCATCCGCGTCAATCCGCGTCTGACAGGTCCGGACGAGATCGACGTGACGCCGGATTTCCTTCCGCAACTCACCTTCGCCAAAGGACATTACGACGCCGTTGCCGGAACGATCTCCGTTCACTGGTATCGAGAGAAGGACGCCGTGATGCTGGTGATCGACTGCCCGGAGGCCCTGCACGGCTATATCGAGCTGCCCGCCGGTTATGTGTTCGACAAGAGCGACGACACCTACTGCAACCTCCACGGTTCCAAACGCATCCCGTTGAAAGCAGGGAATTGGAAGGCTGTGAAAGTGGGATAAATATGGATTTGTCGGGGCGACGCGATGCGTCGCAGGTGTGAGGTGATAGGTGTTAGGTGTGAGAAGAAGCCTGTATCCGATAAGGGAAAAACGTTAGTTTGAATAACACCTCAAACCTGTCGCGCCATGAGCGCGACAAACTACCAATTTGAGGAAACATCATGCAATTTGATTTCAACTTGATCAAAGGCCGCATCAAGCCCGTCCACGGCGTGAACAACGCCGCACGAAAGACGGATTACGGCGATCTGCTCCCCGCGTTCGTCGATCTTCACGTTCCCTTTTCCCGTCTGCACGATACGGGCGGCACCTACGGCGGCAGCCATTATGTGGATATCGCCAACGTGTTCCCTGATTTTTCCGCCGATCCCGAGGACGAGTCCTCCTACGATTTCACGCTGACCGATTACTATATCCGTCCGCTGGCGGAAGCCGGCATTCAGGTGATGTACAGGCTCGGGACCACCATTGAGCACGAGCCGAAAAAGTACCGCATCTTTGCCCCGGCCGATCCAGAAAAATGGGCGAACGTAGCGGAGCATATCGTGCGCCACTATAACGAAGGCTGGGCGGAGGGCTTCCATTGGAATATCGTCTATTGGGAGGTATGGAACGAGCCGGACGGTCTGAACCCGGCCTGCGAACCCTTCGGCTGCCCAAATTGGATCGGTACGGCGGAGGACTATTACCTGCTGTACAGCCTCACCGCCAACCGGATCAAGTCCTTGCATCCGGAAGTGAAGGTGGGGGGATATTCCTCCTGTTATATTCTCGGCAAGTTTGAAAACGGCCGCTGGGAGGCGGGGGACGCCTCATATTTTACGAACTTCCTGCAATATATCTCCGCGGAGGAGACGAAAGCCCCGCTGGATTTCTTCACCTGGCACGGATACCTTGGCTGCCGGTATCTGGAAAAGATCGAGATCGAAAGCGATTTCGTCGATAAAACGCTTAACGAGTACGGTTTTACGCAGACCGAACGCATCGACGCGGAGTGGAACGTCAATATCTGCGAAGAAGAGAGCGGCGACCGTCGGACCCGGTATTATATCAATTACCGCAACGAAAAGGGCGGCTCCCACTGTGCCGCCGCCCTGTTTGAAATGCAGCGCTGCAAAGTGGACGCCGCCATGTATTACGATACCCAGCTCTGGCTGGAATACGGTTCGCTGTTCCACGTGCCGTCTCTTTCCCCCACGAAGGCGTATTTTGCCTTTCAGCAGTTTGGTGAGCTTTATCAGTTGGGGGAGTGGTGCGGCTGCGACAGGGAAGGGTTCGTCTACGCCTGCGCGGCCACGAACGGCAGCAGGGATATCCTCGCCCTGTCCAATATCGACGACAAACCGGCGACGGTCCGCCTTGACCTGAAAAACGTCCATGGCGTCACCGCGGAGATCCGTCTGTGCGACGGGGCGCATGATTTTGAAACGGTCGCAGCAGGTGAGATCCCCACGGAAATCACGCTCCCCGGGTATTCTTTCGCGTCGGTTTACATTGGATAATCGCTGCGCCGATGGCGTAAAGGTAATAATCGTTTCGTAAAGGAACCTTTTTGTCGTGAGGTAACGTCAGACGGCGTGGTGCGCTGTGCAATGAAAAAAGGGGCTGTAAAAAAACAGCCTAAAGGGAAAGACCTCCGAGGCCACAAATCGGTTTTCGGAGGTTTTTTGTCAAAAAAGAAGAATAAAATGGTG
>CADAMO010000162.1 GCA_902788995.1 Oscillospiraceae bacterium
TGATACTATGGCAATGAGCGAACAGTTCCAGATCGGCACCAGAAGCCATCTTCTGACGCTGAATATCCACAGGGGGCATTTTGCCACCTCCCACAGCCATATCAATTACTATATCGACGTGACCCCGCAGAAAAGCGACCTGGGCCACGCCAAGGCCATCGCCAGGGCGCTGGCGGAAAACTACACCAACAGCGTGCTGATCGATACCATTCTCTGCCTTGACGGCATGGAGGTAGCCGGCACGTGCCTGGCCGACGTGCTGACCAACGACGGCTTGCTGGGCGTCAACTCCAACAACCCCATCAGCATCATCACGCCGGAATATACCTCCGGCGGGCAGCTCTTTTTCCGGGATAATATCCTGCCCATGATCGAGGGCAAGAACGTGCTGCTGCTGGCCATCTCCGTTGTCACCGGCCGCACCGCCGAAACCGCCGTGGAAGCGGTCAACTATTTTTCCGGCAACGTGGCGGGCATCGCCTCCATTTTCGCAACCTATACCGAGGTGGCGGGCATTCCGGTGGCCTCCGTCTTCAACCCCAACGACCTGCCGGATTACGCCAGCTATTCCACCATCGACTGCCCCATGTGCCGCCGCGGCGAGCACATCGACGCCCTTGTCAACAGCTACGGATGTTCTAAATTCTGACAGGAGGAGATCGGCATGATCCACTCTCTCGCAGCGATTTTCCTTTCCGTGACGACCCTGTTTGTGACGGTGTTCGGCTCCGCCGGATACCTGCTTCCCGCCTCCTGCAGCGGCGACCCTGCCTTTATCCATGAGGGCGGCGGCGCGGACCCCTGGTACTGTTTGCAGAACGGCCGCTATTACTACTGCTATTCCGTGGGCAACGGGGTGGCGGTGAAAAGCGCCGACGCGCTGGAGGACGTCTACGACGCCGAAGGACGCGTGGTCTTCCGCGCCCCGGAGGGGACCGCGTATTCCCGCGACTGGTGGGCGCCGGAGCTCCACTTTATCGACGGCATGTGGTATATCTACGTGGCCGCAGACGACGGGGCCAACGAGCACCATCGGATGTACGTGCTGAAATGCGATACCCCCGACGGGGATTTTACCTTCTGCGGAAAGATCGCCGACCCCACCGACCGCTGGGCCATCGACGGCACGGTGGTGAAGCTGAACGGACAGCTGTATTTCGTCTGGTCCGGCTGGGAAGGGGAGACCGACGGCTGTCAGAACCTCTATATCGCCCACATGTCCGACCCGGAGCATATCGACGGCGAGCGCCATCTGCTGTCTGTTCCCGAAAAGAAATGGGAGTGTAACGGCATGGCTATCAACGAGGGCCCGGCCGCGCTGTATCTGAAGGGTAAGACCCACGTGATCTATTCCGCCTCCGGCAGCTGGACGGACGAATATTGTCTCGGCATGCTGACCTACGCCGGCGGCGACCCGCTGAACCGCGCCAACTGGGCCAAGAGCCCCGTGGCCGTCTTCCGCAAGACGGAGACCGCCTTCGGCCCCGGCCATTGCAGCTTTGTCACCTCCAAAGACGGCAAAACGAACTATATCGTCTATCACGCCAACGAGGTCAGCGGCACCGGCTGGAACGGCCGTTCCGTCCGCATACAGCAGTTCGGCGATATCCTCGGCGTGCCGGTGTTCGGGAAACCGAAGACGTGAGCAAAGATAGATTTGTCGGGGCAACCACTGGTAGCGCGGCACCTCAGTGCCGCTGCAGGCATAAACATCTTTTTAAGAATTGCAGTGTTAAATGACACTTGTTCTGTCAAGGAAAACTGATATTACAATCGGAGATTATTTCAGAAGTTACATTTGTCGATAGCGGCACTGAGGTGCCGCGCTACCGCTGAAGATCTCGCAAACCTTCAATTTACAGGTAAAATGAAATGACAAAAAACGAATGGAAACCCTTCCGCGGGTCATCTGAGACCCCCGATCAGATCATGCTCTCCATCAAGGGCGACCCCTGTGAGCGCATGACCGTCCGCTGGCGCGCCTGCACGCAGGTCGCGGCCGGCTTTGCATTGTACCGCCCTGCCGGTTCAGAAGAACTGTGGTGCCGCACCGACGCTTTCGTCAACCCGTTTGAAACCGACCTTGACGTCAGCAATTTCTTCTTCGCCGATATGACGGGGCTTTCCCCCGATACTGCCTACGAATACACCGTGGGCGACGATGCGCATCGCAGCGGCGTGTTCACCTTCCGGACGGCTAAAAAGGACTGCGCCCGGTTTGCGTTCCTCTGCCTGTCCGATACCCAGACGGGCGGCCCCGAGCCCCCCGCCGACTATACCGAATTCAACCGCTTTCTGAAAAAAGTCCTGGCTGACCACCCGGAGTGCGCGTTTATCCTCACCGCCGGCGACAATACCAACTGCGGTCAGACGGACGTGCAGTGGACCGGCCTGTTTGAGGGGCTGCGGGGCGTGGCGGAATCCATTCCCGTGATGTTCTGCATGGGCAATCACGACGACATGGGCTTTGACGACTATTTCACCGGAACCGGCAAATACTACTCCGAACACGCCACCTATTTCACCAACATGCTGCTGGGCTCCTACCCGAAAAACGGCCCGGCCGGCTGGGAGATCGCCAACTACGCCTTCGACTACGGCAACGCCCACTTTGCGGTGACGGGCACCAGCGGCTACGACGAGATGAACGCCTGGCTGCTGGAGGACGCCGCCCGCAGCGATAAAACGTGGAAGTTCGCGGCGCACCATTTTCCGGTCTGTTTCTCCGGTCCGGAGATCGAGATCGAGGACACCTATCCCACCATGCGGGACGGCATGGAGCAATTCGACCTTGTTTTTTCCGGGCATGAGCACAGCTTTGCCCGTTCCTATCCCCGCCGCCGGGAGGGTCTTTACGACCGTCCCTCGGAGGGCACGATCCACTATAACCTGGGCAGCGGCGGCCGCAACCCGCCCGGCACCAAGGTGGTGCCGAAGGTCTGGAACGCCAAAACCTACGAGCATGAGGAGGAGCTCTCCATGTTCACGGTGGCGCAGATCGACGGCGATACCTGCACCCTGACCGCCTACGTGGAGGACGGCCGCATCGTGGACCGCTGCGTCATTGACAAGGCGGCGGATTCCATCACCCCCATCGACCGCGCCCCGCGCTACAACCGGACGCGGCTGAAATTCAAGGGCTACGACCTGGGTATCATCGCCGGCAGAACCCCGCCGCAGAAGGTGAACGACATCTGGTATGTTCCCGTGGGGCAGATCGTCTCCTTTATCGGCGGCGACGTCCTCCGTGAACCGGGCAAGATCACCGTCTCCGTCTACGGCAGAAGGGCGGCTTTTGCCGAAAACAGCGATACGGTCCTCACGGACCGGGGCGAGCGGAAAATGGCCGGTCCCTGCCTGCGGCTGGCGGAGGGGCAGCTCTACGCGCCCGTGGACGATTTCTGCCGTCCCCTGCGGATGCACGCGTTCTTCTATGCGCACAACAATTTCCTCGATGTGGAATCTGAGACCGAGGAAAAGCCCATTTCCGTGCAGCCTTGACAAGGGCGGAAATGTGCTCCGCACTTGAGAAACCCCTTGATAGGGTTTCTCAAACTCTTCCTGATCTTGTGAACGATTAAGGATTTCGCCCGCTGCGGCGGGCGACCAAAGGCGCTGCCTTTGGAAACTGCCGGCCTTTTGAAAAATGCCGGACCGAAAACTTTCATTGCTGCCGCGAAAATCGGTAACGGGCTGTAAATATTTTTATAGTATGTTATAATATTTTATAATATAGCAAAAACACTTTGTTTTTCTGGGAGGAAAAGAGAAATGATTGAACTGAAGCGTTCCGACAAGCTGTCAAACGTCCATTCCGACATCAGGGGCCCCGTGTTCGTGGAATCCAACCGGATGCGCGCCCAGGGCATCGACGTGCTGCGTCTGAATACCGGTAACCCGGCGACGTTTGATTTCAAAATGCCGGATTCCGTCCGTAACGCTTTGCTGAACAACGCCGATAAGGCGGTGGCTTACTGCGACCTGAAGGGTATGCCCGCCGCCCGCGAGGCGATCTGCAACTATCACAAGGGCAAGGGCATCGAGGGCGTCACCCCCGACGACGTCTTCATCGGCAACGGCGTCAGCGAGCTGGTCACCATGACCCTTACCGCGCTGCTCAACTACGGTGATGAAATCCTCGTTCCCACGCCGGACTATTCCCTGTGGACCAACTCCGTCTGGATCGCCGGCGCGAAGCCCGTCCACTATATCTGCGACGAAAGCAGCTGCTGGTATCCGGATCTGGACGATATCCGCAAAAAGATCACGCCCAAGACCAAGGCCATCGTGCTGATCAACCCCAACAACCCCACCGGCGCCCTCTATCCAAAAGAGCTTCTGGAGCAGATCGTCGCCATCGCCCGGGAGCATCAGCTGGTGGTGCTGTCCGACGAGATCTATGACAGACTTGTCATGGACGGCCTTGAGCACGTCTCCACCGCCACTCTCTGCCCGGATCTTCTCTGCATCACCTTCAACGGCCTGTCCAAGTCCCATATCATCTGCGGCTTCCGCTGCGGCTGGATGATCCTGTCCGGCGCGAAGGATAAGGCCTCCGATTTCATCGCGGGACTGGTGCAGCTGGCGGCCATGCGTCTGTGCGCCAACGCCCTGATGCAGCTGGTCATCCCCGCTGCGCTGGACGACCCCGAGAGCACCCGCGCCATGATCGTCCCCGGCGGTCGTCTCTATGAACAGCGCGAGGCCTGCTGCCGCGAGCTGGATAAGATCGAAGGGATCACCTACGTCAAGAACTCCGCCGCGTTCTACATCTTCCCCAAGCTGGACGTGAAGAGGTTCAACATCACCGACGACCAGCAGTTCGCCATGGACTATCTCCATGCCAAGCACGTGATGATTATTCCCGGCCGCGGCTTCAGCTGGGATGCGCCCGATCACTTCCGCATCGTCATGCTGCCGGAGGCGGAGCAGATCGCCAAGGCCATGCGCGACCTGGGCGATTTCCTGAAGGATTACAGACAGAACTGATTTTTACTGCGACAGAGGGCAGCCGCAAGACCGCCCTCTGCCCTTTTTTATTCCCATTACTGATTTGGTGGCAACAATGAAAGTTTTCGCTCAAGCCTTTTTCAAAAGGCTTGCGGTTTCCAAAGGCAGCGCCTTTGGTCGTCCGCCGCAGCGGACGAAATCCTTTACCGTTCGAAAAGCGCAGGAAAGGTTTCAGGAAAACCCTCGCCGGGGGTTTTCCTGAGTGCGAAGCACAAAGGATCAATTTTCAAAGGAGACCAGCTATATGGACAAAATCATCATCAAAGACCTGCACATCTACGCCTACCACGGCGTCAATATCGAAGAAAAAATCAAAGGACAGAATTATTACATTGACGTCACGGCGGAGGCGGATCTTCGCCGCGCCTGCCATACGGACGATCTGGACGATACGGTCAGCTATTCCAAAATGGTCAAGCGGATCAATTTTGCCTTTACGGCGGAAAAATACGACCTGATCGAAAAGGCCGCCCAGGAGGTAGCGGATATCCTGCTGGGTGAATTCCCGAAACTGCAGGCGGTAGAGGTGACGGTCAGAAAGCCTGAGGCTCCTGTTAAGGCGGATTTCGGCTTCGTGGCCGTGTCTATCCGGAGAACACGAGATGACAAATAAAGCCTACATCGCGCTGGGCTCCAACATGGGAGATGCCGCGGAGAATCTGAACGAAGCGCTGAAGGCGCTGGACCTTGTCCCGGGGGTTACAGTAACAAAAGTTTCAAAATACTATATCACCGAGCCATGGGGCTATGCCAACCAGCCGGATTTCACCAACGCCTGCTGCGAGGTGGAATCGACCCTTTCGCCGGAAGCGCTGCTGGGCGTGTGTCTCGGGATCGAAGCGGGCATGGGACGGATCCGGCAGATCAAAAACGGTCCCCGCGTTATCGACCTTGATTTGTTGCTGTACGGTAATGAACGGCGCAGCACCGAAGAACTGATGCTGCCGCACCCGGGACTGTTGGAACGTGACTTTGTGTTGCTTCCCCTGAACGACCTTGCCGAAGACGGAAGGATAGGGGAGCTTGACGTGGCGTCTGCCCTTGCGAATTTGCGGAAAACGTCAGATTGAAACGAAGAAACGTGAATCACCCGGCTGCGTTGTAAAATATGGTAAAAAACCTCGAAAAAGGGCTTGACTTTTGAAAACCCTTGTGGTAATATATGCGAGCACTTGAGAGAGCGGACGACGGAAATGCGGTCCGGGAGGCTCGGGTGAAGGGACGAAAAGATCCGATCGGTCGCGAGAACGGACGGCGGAAAAAAGTTCCGAAAAAAGTGAAAAAAGTGCTTGACAAACGATGTCGGATGTGGTAAACTACTAAGGCACTCGCAGAGA
>CADAMO010000163.1 GCA_902788995.1 Oscillospiraceae bacterium
CTTCCTCCGGAATATCCAAGGAGCTGTGGGGAGCGATATGGATTTTGCCAAACAGGTGACCACGAGGGATGCTTTGCAATTGTTTCTGGATTTCGTCATACGCGGTGTCGTTCTCGATACGGCTTGCCTTGTCCTCCATCAGTTTCCGCAACGTTGGTCTGACGTCGAACCAATAGCTGTCCTTCCCGCTGGAGTAGAGATATGAGAGCTTGGATGCGAGCATGGTCAACGCGTCACGGTAGACGGACACGTTGCCGCCCGGTTGCATGCATCCGAGCATCACATCGGCCTGGCTGACTCCTTTGTTGGCGGCTTTTGCCTGGGGTGCGGTACCGAAGAAGAGGGTTCGCGCCACTTTCTGTGCGGCATGAGCGCTGCCAAATCGGGCATCCAGCTTGTCCAATTCCACCGACCGTGCCTTCTTGCCGTCGATTTCGCTGTCGACGATGGAATTCCATTCGGGAGACAGATACCGCAGCAGTTCCATCTTGACATTGCCGCTGCCGATGGCGAGGGAAGCAGGCATGATCATGAGCGATTGATCGTCGGATTCCCACAGATTGTTGATGACGGCTGCCATCAACCGCAATACGCCTCTGGTCCGTTGGAATTTCTCGAGGGTCGCCCAATCGTCATACAGCTGGTCGAAGACTTCCGGGTGAATGGGGTAGCAGTCCTTCATGCGCTGGATGTAGGCGATGTCGCGGCACTTGACCGGGAAATCCAGAGGATCCTCCCGGTACATCTTCCCGAATGCTTCGCATACGGCATCTCGTGCCATCGGGTCGGCACAGGGGCCGAACAGACGTCTGCGGACAACCTCGAATCCTTCGTTGGATTCGACCGGTTGCCAGATGGATTCCTTCCTTTCGAAGTAGTGGGACAAGGCGTCCAGCACTTTCTGTCCGGATTCACCCCCGATTTCATTGTCCGATTCGGGAATCGAGGTGACGAGCAAACATCCTTTCGTCGCGCTGGCGGCTTCGGTAAGTTCCTGGATAAACGAAAGGAAGTTCTCGAAGGTTCCCGCAGGAAGGCCTTTTACTCCGTCGAGTTTCCTGCCATAGGCGACCAGCTCGTCGATGAGGATCAGCGTGTGGCCGCAACGGTTGAAAATCTGCTGGAAGGTTGCAGAACCAGGGGAGACTCCTTTGGCGTCGGATTCTTTGACCAGATTGTAGAGGGAAGGGTCTTCCATCGACTTCGCCAGCTGGTAGACCATCTCACCCCACATCGTGTGGATGGTGATGCCCGGCAGGTCTGCAGGTCTTTTGACATTGTTTGGATTCAAAGCGGTACCGACAAGGACTGCAATACGGGCTTTGGGAAGGTCTGGAAGTTCTGCAGATGCGACCACCTTGCGGACTTCAGGCATATCCGAGAGTCGTATCTTGCCGTTGAACAGGTGATAGAGCGCCAGCATGGTGTGGGTCTTTCCTCCACCGAATGCCGTTTTCAGTTCGACGACCGGATCTCCTCCATCGGGATCGCGGTGATCCAAAACGGCAGGATCACGCAGGCGTTCGGAACCCTTGTGAACCCCGAGACCCATTTCGACCCCTTCAATATCGCCCTGACGGGGATCTCCCCCGCGGACGTGGCCGACGCGCCGACCTTTCCGGAGGTGTGGGAGAGTATCGGCGAGGCGTTTTCCGCCGCCGTGCTGCTGGCGCACAACGCGCCGTTCGACATGGGCGTGCTTTCCAAGTGCCTGAACCGCTATCTGCTGCCGCACCCGGCAACGCTGACCTACGCCTGCACCTGCCGCATGGCGAAAAAGGCCTACCCCGCCCTGCCGCGCCACACGCTGGACGCGCTGTGCCGCCACCTCGACGTCCCGCTGGACCACCACAGGGCGGATTCCGACGCAAACGCCGCCGCGCAGCTCTTTCTGCGCATGACCGAAAACGGGCTCGATCCCCTCCCCTTTTTCCGCGTCTATGACGTCGCCGCCGGGAAGACCGTAAAGCGCTGACCGTTTTATCCTCCATACAGGACAAAACGACCCGATTTCATATCGTTTTTCTTCTTTACGGGAAAACCCGGTCGCTTCTGATGCGGCGGGACCCGCGCGATATCCCGGAAAATACCGCAGCCCGCCGGTCGGCGGGCTGTTTCGTTATGGGTTCGTCAGCGTTTCAAGGTAGGCGCCGACGTTGAAGGGATACAGGACCGAATCCTTTTTGAGGTACAGCGGATGGTGCGGGTGTCCCTTTTTGGACGGCTGCCCCGCCTGGACCCACTTTGCGCCGTATTCCTCCCCGAGCGCCAGAAAATCGCGCACGCAGCCGGGCAGATAGTCCCGCTTTTCGATCACCGCGCCCCACGCCGCCCACAGCACGGGCGAGGGCGAACGCTCCAGCAGCCAGCGCAGCGCCTTCAGGTTTTCCGCGTGCAGACGGGGATTCAGCGTCCGGTCCATGTCGTCCGGCGACGTCGCCCGCTGCGCGTAGACGTTGAACATGATGAACGAGTCGAAGCCGTTGCCCGCCGCGATCCGCTGCACGGATTTGAGCGTGTTGTCCAGCGCCCCAGGCGCGGCGGTGGAGGGGTTCACCCCCAGCGTGATCAGCGGCCGCTCCCCCCGCGTGCCGAGGATATACCGGTATTCGGAATAGAAATCCGGCACGTAAAGCCAGCGGGACCGGTCGTAATCCGGCGTTTCGGTTTTGGTCTCCAGCGCCTCGGCAAAGGACAGGACCTCCAGCGCGGTCGTCGGCGCGCTCGGAATATGCGGCATATGGACGCCCCCTTCGGTTTTTCTGTACCCTATTGTACCTGTCCCGGCAAAAAAATGCAAGCGCCGCTTGTGCTTTTTTCGGTTTTGGTGTATGATAGCAGAGAGAAAGGCTTGCCCGAAAGCTTTACTTTTGTGATTGGAAGGTGAGATCGTATGCGCGTGGACGTGAACGGCACGACGCTCTTTTACGAAAAGCTGGGGATGAAAAAATCCGACGACGTTATGCATTACGATCATATCGAATGGACAGATTTTACCGTAAGCTGAAATCAATTATATCGAAAGAGGAGCACATAAGTGAAAACAGTTTTGACCAGCGGGCAGAGTCATAAGGGCTCTACCTGTCAAATCGCAAGGATACTTGCTGATAAAATCGGAGCCGAAACCACCGAATAACTACGCTTGAGCGGCGATGACACGATCCGTGTCATCGGTGTGACGGAGCGATTCTTTACATTTTTTACTCTATCTGTTACTTTCAAAGTACAAACAATCGAAAGGACAGATGAAAATGAAAGCGAAAAGAGTTTTATTAACCGGAGTCGGCTTGCTTGCCGCGTTTGTATTATGGACGATTCTGATTATGAGCGTTGATGTTCAAAATGTCGGACAGCAAGGAACGGCGGTCGGCTTTGCGGCGTTTAACACTTGGTTTCATCGGCTTATAGGTGTTCATATGCGGCTCTATGTCATAACGGATTGGCTGGGACTTGTGCCGATCGCGGTCTGTATGGGCTTTGGTGTTTTAGGACTTACTCAGCTGATACGCCGCAGGAGCTTGTTCAAGGTCGATCCCGATATTATTATTTTGGGTATTTACTATATTATTGTCATCGCAGCTTATCTAATCTTTGAAATGCTCCCGATTAATTACAGACCGGTTCTGATAGATGGGTTTTTAGAAGTATCCTATCCGTCCTCGACAACGCTTCTGGTGCTGTCGGTCATGCCGACATTGGTGCTGCAGGTCAAGCGCAGATGTCAGAGCAAGGCAAGCAGACTTACTGTATATGTCTTTGCGGTATTGTTCGCGGCGTTTATGGTGATCGGCAGGCTGATATCGGGCGTTCATTGGGCGACAGATATCATCGGCTCGATTTTGCTGAGCATTGGATTGTTTAAACTTTATTATGCCGCTGTATTGTACACGGATATGAGGAAAGAAAATGGAATTTAACGAAAAATTGCAGGAGCTTAGGAAAAGCAAGGGGCTGACGCAGGAGGAGCTTGCAAAGGAGCTTTATGTGTCACGGACAGCGATCTCAAAATGGGAGTCGGGACGCGGCTATCCCAATATCGACTCCCTGAAAGAGATATCGCGTTATTTCTCCGTTTCGATTGACGAGCTGATCTGCCCCGATGAAATTATCACCGCGGCGGAAAACGAAAAGCATGAAACGATAAAAAAATACACTGCACTGATATGCGGCCTGCTCGATATCCTGACCGTGCTGTTGTTGTTCTTGCCTGTATTCGGCAACGGCGAAAATGAGGCGGCAGTGACGCTGTTCGGCATCTCAAATATCAGCCTTTGGATAATAATTGTTTATGCCGCTATGATCGGTATAACGGTAATAAACGGAATCTGCGCTGTCGTTATCAGTCACCTTGACAGACCGTTATGGAACAGACACCGATTGATAACAGGCGTGGTGTTATCAGTAATCACAGTATTTTTGTTTATAGTCACACGCCAGCCGTATGCCGGAATCATGTGTTTTACAATACTGATAGTGAAAGGAATTTTGATGATATATGACAGAACAACAGGAAAATAATCAACCGGGTTTTTTGGATTTATTGTTAGAGGCGCATGTCGGTTTAGAGCGTCAGGGACCCGGCAGCCGAGAAACGGTAGAGAGGGCTTTGAGCTTTTTGGGAGATTTGAGCCGATTTGAAAGTATCGCTGACTTAGGCTGCGGAACAGGCGGTCAGACCTTAGTGCTTGCCGAATATTTGTCCGGCAATATTGTTGGTTTAGATATGTTCCCCGAATTCGTTCGGGAGCTTGACAAAAAAGCGCTGCGCAGAGGTTTGTCGGAAAGACTAAAAGGCGTCGTCGGCAAAATGGAAGAATTACCGTTTGAGAAGAACTCCCTCGACCTGATTTGGTCGGAGGGAGCGATCGACAATATCGGCTTTGAGAAAGGTCTATCTCATTGGCGCGCGTTTCTGAAAGAGGACGGAATGATCGCCGTAACCTGTCCCTCGTGGCTGACAAGCGTTCATCCCGAAGAAGCGGAAAAATTCTGGACAGACGCGGGAAGCAAGCTTGATCTCATTGAGGATAATATCAAAATCATGCAGGACTGCGGTTATCAATTCGTAGTTGCGTTTGCGCTGACCGAGGACTGCTGGACAAAGAACTATTTTGAGCCGAGAGAGCAAGCGATCAATGAGCTGATTGAAAAATACAACAACTGTAATACCGTTAAGGAATACGCCGAGCTTAACCGCTGCGAGGCGGAGCTGTACCGGAAATACAAACAGCATTACGGCTATGTTTTCTATATCGGCAGAAATACAGATAATTCTAATTTACGCGGAGGTCTATTGTGAAAACATGACTGTTTATTTTAAAAATTATACCAAAAAAGATTACAACGCGGTCTGCGATTTTTTGATCGAGCTGAACCGTAATGACAACAGCCACATCAACTGGAATTGGGCGCGGTTTGAGTGGATGGCGGAGCATCCGGAATTTGACAAGAGCGCAACAGACTCTATCGGTCTTTGGCTCGATAACGAAAGAATCGTCGGCGCGGCGATCTACGATATGTATTTTGGTGAAGCCTTTTGCGGTGCTTTTCCGGAATACAGCGATCTTTATCCTGAGATCCTTGACTACGCATACAGAGAACTAAAGGACGAGAACGGTCTCGGTGTTTCGATTTGCGACGATAACACGGCTCAGATCAAGGCGGCGCAGGCGCTGGGCTTTGCAAAAGCGGAGCAGACGGAAACCGTTATGAGCATGGAGCTTGACAGTGTGTTGCCGGTCGAATTACCTGACGGATTCCGCTTTGCTTCGCTTGATCCTTCAAAAGAACCGTATGAATTTCAGTGGCTGCTGTGGCAGGGCTTTGACCACGGAACAGATCGATCGGCATTTGAACAAGCGGAGGAGATCATTCCGCAGATTCGCAGACACTTTCAATCTTCTATGAGCGTCGCGACGATTGATCGAAACGGCGAGTATGCCGCCTATTGCTGTGTGTGGGTTCATCCAAAGACGGATTATGCCTATATCGAGCCTGTCTGCACCGTCCCCCATCATCGCGGCAAGGGTTTGGCAAAAGCTGTTGTTCATAAAGCGCTTAACCGCGCAAAATCGCTCGGCGCAAAGAAAGTTTATGTCATTTCCGACACAGTTTTTTATGAAAAGCTTGGATTCCACAAAGACAGACATTTCACATTCTATTGGAAGGGGGTAGGGTGACTGCAATAATCCGAACCGTGGTTTTGACGGGCATATTTCCGCCTGCCCATTGTTAAAATCCTCGCGAACCCGTCAGGGTTCGCTGTGGTTT
>CADAMO010000164.1 GCA_902788995.1 Oscillospiraceae bacterium
ATCATCAGCGCCCAGAAGTCAAGGGGAGCGGATCTGGATTCCGGTTCGCTGGTCAAACGGGCCAAGGCGCTGGTCCCAATCTTCGTGCCGCTGTTCGTCAGCGCTTTCCGCAGGGCTTATGA
Organism: Oscillospiraceae bacterium; assembly: GCA_902788995.1. Taxonomy (GTDB): domain Bacteria; phylum Bacillota; class Clostridia; order Oscillospirales; family Acutalibacteraceae; genus RUG806. The sequence continues at coordinate 123 of CADAMO010000164.1, forward strand.
ACTGGCCTTCGCCATGGATTGCCGTTGTTATAACGGCGACAAGGGCAGGACCCGCATGAAAATTATGAAGCTGGGCGCCCGGGATTATATCGGATTTTCCGCGTCAGCGATTCTGACCGCCGCGGTCGTCGTCACCAGTTACGTGCCGATCAGTTCCATTTTTATCTTTGAAAGCGTGATCTGAATTTATAATTATCTTATTACTTTGAAATATGACGGCGCGGGCTATCACGGATGGCAGCGCCAGAAAAACGCCGTTTCCGTGCAGCAACGGGTGGAGGAAGCCGTCAGCGCACTGTTCAATACGCCGTTGACAGTTTCCGGGTGCAGCAGGACCGATACCGGCGTTCACGCCAACTGTTTCAAGTGCAATTTCCGTACGGAAAAACGCTTGCCTCATGCCACGGTCGTTTCCGGTATGAATTTCTTTCTGCCCGAGGATATTGCCGTCACGGACAGCACGGACGTTCCAGAGGATTTCGACGCCCGTTTCAGCTGCAAGGGGAAGGAATATATTTACAAAATCTATAACGGCTCCCTGCGGGATCCCTTTTACCGTGACAGGGCGCTGTTTTATCGGATGCCGCTGGACGCCGACCTGATGACGCGGGAGGCGCAGGCGCTGATCGGGACCCACGACTTCACTTCCTTCCGGGCGCTGGGCAGCAACGTAAAAACCACCGTCCGAACCGTTTCTCACGTCTATGCGGAACGCAGCGGGGAACTGGTGACCTTTCACATTCAGGCGGACGGGTTCCTCTACAATATGGTGCGCATCGTCGTAGGGACGCTGCTGTATATTTCCGAGGGAAAGATCGAGCGCGGCGCGATCCCCGATATCCTTGCCGCGCAGGACCGGACGCTGGCGGGAAAGACCGCGCCGCCGGAAGGTTTGTATCTGAATCAGGTGTTTTATTGACCGACCACTAAACTTCAGAAAGGAGCTGTGAACGCGTCGCCGTGACGTTCATCCGGCGATGCGGCAGTAATCGGCTTATGAGCGCTCACCGAAAAAAAAGACCCGCCCACGGAAAGAAGCAATCCGGTGCGGACGTTAAACGTCTTTTTAAGGTATTGGGTTTATCCTTATTGATCGTACTCCTTCTTCTGGCCGCGGTACATTTTATTGCCCGCTATACCGATTGGGATCTGTTCGGCGAGAAATCGCAGAGCGACGTTCAGGACGGCGTCATCTATAAGGTTGACGCGGATACGGTACGAATGATGAGCCCCTATGGCGGCGGCGTCGCGCTGCTGACCAATTCCTCCGTTCTGTATCTGGATGCTTCCGGGCGGGAGATCGAAAGCAATAAACACATTTTCGCGACCCCCGAAATGAGGCTCAACGACAAAACCGTGTTTCTTTATGATAAAGGCGGCACGGGATGCCGTCTGGAAAAGAACGCCTCCGTCTACCGTGAGTTTACCGCGCCCGGCGTCGTCACCTGCGGGGCGGTGGGCAAAAAGGACAACTACGCCTTTTCCCTTGATAATCATGAAGGCTATCAGTCTCATATCTTTGTCTATTCCTTCAAAGGGGATAAACAGTTTGAGTGGGGCAGCGCTTCGGACTACTGCTTCCGTATGGCGCTTTCCGATTCCGGAAACCGGCTGGCGGTCTGTGTGCTCGGCGTTGAAAACGCGGAGTATTATTCCAAGGTGATGCTGTTCAGCTTCAATTCCGGGCAGCCCGCCTATACGGTGGAATTCCCCGGGAAGACGGTGTTCGATATCGACTTCATTTCAGGCAGGAAAGTGGCGGTTTACACCGACGGGGGCGTTTTTATCCTTGACGGAGACGGCGCCATGACTGCCGCGCAGGAATACGCCTCAAATGAGATCGAATACGCCTGCGTGACCCCCTCCGGCCTCAACTGTACGGCCGTTATGCCCTACGGCAACGAGCAGGCGCCTCAGGTCACCGTGTTTGACGCTTCACATAAAAAGCTGTTTACCCATTCCTACGGAACGCTGATTTCCGGAATCACGGCCAGCGATAATTACGTCGGAGTGGTGATGTTTGACAAGGTACAGATCATCAACCGATCCGATAAGGTACTTGGCGACGTTGACGTAGGGGAGACCTGCGACCGTTCGCTGATCGTCGGCAGCAATCTGTTTATTCTTGCCGGCAGCGGTCTGCACCGTTATAATATTCATTTTGATTCCAAGCGGGCGGAGACGACTTTCTCCTATATCCCGCAGCCGAACCGTCCGAAAGAAGAAAACACCTCCGCCGTTCCCGTGTCGGAAACGGACGCCGAAAGTCAGGTGCAAACGACGGAACCGGTTGGATTGACGGAGGCAGGTATCTCCGTGGTTGAGGACGCCGTGACGGATGAAACGGACGAGGATGTTTCCTCCGAACCGCCGGAAGAAGAGGAAGAACCCTCCGGAGAATCGGAGGAGAATGAATATAACGAGGAAGAAGAAGAGACGGAAGAGCCTCTCTTCGGATGACCGTTCCCCCCCCCCCTCGGAACTTGTCTGAACTGTTGAATGGAGTGATTCACTGATGAATGCGCTGGATATCGTTCTCATCGTGCTGGTAGCGCTGGCGACGCTTGTGGCGGCAAAAAAAGGGTTGTTATGGTCCCTGATGAATTTCGGGGTGGTGATCCTTTCCGGCGCGTTGTCGAGACTGGCCGCAAGACCCGCTTCCGTGTTGTTTTACCAGCAATTCCTGCATCACAAAATCAGCACAGAGCTCCTTCGCATCTTGCCCTCCGGTTCCGTTTCGGGTCAGATCGGCGACGGCATTGAATCGATTCTGTCGGAACTGCCTGTGCCGATTATTGCGATTGCGAAACGGTATGGCATTTATCCGGATTTCTCCGGCGGAACACAGGTGCTGACGGTGGAAGGGATCGAGCAGGATTATATCGTTCCGATTGTGACAGGGGTTTTGACAATTATTGCAACGGTATTGCTTTTTGTCATTTTCTCCGCTATTCTTAAAATAATCGCAGGTTCGATCAACCGAAGCCTGACGGACAGACAGAAACACAAATTCATCGGTACGACCAATACGGTGCTTGGCGCGCTGCTTGGCGCCGTCAAGGGCGTGATGCTGGCGGCCATTGCCTGCGTGGTGCTGAATCTGTTCGCCTCCGCCTTCAGCGGCAGCTCGCTGGCGGAACAGGTGCAGGGTTCGGCTCTCTGCGGTTTTATCGCCGGGTTATTCGGTTAATTATTGGAAAGGCCGGCAGCAGAAGCTGCCGTTTAGGTGAATGAAATGGACAACCAAAAGAAAACTGCTTATCTCTTTGACAACGTCTGGACGGTTCCCAACCTCCTTTCGTTTATCAGAATTCTGTTGATACCGGTGTTTGCGGTGCTGTTTTATAAGGGACAGCTGATCTGGGCCGTCGTCGTGTTGGCGCTTTCGGGCCTCAGCGACTTTTTTGACGGAAAGATCGCCCGCCGTTTCAATCAGGTCAGTGAATTGGGCAAAATGCTGGACCCAATTGCGGATAAGCTGACGCAGGCCACCATTGCCGTGATGCTGTTCCTTACGTTCTTCAACGCCGAGAACCGCACGCTGCACCTGTTCGCATGGGTCTTTTTGTTGTTCATTGTCAAAGAAATGGTCATGCTGATCGGCGGCGCGGTGATGATCTACTTCGGTCTGAAGCCCGGCGCGGCGGAGATCTACGGAAAAGCGGCCACCATGGCGTTTTATCTGGTCATGATCTCCATTATGGCCTTTGGTCCTGAGATCGGCGCGTTCCGTCAGCTTTTTGTCATACCCGACGCCGTTATGATGGTGTTGGTGGTCATTGCTGTCATTATGACCTTTGTGGCGTTTATCAGTTATATGCCCGGCGTGCACCGTCAGGCGAAGGTCCGTTTCAGCCCCGAGGGGAAGGCGGCTGCCAGAGCGGAAAAAGAAGCGAAGGCAAAGGCAAAAGCGAAAAAATAATCTTTTGGTTAATCGAAAGGATTCCAATACATGAACATGAAGTTATGCTCCCGGTGCAAGCAACGGCCTGCGGTGATATTCATCTCCAAGATCGAAGGGGAGAAGACCACCCAGGAGGGGCTTTGCATCAAATGCGCCATGGAAATGAACATCGGCCCCATTAAGGACATGATGTCCAAAATGGGCATTACCGAGGACGATATCGACGCGCTGAACGAACAGTTCGGCGACGCGCTGTCAGGTCTGGAAGGGGAAGACGGCTTTGAACCCGGCGGCGCGCCCACGTTCCCGTTTTTACAGGGTTTGTTCGGAGGCAATCAGCCCGCTAAAAAAGACGACAACGTCGACCTTCCCGCGGAAGTCGCTTCCAATGAAAAGGGACAGCGAAAGGCGCAAAAGCAGAAGAAAAAACAAACCAAATCCCAACGGAAATTCCTCGATCAGTACTGCACCGATCTGACCGGGAAAGCAAGAGACGGCAAAATCGACCGTATCATCGGCCGTGAATCGGAAATTGCCCGCGTAACGCAGATCCTGTGCCGCCGGACGAAAAACAACCCCTGCCTGATTGGCGAACCCGGCGTCGGCAAAACGGCTATCGCCGAGGGGCTGGCCATTGCCATTGCGGAGGGCAACGTCCCCGCCAAATTGCAGAAAAAAGAGATCCATTTGCTGGACCTTACGGCTCTGGTGGCAGGGACCCAGTTTCGCGGCCAGTTTGAAAGCCGTATCAAAGGGCTTGTGGAAGAGGTAAAGGCGGAAGGCAATATCATCCTGTTTATTGACGAGGTCCATAATCTCGTGGGCACCGGCGACGCGGAAGGCTCCATGAACGCAGCGAACATCCTGAAGCCCGCTCTTTCCCGCGGGGAGATCCAGGTGATCGGCGCCACCACCTTCAACGAGTACAGAAAGCACATCGAAAAAGACGCCGCGCTTGAAAGGCGCTTCCAGCCCGTCAAGGTGGAAGAGCCCTCCATTGACGATGCCTATCGGATGCTGCTGGGCATCAAATCCTATTATGAGAACTTCCACCGGGTGAGAATCAACGATACGCTCGTGTATAAAGCGGTCACGCTTTCCGAGCGCTATATCACCGAACGGTTTTTTTTTTTTTTTTCCATCGAACTGCTGGACGAAGCCTGCACCTGCGCCAATCTGCGGAACAAAGCCATCAGCGATTATGAAGCCGGCGAATTGAAGCTGGGCGAGCTGCGGGCCGAGGAAGCGGAACTGATGGAAAACGCCGAGCACCCCGATTATGAAGCCATCGCCAGGGTAAAGGCCGAGATCATGCAGCAGGAAAAGACGAATGAAGAGCTTCGCGTCAAGGCGGAGGACAACTACGTCCTTGAGGACGATCTGGCAAAGGTCATCAGCCTGCAGACAGGCATCCCCGTCAGCAAGATCGTCGATACCGATATGAGCAAGCTGGCCCATATGGAAGAGCACCTCAAGCAGCGCATCATCGGACAGGACGAGGCCGTCGAAGCGGTCTGCGCCGCCATCCGCCGCAGCCGCGTCAGGCTCAGCCCCATCAAGCGTCCCGCCTCCTTCATCTTCGTTGGTCCCACCGGCGTGGGGAAGACGGAGCTGGTCAAGCAGCTTTCCAAAGAGCTGTTCGACACGCCGGAGACGCTGATCCGGCTGGATATGTCAGAATTTATGGAAAAGCACAGCGTTTCGCGGTTGATCGGATCGCCCCCCGGTTACGTCGGCTATGACGAGGCGGGCCAGCTGACGGAGAAGGTGAGACGCAAGCCCTATTCTGTGATCCTCTTCGACGAGATCGAAAAGGCGCATCCCGACGTGATGAATATCCTTCTGCAGATCCTGGATGAAGGCAAGACCAACGACGCGCAGGGGAGAACCATCAGTTTTGAAAACGCCGTCATCATCATGACCTCCAATGCCGGCAGCGAGACGAAGGAAAATCTGATGGGCTTCGGCAAGGACGCCAATACCGCCGGTAAGGACAAGGCCATGAAGTCCCTGCAGCAGTTCCTTCGGCCTGAATTCATCGGTCGCGTTGATGAAGTGATCCTCTTTAACAGCCTGTCGTTGGAGGACTATGAAAAGATCGCATCCCTGCTCATCGGCGACTTCGTGCCGTCGCTGCAGGACAAGGGGATCCGGCTGACGGTCGGCGAGGGTGTTGCAAGCTTTATTGCAAAAGAAGCGGTCAACGGCAT
>CADAMO010000165.1 GCA_902788995.1 Oscillospiraceae bacterium
CGTCCAGCCGTCGCCCTCGCTGACCACGTCCAGATGGGCCAGCAGCATGAGATCGGGGGCGGAGCCGAACTGGATCTCCCCGGCGTAGTTGTCGAAATCGGTCACGGCAAAGCCGTGCTCCGCGGCGACGGCGGTCGCCTCCGCCAGGGCCCGGGCGGGGCCCTCCCCGAAGGGCTTGCCGGGAAGAGGCGCTTCCCGGACGCTTCTCACGTCCACCAGCCGCTTGAGGTCGGCGGTGAACCGGTCTTTCCGTTCTTTGAAAAATGAAATGATTTTCTCGTCCATAGTGATTCTCTCTTATATCAATTGAGGGTTGTCGGGCTGATTGCGGTAGCGCGGCACCTCAGTGCCGCTATTGGGCAAACAACATTTCAGACGGTTTTTTCAGCCAGATAATGGCTATCTTTCAAGGGAAACGGATAATAATTCCAAAATCCGTTTTAAAGGCAACATTAGTTGACAGCGGCACTGAGGTGCCGCGCTACCTCATGACTTCCGACTGGATTTGTTTTACTTCCCAAACCCGATCTGCGCGTTGATTTCCCGCATAAAGCCGGCGTCCACCTTCAGGACCTCCCGGTCGTAGGTCAAAAAGCCGTTGGTCTCGTCCTCCACGTCGCTGACCTCGGTGTAAACGAGGGCGGAAAGGCCGCGCTTATCCACCAGCGGGCGGATGCGGTCCACGTAGAGATGGCGAAGCGCCTTCTGCAGATCTTCCTTCGTCTTGTAGATGCGGTAGCCGAAGGTCTTTTCCGTGTTGAAAACGTGGCCCGGGGTGCTCATGGAAAAGCCGCCGAACTCCGTCAGCGCGATGACCCGGTCGTCGTCCCTGTCCATTTTCGGGAACCGGAAGGGGGTGAAATAGATGTGGAAGCTGTTCAGGTCGCCCGCCCCCTGATCGTGCCAGCCGCTGGCGTGGTCGATGGGGCGCGTGGGGTCGTTTTCACGGAAGAACCGGCAGGCCTTGACCGCGTCAAACTGGCCACAGCCCTCATTGAAGGGCACCCACAGGCAGAGTGAAACGCAGTTATAGAGCGCGTCGATCATCCGTTTGGCGTCCACGTAATATTCCTCGCGGCCGGCGGCGTCCGACCGGGCAAACAGCTTATAGTTCTCCGGCCCGTCCGGCAGCCTGCCCGCGTGCTTGGTGTTCAGCGCCAGCCCTACGCCGGGCAGCGCCGCCACGGTGAACTGCTTCACCGGGTCGCCGCCGTTGACCATATCCTGCCACACCAGCATGCCCAGCCGGTCGCAATGGTAATACCAGCGGAGAGGCTCCACCTTGATGTGCTTGCGCAGCATATTGAAGCCCAGGTCCTTCATGGTCTGAATGTCGTAGATCATGGCCTCGTCGCTGGGGGCGGTGTACATGCCGTCGCTCCAGTAGCCCTGATCCAGCAGGCCGTTCTGAAAATAGGGCTTATTGTTCAGCATCAGGCGGGAGAAGCCCTTTTCATCCTTGCCCACGGAGAATTTGCGCATGCCGAAATAGCAGGTCACCGCGTCCTTGCCGCAGGTCACCTCCAGGTCGTAGAGCTTGGGGTCCTCCGGCGACCAGAGGCGGTAATCGCTCAGGCGGATGCTGGCGGACCGGCCGCTGGTGGAAACGGACGTCATTTTCTCGCCCCCGTCCAGCACCGTGAAGGTGACGGGCTGCTTTTCGCCGGAAAGGGTCACCTCCGCCATCAGCACGTCGGTATCAATGTCGGGGGTCAGCTTCACGGAGACGATATGGTTCTCCGGCACCTCTTCCAGCCACACCGTCTGCCAGATGCCCGACTGGGGCGTGTACCAGATATTGCCGCGCTTCGAGGTCTGCTTGCCGCTGGCCTGCGAACCCGTCTCGGAGGGGTCCGTCACCGAAACGCACAGTTCGTTCTCCCCCTCGCGGATTGCATCCGTCACGTCGAAGGTAAAGGGATAATAGCCGCCCCGGTGGCAGCCCAGCGTTTCGCCGTTCAGCGTCACCTCGCACTCGTAATCCACCGCGCCGAAGTGCAGCAGCGCCCGGTCGTTCGTTTTGCGGTAGGTGAAGGTCCGGCGGTAATACAGGCGGTCGTCGGGCGTGACGATGCGGCCTACCCCGCTGAGCAGCGTTTCGGGGCTGAAGGGCACCACGATGGTCCCCTGATAGCCGGAAAAATCCTCCTGCTTCGGCAGGATGGCGTACTCCCACTTGCCGTTCAGGTTGTGGAAGGAATCCCGCCGCATCTGCGGGCGGGGATAGTCGTTCAGCGGCAGGTCCGCATTCAGCTCCCTGCCCCATCTCGTCAGCAATTGCTCCATGGTATGGTCCCCCTTTTTTCATGCGGCAAAGCCGCCTGTCAGTCGCCGTAAGGCGAATCTCATGCGCAAAGCGCATATCATGACGAAGTCATATCATCCGCCGTTGGCAGATATCATTGAGGCTCGCAGCGACGCTCGATCCGCGCCACCGCCGCCGGGATCTCCTCCACCCGTTTCACGCTTTCATCCGCGGGGGCGATCTTATAATCCCACGTGCCGGTGCTGTTCATCCAGATGGTATGGTAGCCCGCGTCGCGGGCCCCGGCGATGTCGTTGCGGGGGTTATCCCCCACGTAGACCATCTGCTCCGGCCGGAGGGACAGCTTGTCGCTCATCAGCCGGAAGATCTCCCGGTCGGGCTTTTCCACCATCACGTCGCCGCTGACGATGATCTCGTCGAACACCTCGCGAATGCCGATCATATCCAGCTTGCCGTATTGCAGCGCGTGGTTGCCGTTGGTGATGAGGCCGATGGCGTAGCCCTGCTTTTTCAGCGTTTTCAGCATGGGCAGCGCCTCGTCGAATTTCACCGCGGTGCGGGCGAAATTTTCATAGACGAAGCTGCGGTAACGGTCGTAGGACGGCGCGACTTCAAAAACGCCGTTTTCCGTCAGATAGGCCAGCACGTACTTCCAGCCGTCGTAGACGAAGTGGTCGTCCGCATAGCACCAGAGACGTGCGATCTCCTCGTCCGTCACGCCCTCCTTCACGCGGAAGGCGTACCGGAACTGCTTCGCCACCTCCCGCAGGGTGCCGTGCCGGTCGAACAGCGTGTGATCCAGATCAAAAATAACAGCCTTGAGTTTCATGTTTCTCTTCCTCTTTTTTCTCCCCGAAAAAGGTCTTCCCCGGCAAGGCTTTCACCGGTCGAAAAATCCTTCAAAATCCTTTGACGAAACGTCCCCCAGCGGCAGCGTCACCGGCTGCCCCGTAAAGGAGGACTGATAGATGGCCAGCACCGTTTCCAGCGCCCGGCGGCCCGCCCGCGCGTCCACGTAGGGGGCCCGGCCTTCCGCAATGGCCCCGGCCACGTCTTTGAACAGGCTGGCGTGCCCGTTGCCGTAGACGTTGCGGGTGATCTCGTGGAAGCCGTCCTTCGCCTCCTCCGGAGCGTCGGTAAAATGCCAGCTGTCGATATCGTTGGCGCTGACGCCGCCCAGCTTGACGAAGCCCTTTTCCCCGAACAGCGACAGATGCTCTTCCAGATCCACCTGAGCCACGTTCACGGTGCCCTCCACAGTGGCGATGGTCCCGTTTGCAAATTCCAGCACGGCCAGGCCCGCGTCCTCCGCCTGGATATAGTCGTGGAAGGCCCGGCGCGTGGCGCCGCAGACCCGCACCAGCTCGTCGCCGCACATCCAGCGCAGCAGGTCGATGCCGTGGATGCACTGGTTCATCAGCGCGCCCCCGTCGGAGGCCCATTTGCCCCGCCAATCCGCCTGCTCATAGTAAGACCGGTCGCGGCTCCAGCGGACCGTCACCGCCCCGTGGGAAAGCCTGCCGAACCGCCCTTTTTCCAGCGCCGTGCGCATCTCCTGCACCGCCTTGTTGAAGCGGTTCTGGTGACAGGCGCTGACCACCACGCCGGTGCGGTCCGCCGCTTCCACGATGGCGTCGGCGTCCGCCATGGACATGGCGATGGGCTTTTCGATGATGACGTTGACGCCCTCGTTGATCACGAACAGCGCCGCTTCTGCGTGCAGGCCGCTGGGCAGGGCGATGCTGACCAGCTCCGGCCGGACCTCGCGCACCATCTCCCGGTAGTCGACGAACCGCCGTACCTTTGCCGCCTCTTCCGCCGGCATGACGCTGCGGGCAAACATCTCGTCGATGTTGCCGTCGCGGATATCGCACACCGCGGCGATCTCGAAGCCGTTGTTGACGGCGGCGTTGACGTGGCTCGGAGAGACCCTTCCGCAGCCGATCAGAGCGTATTTCATTGCTGTGTACCTTGCCTTTTGGTCATATATAAGTATATGTTAAACTTTCTTTTCTTTAATGTCAACTGCAAATCTTGACGAATCACAGAAAAACCGCTATACTTGACATGATGTCGGAGAAAAAACATTCCGTCGGGGAATGATCCGGCGGCGGGGAGGCGTTATTATGGCAACAAAACGGGAAGACAGGCGTTCGGCCTACAGCAAAAGGGTCATCCGGGAGAGCCTGCTGGCGCTGATGCAGGACAGGCCCCTGAACAAGATCACCGTGCGGGAGATCTGCGAAAAGGCGGACGTGAACCGCAGCACCTTTTACGCCTATTATCAGGATATCTACGACCTGCACCGGGCGATTCTGAAGGACTATTTCCACTGCCAGCACCGGATCATTGAAGAGGGTAAGCGGCTCCTGCGGGACCGGCCGGATATCACCGCCCTCTCCGTGACGGACTTCTATGAGTTCTTTCTGACGTACTTCGGGATCGTCGCGGAAAACAAAGAGCTGTTCACCTTTATTTACAACCAGAACACCGATTCCTCCATTCACGTGAACATGCGAAAGCTCTTCTACCGGCAGCTGACGCAGATGCTGCCGCCGGACACCCCGGAAAAGATCCGCGAGGCCTTTTTCGCCTCTTTCATCTTCGTCAGCGGCGGCGTGACCTTCCTGCTGATGGAATGGCTGAAGGGCGGCTGCCGGATGCCCGTGGAGACGCTGGCCAAACGCGCCGCCTACTTCAACAACGGCGTGTTCAACGGCTACGACGCCGCCCGGCGAGGGGAAAAATAAGCGTTTTACAATGGGAGTTTGCCGCGCCCCCGGCGCGGCAAACAGTCGCCAGTCTCCAGTCGAGGCGCGATGCGCCGCAGTCGCAAGAAAGAGTTGTTCTCCCCTGATTTTCCAAAGGACCGTCCGGAGGACTTCTGGCGCCTGAATTTAACAAACGGAGGTATGACCATGCAGCACCCATATCTGTTCTTTTCAAAAGCCGACGCGGAGCGGTTCCGCGCCAAAATCGAGGCAGACGAAAACGCCCGCGCCCGCTATGAGAAGGCCGTGGAGAAAACGGAAGCAATGCTGGTCGAGCCCTTCGTCACCTGGGAGGAGGCCAATGGCAGCGAAACCCTGCACGCCAATTTCGGCCGGCTGAACTGGCAGGCCAACCGGTTCTGCGGCTCCCTCGGCCTGCGGTACGCCGTGGAGGGGGACGCGCGCTGCGCGGAAAAGCTGAAGGCGCTGCTGCTCCACTTCACCTCCTTTGAGCGCTGGTACGCCATGAGCTACGTGGTCCGCAAGCCCGTTCCGTGGCATTCTGACCTGTGCTCCACCGGGACCGCGCTGGCGCTGGCGCGGATCTACGACCTGATTTACGACGCCATGACGCCCGAAGAGCGGCAGCTGATCGCCCGGGGCATTTTCGAGAAGGGCGTGAAGCCCGCCTTCGACGACTGGGTGCTGCCGGAGACCCGTATGCACGCGCTGGATTCCATGGGCCACAACTGGTGGTCCGTGTGCATCGCGGAGCCCGCCACGGCGCTGCTGGCCATCCGGGAGGAGTTGCCCGGGGTCGACGCCGACGCCATGCTGGACCTGGCCGACCGGGCGCTGGCCGCCTACCTGACCTACCCCGGCAACCGGCTGTTCAACAAGATGCGCAACTTTGACGACCGGGGCATGTTCTATGAGAGCGTCAACTACGACAACTACGGCACCGGCACGCTGCTGCGTTACCTCTGGTGCCGGGAACGCTATACCGGCAAAAACGAAACCGTCCGCGCCGCCCTGCCGGAGGGCCTGTGCGACGCGCTGATGCTGTTCAGCTATCCCCGGAACAGGGATGGAGAGCCCGCGTTCGCTT
>CADAMO010000166.1 GCA_902788995.1 Oscillospiraceae bacterium
CCTCAATACAAACCGCGGGCCTTCCGCGCCGACGGTCCCGGTGGGGATAAACCCCGCGCGGGAGAGCACTCTCTGCGAAGCGGCGTTGTCCGGTTCGGTCTCCGCCTCCACCCGGGTCACGCCCGGCTGCGCCAGCGCCCAGGCGCAGACCGCTTTCACGGCCTCCGTCATATAGCCCTTGCCGCAGCAGCCGCTGCGCAGGCCGTAGCCGATTTCGACCATGCCGTCGGTGCCTTTTCCTTTGAAGGAGAGGTCGCCGACGGCCGTCCCGGGCATATCCTTGCGCTCTATGAACCACACCGCGTACCAGACCCGGTCCGCCGGGTGGTCGAGGCAGCCCCGCAGCATTTCTCCGTAGGCCTGCTTCAATTTCTCGTCTGCTTCTCCGTCGATCAGCCGCCGCATGGCGTCGTCGCCGACGGGATACAGCCGCAGCCGTTCGGTCTCAACGGCAATGGCGTCAGTCGTCATAACGATGGTCCCTTCTTTGCGCATCAAGCGGCGAAAAATCCCCGGAAGAATTCAAAGATCTGCCGGAGGAACCGGGCGATGCGCTGCCAGAGGTGCGAACCGCTGCGCTCATAGCCGTGCAGCGTCACGTCGTTGTCGCCGGGGGCCTTGTCCACGAAGATGCCCGTCAGGATCTTATCCAGGGCGGAACGGGTGAAAATATTGTTGATCCCCTTCAGCCCCAGGAGCGAAGCGACCTTGCTGCTGAGGACCGCTTTGACGGCGGGGCTTTCGTTGGCGAGCTTTGTCGCAAACAGGGCGTAGGCCGCGTCAAGGAAGAGCTTGCCCTCTTTGCTGTTGCCGCCGCAGTCCTCGTCGCCCCGTACGAAGGCGGCAAAGAAGGCGGTGATCAGGTCGCCGACCGTCTCGTAATCGCTGGCAGGCAGCGTGTATCCCAGGGCCTTCGCCATGCTTTCCACGGTCTCGCCCTCGCCGTAGAGGGGCACCAGCACCTCCGGCAGGATCTTTTTGATCGCCTTTGCGGCCAGAGAGTCAGCCTCCAGCCCCAGCGTGTCGATCAGCTTTTCCGCGCTGACGAAGTTTTTCACGTAGTCCTCGATCAGCGAATCCCCGAGGCAGCCGTAGCCGTAACCGGCGGGGTCGTTCGCGATCATCTCTTTCTGCTCGTCGCTGTAGCCGGGCACGATGTTGGCAACGTCAAGGGATTCGATGGCGCGGCTTTCGATCTTCACGGCCCGGTCGGTGAAGGTCACGGCCCGGTAGGTGAGGGGATAGCAGGCCAGCGACGCGGTGGTCACGTCGTAGACGGTGTTCACGCCCTCATATTTGGCGATATCGCTCACGTGCAGGTGGCCGGTGAAGGTGACGCGGATGTTCCACTCGTCAAATTTCCGGCAGATCTCCTGATAGTTGTCGAGAATATAGAAATCGTCGATCTTCTGTTCCATAGGGAAGTGGTCCATGATGTGGTGGTGCATCATGGCGACGATCTTTTTGCCGTCCTTTTTTGCGGCGTTGACCTGCGTTTCGATCCACGCCAGCAGTTCGTCGGAGATGGCGCCGCCCCCGTGACCGTTCCACTTGTTGGAGTTGACGGCCAGCAGCCGGTAGCCGTCTTTCAGGTCGGCGGTGTAGGAAGAGGTGGCCTCGTCGACGGCCAGCGCCTCGTCATAGCCGAACTGATGATAGGTCTCCCGGAACAGCACGTGGTCGGAGGCGTATTCCGGCACGTTGTCCATCATGTCCACGTCGTGGTTGCCGTCGATCACGTAGACCTGCTTGCCCGACTCGGCTTCAAAATCCGCCAGCATACCGGCAAAGATGCGGGAATCCGCAGGGCTGCCGCTGTCGGTCAGGTCGCCGGAAATGAACACGTAGTCCGCGTCGGAGGCGGCCGCGTCCGCAAAGAAGCGGTCCACGATCAGGGGGGTGAGGGAGGTCATCTGTCCCAGGGAATCCCGCGGACGGAAGAACCCTTCGGAATTGACGCTGCCCACGTTTCGCCAGTGGATATCGGAGGTGACGAGCACCTTCATGGGCGCTTCTTCCGCTGCCGCGCAGAGGGAGAACATCCCGAAAACGATGCAAAGGGTCAGGATGATGCTGATGACTTTTTTCATGGCGCTGCCTCCAATGTTTTTATTAAGATTGTTGCAGGGTGAAGCCGCAGACGGAGCATCTGTTCCCCAGATTAAAGGCGCCGCACTGCGGACAGGTTTTCATGTGGATGCCGCCGGACATCGTGCTTTCCTGCAGGGTCTTGTCCTTCGGATAGGTGATCACGTAGGAAAAACGCGTTTCCACGGTGGTTTTTCCGGCGACGGTCACGTTCCAGCTGAGCATGCCGTTCTCCGGATTGAAAGAGGCGCCCTCCGCCGAAATGTGGTCCACCGTGAGCTGCTTTTCCTGCGGCACCGGGATCTGATCCGCCACCATGATGGCGCGGGGCTGGTCCTGATTATTGCTGACGCGGATGGCGTATTCCTGAATTTCCCGCTTTTGCCCCTTGAGCACTGCTTCTTCTTTTCTGGAACGGGTGAGCTCACGGCTGACGCTGAACCGTTCGTCTCTGCCGAAGGAGAGCAGGAAGGTTTCCTCGGTAAGATCAGGCGCAATGCGGATCTCGCCGCAATAATTGTGGTTCAGATACATTTTGGCGGAAGAGGGCTTCAGATCCCAGTCGGAGGACCGGATGACCGCGGCGAGATAGGCGTTGTTGTTCAGCTTCGGAATGCAGACGGTACATTGTCTGGCCGGGATGCGGTCGGTTTTGAGATCGGCCATCGTGCCGGTCGTGCCGGAGGCGACGGTCCGCCGGCCCGGCAGCGCGTAACCCGTCACCGTTTCCGCGTCCAGCTCAACCGCTTCCGGCATTTTCGCGCTCAATATCGTCGTTTCGTTTGCCATCCCCATGGGGGCGCGCCCCATCAATGGGAGGGGAGGGGCGGCAGCGCCGGCTATGCCCGCTCCGGCAAAACCGCCGGTGTATTCCTGTTCCGGTCGGAATCGCAGTCCTGTTTTTTTCAACGACGGAATCTCCTGGTTCATTGCGGGGTTGCCCGTATACAGCGAAACGCGGACGTTTTCCCAATCCTCGCCCGTTGATTGATAGATCCTCGCCCGCCGGAGGACGCTGATCTCCGGCGCGTCGGTTTCGGCGTGGATCTCATAGGTGCTGTTCCACCGGGCGGAGGACTCGGCGTATTCCATGGCGCACTCCGCTTCACAGGCTTCCGCCGCTTCCAGCTTGACCCGGACCGCCTGAAATTCCTCTTTGCCGGCCGCTTTATCCCGCTGCTTGCGCAGCGCTTCAATCTGTGTGTTCAGTTCCTTCCGGCGGGCCCGCAGCTCTTCCAGCCGGGCGGGCAGCGCTGTCAGATAGTCCGCCACCGTCTCATTGGTGGCTTCGGTCCGGTTATAGAAATTGCCGTTGGTGATCCACAGCTCTTCCATGGACCGCAGCGTGTCCATCTTGCTCTGCAGTTCCTCAATCTCATCATTGAGCCGATCTGTGGGAAGACTCTCTCCTGTTTCCTTTATCGGAAGAATATGGATATCCGTGCAGAGGACGCCTGCGGAAAAGGACAGGCGCAGGCTGTCCGGGTCGGCGGTGCGGCTGAGGCCGGAAAGGATCACCTCATTGGCGCCGGCCTGAAGGGAAAGTACGGTTTTTCTGCGCACGACGGCGCTGTTTCTGTAAATGCTGACTTCGTCAACGGGGGCATAATACATGATGCTGGTCTCCTTATCGCTTGATAAATCATGGTTGACAGATTGGTTTGTTTTTTTTGCCGGCCGTTCTTTCCGGCTTATGCCTGTGTGATGATCTCAAGATCCGGGCGTTCGTGCTTCAACCACGAAAGGATCTCGTTCTCATACCGCCTTGTGACGGAGATCACCGCGCCGGTCTGCTCGGAAGCGATGAAAAACACGCCTTCTTTCAGTACCCGGACGAAGAGGATCCCGTCCCAGCCGATGCGCAGCTCCTGCGTGTCCTCCTTGTTGAGGGAAACGCCCTTGTCGTCCAGCGTCAGCGTGGCCGTGCGATCGTCCTCCAGCATAGCCTTTTTCGATTTGGTCAGCCGGATCAGCAGCAGAACGGATAAGACCGACGCGAGGAACAGCCCGGTCAGCGCGATGCCTTCAAAAATGCCGACGCCGAAAATGAACGTGCACACCAGCAGCAGCGCGAACGCGACGGCGCCGATGATCAGCAGCAGGGTATATTCCTTGATGGGGTCTTTGATTTTGCGGCGGTGATTTTTCAGCAGGTACCGGTAATTGGCGTATATGCCCAGCACTTCACGGTAGAACGCGTCGCTGCCTTTTTCTTTGATGGTAATGGTCATGGTATTGCTCCTTTTTTTTGCGATGATGGTTGCCGTTTGTCTTATCCGTCAAAACGGATCGCCTGCCGCTTCATGTCTACCACGGCGTTCACGCCGAATGGGATGATGCACCGGGGCGTCGCGTGACCGATATTCAGGTTGCAGACGATGGGAAGGTCCGGGTTGCCGATGATTTCTTTCAGCGCCGTTTTATATTCCGCCGCATAGGTTTCATCCATGGGCTTGCCGATCAATACGCCCGAAACGGCGTCGAACACGCCCGCCTCCTTCAGGAACCCCAGCGCTCGGCGGTACTTTTCGGGGGAGGGCTTTTCCTCGCTGGATTCCAGCAGTAAAATGCGCCCCTGCCAGTCCTCCGCCGACGGGAACAGCCCGTACCGCTTGCACAGTTCCGGCATGTCCGCGTACCTGCCGCCGTCAAACATATCGTAAAGCGTATCGATGCAGCCCCCGAGGATCTTCCCGCTGAACACAGCCGGGCCCTGTAACAGTTCAAAACCGCGATCCGGATGGGAAACCGGCGGCACACCGATCTGATCCGGGGCGAACCGCGTCCGCTCTTCGTACCACGCGTCGCTGGGCGTAATCTCGCGGATCGTCCCTGTGGTGATCAGCTCTTCAAAATACCGGCGGGTATAGGGCAGCATCTCCTCGCTCAGCTCGCACAGGTCTGAGAGAAACGCCTGCCCGTAGAAGGTGCGCAGCCCCACCTTGTGGAGCATCAGATGGTTGATCGTTGTGTCGGAAAAACCGAGAAACACCTTGTCCGTGACCGCCTCCGCCAGTTCGTTGTGATCAAACAGATAGGGCAGCAGCCGGTAGGTATCGTCCCCGCCGATGGCGCAGAGGATCATGTCGGTTTTCGGGTCGCGGAACGCCTCCAGCAGATCCTGCGCCCGCTTTTCCGGGTGTTCTTTGACGTAGTCAAGCCCTTTGAGAGCGTGGGGCATGAACCGCACGTTCAGCCCGTATTCCTTCAGCCTGCGCAGGCCGATCTCCACCTCGAACCCGACGGATTCCTCGCCCATGATGCCGCTGGACAGGCTGACGATGGCAATGTTTTTGATCATTTTGTTCACCGTTATTGCCGTCTGAATTGTCCTATTTTCAGTTGAATGAATGATTAAGAGAGGACGATTTCAATGCCGACAACGCTGTATGTTTTCTGTTCTTCTGAAGAATAATACTTTTCCATATCCGAAGGTTTTGCCTGATCGATCGTTTCCTCCGTATACCCGCATTGCATCAGAGGAAGCGCTTTGTATAATTCTTCAAAATTATCAAAGCGATGCAATTTCAATACTGTTGTACGGAGTTGTTCGCCGGTCGCGTTTTCCGAAAATACAATTTCATCTCCGGCTTTGATTTTTCTGCGTTTTTCATCCCATAGACGAAGCTCTATCGTTTTTCGTCCGCTTTTGATCATTTCATAGGGGCCGGATTGCAGATTCATCCTATGAACAGTCTTTTGCCGCTGCATCATGACTACCGTCTCCACATGCCTTGGGACAATAGCGTGAATAAAAATGCCGTTATCAACGCTGTTGTCTCGACCCGCCTCGTAAAGAATATGCCGTTGATCACATATTAGTTTGTGTTAAGTCTCAATATGAGGAAAAACAATGGTTTTAAAAGTTTTAATCTGTCTCCTGATCATAGAACAACCTTC
>CADAMO010000167.1 GCA_902788995.1 Oscillospiraceae bacterium
ACTTGGTATATTATCCGCAACATCAGGGGCGTTACAGGCTTTGTAGGTCCCGAGGGCAAACCCGTTCCGCTGACGGAGGCCGAGATCCTCAAGCTCGGCGTGGAAAAGCGGTCCGTCTCCGTTGGTTACGAGGTGGGCGACCTTGTGACGATCAACAGCGGCTCTTTCGACGGATTCTCCGGCGTCGTCGACAAGATCGACCTTGACAACGATACCGTCCGCGTCATCATCTCCATGATGGGACGCGATACTCCCCTGGAACTTGGTCTGGACCAGGTGGAATCCGCCCTGGATTGACCAACTTTTTCGGTAATTAGACCGCATGCGGTCTTTTATAATCCGCGCCGGTTTGCGCGGATTTGTGGGAGGGGACAAATCTTTTCTATCCCCGCCACTACCACATTTTTTTCGGAGGTGCAGTTATGGCACAAAAAGTTACTGGCTTTATCAAGCTTCAGATCCCCGCGGGCAAGGCAACTCCCTCACCCCCCGTAGGTCCCGCCCTTGGTCAGCACGGCGTCAACATCATGGCGTTCACCAAGGAATTCAACGAGAGAACGAAGAATGACATGGGTCTGATCATCCCCGTCATCATCACCGTTTACGCGGACCGTTCCTTCACGTTCGTTACCAAGACTCCTCCCGCTGCCGTTCTCATCAAGAAGGCCTGCGGTATCGACAAGGCTTCCGGCGTTCCGAACAAGACGAAGGTCGCCACCATCACGAAAGAGCAGATCCAGAAGATCGCAGAACAGAAAATGCCCGACCTCAACGCCGCTTCTCTGGAAGCCGCTATGAGCATGATCGCCGGCACGGCGCGCAGCATGGGCGTTACCGTTGCGGACTGATGAGCGGAGGTAGGAAACAATGAAACACGGTAAAAAATATATTGACAGCAAAAAGCTGGTTGACAGATCCGTCCTTTACGAAGCAAACGACGCCCTTGACCTCGCCGTCAAGACCGCCAAGGCCAAGTTTGACGAGACCATCGAAGTACACATCCGTCTGGGCGTTGACTCCCGTCACGCCGATCAGCAGGTGAGAGGCGCGGTCGTGCTTCCCAACGGCACCGGCAAAAAGGTGCGTGTGTGCGTGTTCGCCAAGGACGCCGCCGCTGACGCCGCCAAAGAGGCCGGCGCAGAGATCGTCGGCGCGGAAGACCTGGTCGCTCAGATCCAGGGCGGTTTCATGGATTTCGACGTGTGCATCGCGGCGCCCAACATGATGGGTCTCGTGGGCCGTCTCGGTAAGATCCTCGGTCCCCGCGGTCTTATGCCCAGCCCCAAGGCCGGCACCGTGACCCCCGACGTGGCCAAGGCCGTCAACGAGGCCAAAGCCGGTAAGATCGAGTACCGTCTTGACAAGACCAACATCATCCACTGCCCCATCGGCAAGGCTTCCTTCGGCGTCGACAAGCTGTATGAGAACTACGCCACCCTGATGGACGCTGTCATCAAGGCCAAGCCCGCCGCCGCCAAAGGTCAGTACATCCGCTCCTGCGCGGTGACCTCCACCATGGGCGTCGGTATCCGCATCAATCCCAATAAGGTCCTGAAGACCGATGAATGATTTGCGGCATACCGCAAATCAGGTTTGAGGTGATAGGTTTGAGGTTTGAGAGATATTTTGTTTGAAATAGGGACGTGTCCATTGTCTGGACTGCTCTGTTTGAGATTTATATAAAATAATCTCAAACCTAAAACCTCACACCTCACACCTTTTTTGGAATAATTGTTCCAAAAAAAACTTGACAAATACCACTCCGTGTGGTACTATACCAATGTTGCTGTTCTAAAGACAGCAGGTGCTTTCGGGCGTAAGGCAATCGCCGCCTGCCGAGGAATGGAAATAAAAGAATCTTTCTGATCTTTTATGCCCTTCCGCGCGCGGCGGAAGGGCTGTTTTCGTTTCGTTTGCACGTCTGTCGGAACTGACATAATTTTCAGAAGGCAGGTGAATTCATTTTGCCAAGCGCACAGGTTTTAGAAGCAAAGAAGGCGCAGGTAGCGGCTCTCAAAGAGAAATTTGACGGCGCTGTCGCGGGCGTGGTGGTAGACTATAAGGGTATCACGGTGGCCGACGACACCAAGCTGAGAAAAGAGCTCAGAGAGGCGGGCGTTGATTACGTGGTGGCCAAGAACACCCTGATCAAGCTGGCGATCGCCGGTACGGCCCTTGAAGCGATGGATGACGTGCTGGAAGGCACCACCGCCGTCGCTACGTCCAAAGAGGATTACGTCGCGGCTGCGAAGATCCTCGCAAAGTTCGCCGAGAAGAACGATAACTTCAAGATCAAGAGCGGTTTCCTCGATGGGGAAATGATCTCTCTTGAAAAGATCGATTCTCTTGCGAAGCTGCCGTCCAAGGAGCAGTTGCTGGCTTCCGTCTGCATGGTATTCCAGGCTCCCATGGCGTCCTTCGCTCGCGCGATCCAGGCCATCATCGACAAGGATGGCGAGGCTGCCCCCGCAGCCGAAGAAGCTCCCGCAGAGGAGGCTGCTCCCGCAGCAACGGAAGAGGCGGCTGCCGAATAATAGGGCCGTAACCATTCATTAAAAAATATCAAATGGAGGATATTATCATGGCATCCGAGAAAATTGTTGCAATTGTTGATGAAGTTGCTGCCCTCTCCGTTCTTGAGCTGGCAGAGCTTGTAAAAGAAGTAGAAGACAGATTCGGCGTCAGCGCCGCTGCCGCTGTTGCCGTCGCCGCTCCCGCCGCGGAGGCTGCCGCTGTGGAAGAGAAGACCGAGTTTGACGTGGTCCTGGAAGGCTTCGACGCCGCTGCCAAGATCAAGGTCATCAAGGCTGTCCGTGAGCTGACCGGTCTCGGCCTTGCCGAGGCGAAGGCTGCTGTTGAAGGCGCTCCCAAGACCATCAAGGAAGGCGTTTCCAAGGATGACGCCGAGGCTGCCAAGGCCAAGCTGGAAGAAGCCGGCGGTAAAGTCGCTCTCAAGTAATTTACATTACGCAACAAGATTCAAGCCGAGGCAAACCGCCCCGGCTTGTTTTTTATAGTTTTTTCGGTAGCGCGGCACCTCAGTGCCGCTGTTGGCGCAGACCACGACCGTAGCACGGCGCATTGCGCCGTCTGACGTGCAAGGTTAAAAGAATTGATTCATCACGGAAAATTGTGGGATGCAGCAATTAGAATCTGTTGAAGCAACAAGATTTCCCCGGTAGCGCGGCACCTCAGTGCCGCTTTTGACAAAAGTAACTTTTGAAATGGATTTTAGAATTATCTGCCGTTTTCTCTAACATAATGAGCGTTAAGGCGACTATTTATAAAAGTTGTTTGTGCTTATAGCGGCACTGAGGATGATTCCCCCGCAGTGCGGGGGAAATGTCGCAACGCGACAAAGGGGGACGGCGCCGTCAGCGCGCGCTGCCGCATGGGTCAACATCCCGATAAGCTCCCAATTTATCTCCGTCTTATTCCGCATGGCCCGCGCGGAAGCGCTATTTGATTGACAACCGCCCCGGAATGTGATATTCTTTTGGCATATTGTTGAATGATTGAGGAGAAACTATGTTTTATGAATTGAACAATCAGCTGACCGAGATCGATGCCGGCGCCGTCCGTGAGGGCGTGCTGACCGCCGGTTACGTGGGCAGGGAAGAGGCTGCGTCTTTGCTGGAACGCCTTGGCCTTGCGGAGGAAAACGCCGCCATGCTGCAAACCGCCAGCAAGCGGTTCCGCTCCGGGGTGCAGGTGTATGACGACTACACCTTTACGGAGCTGCGCGTGACCGATTTTGAACACGTGGACGAGGCGGACGACTGTGTGGCGCTGTTTATCAAAGAAAATCTGTTTATCGTGGTGGATGTGGAGGATCACGACGCCTCCACCAAACGCAAATTCATGGATTCCGTCCGTCGAACCGCCTTCAAGACCCCCACGCTGGAAAAGCTGATCTATACCTTTCTGGAATCCCTGATCGCGGAGGGCACCGGCCATCTGGAGGACGCCGCCCTGCGCATGACGGAGCTGGAAGAGGCCGTGTTCAGCGGCAGCGCGGGGAAGGACTTCAACTTCACGCTGCTGAAGATGAAGCAGGACCTCATCAAAATGCACAACTTTTACGAGCAGCTGCTGGATATCAGCACTGCGCTGGACGAGGACGAAAACAGCCTGTTTGAGAGCGAATACCTGCGGTATCTGGCCAACTTCTCTCAGAAGGTGATCCGCCTGCGGGAGGACGTGGATTCCCTCAGCAGCACCCTCAGCCACGTGCAGGACGCCTATTCCGCCTATCTGGACCTGCAGCTCAACCGCAGCATGAAGGTGTTTACGGTGATGACCAGCATCTTCTTCCCCCTGACCATCATCGCGGGCTGGTACGGCATGAACTTTGTCAACATGCCGGAGCTGCACTGGCGCTTCGGCTACGTCTACGTGATCGCCCTCTCCGCCGCTGTCAGCGCCGCCCTGATCTGGATCGGCAAGAAGAAAAAGTGGTATTGAGCCAATGACATTAAGTTAAGGTGGTAGCACGGATTCTCAGCTGCCGCTTCGGTCGGTGCTTCTGTCTTCGACAGAGGTGTCCACTGGACACCCGCACCCTCAGCTCCGTCTCAACGTTCGTTTATTACGCTGCTGAGGCAGCGTGCTACGGGGTCTATCCCGCACACGCCGCTTAACTTAATGACATTGGGTATTGAGCGGCAGTTTTTTATCGTCCGTTCTAAAAAAACAATTGACAAATAATTTTCTGATAATTATAATATAATTATGTAAACACTCTGTTTTGAATGGGATGAAAATAAGAATTCCATCAATAAAAAGAAGCACGGCATTTCTTTCGAGGAAGCTACAACGGTGTTCTATGATGATAACGCGTTGCTGATCGACGATCCGGAGCATTCCGAAAATGAAGAACGGTTTATCATTCTCGGCAACAGCTTTTCCGCGAATTTGCTGGTCGTGTGTCATTGTTACCGGGAATCGGAGACGGTGATCCGGATCATTTCCGCCCGAAGAGCCACCAAAACCGAAACGGGACAGTATTACGGATGAAGGGAGTATGAACATGAGAGATGAATATGATTTTTCCGAAGCGAGAAAAAATCCTTATGCAAAGATGCTGAAAAAGCAGATCACAATCAACATTGACAGCAACGCGATTGATTATTTCAAGGAGCAGGCATCCGTGACGGGTATCCCTTATCAGACGTTGATCAATCTGTATTTGACCGACTGCGCCAGACAGCACAGAAAGCTCACGGTCTCGTGGGAATAACGCAGATGATCCGATTCCATGGGAACTTTTGTTTACAGTCGTTCCGCAATGATTCACGATGAACCAAAAAAGCGAAGCAGAGATCCTCTTTGCTTCGCTTAATACTTATCTTTCCCCGATTTGGTCTGGACTTCCGACTGATGACTTCCGACTTTTATCTCACCAAAAACAGCTCCAGCACGAACACCATCACGCAGCAGGCGACGGCGGTTTTGAACAGGTCCGCGCCGAAATAAGCGGCGGCCACACCCACCGCCATGGCGGCAATGCCGCTCCAGGTGCTTTGGGTGGCGTGGACGATGGCCGGGAAGGTCATCACCGCCAACGTCACGTAGGGCACATAGTACAGGAACGAATTGAAAAAGCGGTTCTTGATCTTCTTGCGGATCACCGTCAGGGGCAGCACCCGGATCAGGAACGTCACTCCCGCCATCACGGCGATGTAAATCCAGATATTGTGGGTCATACGGCCGCCTCCTCTTCTTTGTCGGGGGAGGTCGTTTTGTCCGTTTCGCCTTCCGGTTCCTTTCGCGGGAACAGCAGCGCCGCGCCCGCGGAGATGACCACCGTGAGGATGATGGTGCGGGTGCCCTCCGGCAGGCCGCTCACCACCGGCAGCACCGAGCAGAGATAGCTGAGGGTAAAGCAGACGAGAATGATCCCGGCGATGATCTTGTCCTTGCGGGCAGGGGGGATAATGATGGCGAAGAACATGCCGAACAGGGCCACGCTGAGGGCG
>CADAMO010000168.1 GCA_902788995.1 Oscillospiraceae bacterium
CGGACAAGCTGTGGAACGCGCTGGACGCGGACAATAAAATTTCCCTCTACGTGCGCTACACCGACCTTGCCACCGGCGACTTCGAGACCCGGCTGCTGAATAAAAATCAATAAGGAGAGACGACCATGAAAGAATTTGAACTGAAGTACGGCTGCAACCCCAACCAGAAACCCTCCAAGATCTATATGCACGACGGCAGCGACCTGCCCATCGAGATCCTCTGCGGCCGCCCCGGCTACATCAATTTCCTTGACGCCTTCAATTCCTGGCAGCTGGTCAAGGAGCTGAAAGCGGCGCTGGGCCTGCCCGCCGTCACCTCCTTCAAGCACGTGAGCCCCACCAGCGCGGCCGTGGGCATCCCGCTGCCCGAAAAGCTGAAAAAGGCCTGCTTTGTGGACGATATCGAAGGCCTTGACGATTCCCCTCTCGCCTGCGCCTACGCCAGGGCCCGCGGCACCGACCGCATGTGCTCCTTCGGCGACTGGGTGGCCCTGTCGGACGTCTGCGACGTGACCACCGCCAAGCTCATCAAGCGCGAGGTCTCCGACGGCGTGATCGCCCCCGGGTACGAGCCGGAGGCGCTGGAGATCCTGAAATCCAAGCGCAAGGGCAACTACAACATCGTGAAGATCGACCCCGACTACGTGCCCGCCGAGCAGGAGCACAAGCAGGTGTTCGGCATCACCTTTGAACAGGGCCGCAACAACTTCAAGATCGACCGCGACCTGCTGAAAAACGTGGTCACCGCCAATAAAGAGCTGCCGGAAGAAGCCATCCGCGACCTGATCATCTCGCTTATCACCCTGAAATACACCCAGTCCAACTCCGTCTGCTACGCCTGGGGCGGACAGGCCGTTGGCGTTGGCGCCGGACAGCAGTCCCGCATCCACTGCACGAGGCTCGCCGGTTCCAAGGCGGATACCTTCTTCCTTCGTCAGGCGGACAAGGTGCTGAACCTCCCCTTCCGCGAGGATATCGGCCGCCCGGACCGCGACAACGTGATCGACGGCTACATCAACCAGAATGAAGAGGACGTTTGCGCCGACGGCAACTGGCAGAAATACTTCACCGTACAGCCCGCCCCCTTCACCAAAGAGGAGCAGCGCGCCTATCTTGACACCATCACCGGCGTGTCCCTCGGTTCCGACGCCTTCTTCCCCTTCGGCGACAACATTGAAAGAGCCCACAAGAGCGGCGTTTCCTACATTGCAGAGCCCGGCGGCTCCATCCGCGACGATCAGGTCATCGAGACCTGCGACAAGTACGGCATCGCCATGGCGTTTACCGGCATGAGATTATTCCACCATTAAGCGGCCCCGTAGCGCGGCACCTCAGTGCCGCTATCAGCACAAACAACTTTTTTTGCAAACGCATATCAGTTACATTCGTCAGAAGCGGCACTGAGGTGCCGCGCTACCGAGACAGCAAACAGGAGGCACGAATATGGCTTATCTTTCCGATATCGAAATCGCCCAGGCATGCGAGATGCGTCCCATCGGCGAAATCGCCGCCAAGGCGCACGTGGACGAAAAATACATTGAACAGTACGGCAGATATAAGGCAAAGGTGGATCCCGCTCTTCTGAAAGAGACGGACCGGGAGGACGGCAAGCTGATCCTCGTCACCGCCATCACCCCCACCCCCGCGGGCGAGGGCAAGACCACCACGACCATCGGTCTCGCGGACGGCCTTTCCCGCATCGGCAAGGACGTGACCGTGGCGCTGCGCGAGCCCTCCCTGGGCCCGGTGTTCGGCGTCAAGGGCGGCGCGGCCGGCGGCGGCTACGCCCAGGTGGTGCCCATGGAGGATATCAACCTGCACTTCACCGGCGACTTCCACGCCATCGGCGCGGCCAATAACCTCTTGGCCGCCATGCTGGACAACCACATCCAGCAGGGCAACGCCCTTGGCATCGACGTGAGAAAGATCACGTGGAAGCGCTGCGTGGACATGAACGACCGGCAGCTGCGCTTCATCGTGGACGGCATGGGCGGCAAGGCCAACGGCGTGCCCCGTGAGGACGGCTTCGACATCACCGTGGCCAGCGAGATCATGGCGGTGTTCTGCCTCGCTTCCTCCATCACCGACCTGAAAGAGCGCCTTTCCCGCATCATCGTGGGCTATACCTACGACGACAAGCCCGTGACCGCGGGCGACCTGAAGGCCGTGGGCGCCATGACGGCGCTGCTGAAGGACGCCCTCAAGCCCAACCTGGTGCAGACGCTGGAGGGCACCCCCGCCTTCGTGCACGGCGGCCCCTTCGCCAACATCGCCCACGGCTGCAACTCCGTGATGGCGACGCGCCTTGCCCTGAAGATGGGCGACTACACCGTGACAGAGGCCGGCTTCGGCGCGGACCTGGGCGCGGAGAAATTCCTGGACATCAAGTGCCGCATGGCGGGCCTCACCCCCGACGCGGTGGTCATCGTCGCCACGGTGCGCGCGCTGAAAATGCACGGCGGCCTCGACAAGAAGCAGCTCGCCACCGAGGACCTGAACGCGCTGGAAAAGGGCATCCCGAACCTGCTGCGCCACGTTTCCAACATCAAGAACGTCTACAAGCTCCCCTGCGTGGTGGCGGTCAACCGCTTCCCCACCGACACGGACGCGGAGATCGACTTCATTATCGCCAAGTGCCGCGAGCTGGGCGTGAACACCGTGCTTTCCACCGTGTGGGCGGAAGGCGGCAAGGGCGGCGAGGCCCTGGCCCGCGAGGTGGTGCGCCTGTGCGAAGAGGAGCAGGGCGACTTCACCTTCAGCTATGAGCTGGACGCCTCCATTGAGGAGAAGATCGAGGCCGTGACGAAGAAGATCTACGGCGGCAGCGGCGTGACCATCATGCCCAACGCCAAAAAGCAGATCGCGCAGCTCACCGAGCTTGGCTTTGATAAGCTGCCCGTGTGCATCGCCAAGACCCAGTACAGCTTTTCCGACGACCCCACGAAGCTTGGCGCGCCGGAGGACTTCACCGTGACGGTGAAGAACGTGAAGGTCAGCGCGGGCGCGGGCTTCCTGGTGGTGCTCACCGGCGATATCCTCACCATGCCGGGCCTGCCCAAGGTCCCCGCCGCGGAAAAGATCGACGTGGACGAGAACGGCAGGATTTCCGGGCTGTTCTGATTCCCTGATATAATGGCAAACCTCCGGGCTCCCTTTATCGGGAACCGGAGGCTTTCCTTTTTCTTCAATAAAACAGCCAATAACGCTTGAAAAGAATCTGATTCTATGGTATTCTGTTTATGCTACATGAATTTTGAATATGCCGGAGGATTTTTATTTTTTATTTGAATACCAATACTATAGCTATGTATTTTTATCCCTTGGTAAAAGTACAGGCTCTATATCCTTTTCACAGCTATAGTATGGTTATGATTGGTATATTCAGATTCGTGTAGCGACAAATCGGGGCTTTGTATTTTTCGGTGCGGCAAGCTTCGGTTTGCCGCACTTTTTGTTATGCGCGGAAGGAGGTATGTCATAAAGACAACCAAACAAATCAGATTAAATATGAAAAGAATTCTTCAATACGAAAGAACCGCTAAAAATCAATGTATCAAAAAAAGGAGTTTAGTTATGAAAAAAATCGCTTTATTACTTGTTGCAGTTGTTTTGATTTTTTCTGCCTCTTGTGGTAACAATGACCAATCCTCTACCGTTTCATTAAATACTCAAACAAAATCAGAACCATTATCAAATACTCAAACAAAATCAGAACCATTATCCTTTGGCCAATCAATATCCACAAAAATATTTAAATTTACTCCTTCTTTTGACGGGTTCGCTAAAGAATTGGCGAACTGGCCGGACGAGAATTTTCTCACACCAACAGGACAGATCTCTGGTAGCAATCCTTATGAAGCCGCAGACGGAAAAGTTATGATGTTCTTCTCTGGTACAGTCGAATATATCGGGGATTCAAAACAAAACGAAACATTCTCACTTTACTATATTGTGGATTACGATAACGGTTATACGTTCAACGGGAATAACGATTATAACGCAAGCGCTTTTGAAAGTGAAGACGCAAGATATCATACCGCATGGGGTAATTCAGTCGATATGAATGATTGGGATTACAGTAATTCAATGACTTTTGCTCCATTAAGCTCAATCACAACGCGTATTATCAGATTTGCAATTGAAGTTCCTGAGGTTCTTCAATCAGCCACAGACAAACCTCTAAATTTCATTTTCACAATTGACGACAACGATTATTGCTTCAAAGTTAGATAAATCTGACTTTGCTTTTTCTTTGCTGCCCTGTAAAAAAAGGAAGGAACACCTCCATAGCAGCACCCCGCCTTGCGCTGCAAGGCGGGGTGCTGTGTTTGGGAGGGCGACGCGCCGTCAGGTACGCCGCTGTTTCATGATTGACTTTTGTTGAGATATGTTGTAAGAAAACCACGGAAACCCGCATCTGTGAGCAGATCCGAGACCGTTTTTGAGCGGACCGACTGCGTAGTCCGTTTGCGGGCTTCTTTTTTTATCTCTTTTTCCGTGCGCTTCTCACACGGCCGCCCGGAGGGCTTCTTACGACTTGCGACGATAGCGGCACTGAGGTGCCGCGATACGCGACTTACGACTGATACGCCGCGATCCAGTCGCCGATGATCTCGGTGTTGCCGCCGTAGGACTGCATGGCCACCACCCGGTTCTGACCGGGGATGATATACAGCTTCTGCCCGTTCATGCCTCCCTTGGCGTAGTATTTGCCGGTGCGGTGCGGGTCGAGGGAGAAATGCTTTTCCACGGCAAGGTCCCGCCACGCCTCCGAAAAGACGCGATGGCCCTGATATTGCCCGCCGCCGAGGTACAGCGCGCCCAGCTTCGCCATATCCGCCGCCGAAATATACAGCCCGGTCGCGCCCATGGCGTGGCCCTGCGGACAATGGCTCCACGCCAGCTCCTCATAGCCGAAGGGCAGGCCGATCTCCCGCCAGATGAAGTCGTCCAGCGGCACGCCGGAGACCTTCTCCGCGATCCGGGAGATCAGGTAGTAAGCGCCGTCGGAATAGCGCTCCTCGGTTCCGGGGGCGTAGGCCAGCGG
The DNA here is from genome assembly GCA_902788995.1 of Oscillospiraceae bacterium. Lineage (GTDB taxonomy): Bacteria > Bacillota > Clostridia > Oscillospirales > Acutalibacteraceae > RUG806. The sequence continues at coordinate 5,048 of CADAMO010000168.1, forward strand.
GTAAGTCAGCATATACCGCAGATAATCCTCGCCGAAGGTTTTGGCGGGGATCACGTCGATATCGAGGAACCCGCCAGGCTGTCCCGCCCGGTGGGCCAGCGCCATCTCCACGGTGACGTCCTTCCAGCGGGGGTCCATACCGGCCGCGGGCAGGTCCTCCGCAAGGATATCGCAGACCTTATCCTCAAGGCGCACCAGTCCCCTGTCCCGCAGGATACCGATGGCGGTGACGCCGAAGAGCTTGGCCACGGAATAGATATTCTGGCTGCGGTTCGTGGCGGTCAGATCGACGGTTTCAGGTTCCCCGTCCCCCACGATCTCCGCGAAACGGAACACCGGAAAGGGCTGCGTGCGGGCAAACGCCGCCAGCGCCTCCAAAAACTGACTCATAAAGATCCTCCTGTCTGTTGTTGTGATACCACCAGTTTAACAAACCCCGCCGGTTCTGTCAAGGCGGAAGCGGATTTGCCGGAAATACAACGACGGGTTGATTTTCCGGCGCGGGCGTGGTATGCTGTAAGAAAAAAGCGGGAGTGTGACGCATGAATTTTCAGGACGCGGTCAACCAATACCGGACAGTCAAAACGGACGACGCCCTTTACGACGCGGCAAAGGCCCTTTGCGGCGAGCTGACGCTGCATGAGAAGCTGCGGATGCTGTCCGGCAGGCAGTTCTTTTTACGCAACGGCGTGGATCTGATCGCGCGGCAGCGCAAATATAACCACCGGCCCTGCCTGGCCGGCGGGGTCAAACGGCTGGGCATCCCTCCTGTGGCCTTTTCCGACGGCCCCCGGGGCGTGGTGATGGGCGACAGCACCTG
>CADAMO010000169.1 GCA_902788995.1 Oscillospiraceae bacterium
TAAGAATTTTCGCCTCAGCGATATCTTCGACGGGCTGAATATGCAGATGCTGATCTACCTGATGTGCCTGTGGGACCACGGAAAAGAGCGCTACGGCGACGTGGTGCCCGCCGGGGTGCTGTACGTGCCCGCCAAAACCGGCGGGGACAAGCTGCCCCGGAACGCCACCCCGGAAGAGGTGCTGCGGCAGAAGCTGAAAAACGGACGGATGAACGGCATCCTGCTGGAGAGCGAGACGGTGCTGCGGGGCATGGAAAGCGCCGCGGAGGGCCGCTACCTCACCGCCTCCATCGACAAAAACGGCAAGCTCAAGGGCACCTTTTTGTCCCTGACCGGCTTTGCCGCCCTTCATAAAAAGATCGACGCGGTGCTGGCCGACACGGCCCTGCGCCTGCACCGGGGCGAGATCGCCGCCCTGCCGGTGCTGGACGGCGACTATAAACACACCTGCGCCTACTGCGATTACAACGACGTGTGCCTGCGGGAGGAAGAGGACCCCAGCCGCACCCTGCTGGGCCTGTCCCACGCGGACGCGGCGGCGCTGCTGCGGAAGGAGGAACGGGACGATGGCTGACAGAAAATGGACGAAGGAACAGCTGGACGCGATCAACGCGGAAAGCGGCACGGTGCTGGTGGCGGCCGCCGCCGGTTCCGGCAAGACCAGCGTGCTGGTGGAGCGCATCGTGCGCAAGCTGACGGACCCGGAGCGCCCCTGCGCGCCGGACGAGCTGCTGGTGGTCACCTTCACCAACGCCGCGGCGGCGGAAATGCGCCAGCGGATCTATAAGCGCCTGCGGCAGAAATCGGCGGAAACGCCGGAGCGCCGCCGGGAGTTTTCCCTCCTGCAGTCCCGGCTGGACGGCATGCAGGTGTGCACCATGGACGCCTTCTGCATGAGCTTCGTGCGGGAGCACTTCCACGCCTGCGAGGTGGAATCCGACTTCCGCATGCTGGATCAGGGTGAGGCCCTCGTCCTGAAAAACACCGTAGCGCAGGAGGTGATCGAGCGCCTCTACGGCGAAGACGGCGAGGCCTTCCTCGCCCTGACCCGCCTGTTCGAGCGGGGCCGCAGCGACGACGGCCTGATCGCTGCCCTGCTGCGTCTGTCGGATTTTTCCCTGTCGGAGCCCCATCCGGCCCAATGGCTGGAGGGGACGGCGGATCATTTTCAGGTCTCCGGCGCGGAACAGAGCGTCTTCGGCCGCATCATCACCGCGGATATCCGCGAGGGGCTGGATTACTGTCTGCTGCTGGCGGAAGGGGCCCTCTCCGACGCCGGTTACGACGAGACGTTATACGAAAAACTCGGCCCCGTGCTGGAAAACGACCGGGACGCGCTGGAAACGCTGGCGGACCGCTTTGCCGACCTGCCGTGGGACGGGCGCATCATCGCGCTGGAAACCGCCCTCTCCGGCATGAAGGCCAAGAGCTTCCGCGCCCCGAAGGGTTATACGGACGAGCCTCACAAGCTGGCCGCCGCGGCCAAGCGCAGCCGGATCAAGGAGCTGCTGGAATCTTTCCGTGGTAAAATGGCCGCCACGCAGGAGGAGAACGCGGAGGACGCGGCGGTGCTGGCCCCCATTGCGCGGGAGCTGGTGCGCGCGGTGCTGCTGTTCAACGAGACGCTGCTGGCGCGCAAACGGGACATGAACGCCTACGACTTCCCGGATATCCTTCACTTCGCGCTGGCGCTGCTCACCGACCCACAGTCGCCGGACGGCAAAACCCAGCTGGCGAGAGAGCTTTCCGGCGCCTTCAACGAGATCCTGATCGACGAATATCAGGATACCAACCGGGCGCAGGAATCCCTCTTCACCGCCCTGTCCAAAGACGGGGACAACATGTTCATGGTGGGCGACGTGAAGCAGAGCATCTACCGCTTCCGGCTGGCCAGCCCCGAGCTGTTCATTGAAAAATGCGAAAGCTATCCCTATTACGACGGCAAAGCGTCTCGCTCCAAAATCATCCTCGGCACCAATTTCCGCAGCCGCCGGGGCGTGATCGACGCGGTGAACTTCATCTTCTCCTCGGTCATGTCCAAAGAGTGCGGCGAGATCGAATACAACGACGACGAAAAGCTCCATTACGCCGAAGGGCGCTATCCCGAAAACGGCGAGCCCTCCTTTGAGGTGGACGTGCTGGACGATCCCGCCTGTCACGGCGCGGAGGCGGAGGCCCGCTTTACCGCCGCGCTGATCCGGCGGGAGCTGGACCGGGGCGTAACCGTGCAGGGGGACGAGGGCGAGCGCCCGGCGGAGCCCGGCGATTTCTGCATTCTGCTGCGCTCCGCAAAAGGGCTGACGGAGGTCTTCGCCAAGGCGTTGGCCAAGGAGGGGCTGACGGCGGCGGTGGACGCCCGGGAGGGCTTTTTTGAAGCCGCCGAGATCCGAATCCTGCTGTCCTTCCTGCGGGTGGCGGACGACCCCGCCCGCAGCGTGGACCTGCTGGGCGTGATGCTTTCGCCCCTGTTCGGTTTCACGGCGGACGACGCCGCCCGGGTGCGGCTGGAGGGCAAGCGGCTTTCCGGCAATCCCCGCGTATCGCTCTATTCCTCCGTGGCCCTCTGCGCCGGCAACGGCGACGAAAAATGCGCCGCCCTGCTGCGGACGCTGGAATATTACCAGAAGCTGGCCGCCACCCGCAGCGCTGGGGAGGTGCTGCGGGAGCTGCTGGCGGATACCGCCTTCCTTTCCGTCTGCGGCGCCATGCGCGGCGGCGAACACCGTCGCGGCAACGTGCGCATGCTGCTGGAATACGCCGAAGGCGGCCTGTCGGAGAGCGCCCGGACGCTGGGCGGTTTTATCCGGTATATGGACGCCCTGCGGGAGAACGGCGCAAGGATCGAGGGCGCTTCCAACGCCGCCGGGCGGGACAGCGTCTCCATTATGACCATGCACCGCTCCAAGGGCCTGGAATTCCCCTTTGTCGTCATCGCGGGCACGACCAAGGCCACCAATAAAACCGACCTGCGCGCGCCGCTGCTCATCAGCCATCTCAACGGCGTCGGCCTGAAACGGCAGGAGCCGGAGAATATCAAAAGCTACGACACCCTCTCTTCCTCCGCCATCCGGACAGAGCTGGACCGCGCCGCCATGAGCGAGGAACTGCGGATCTTCTACGTGGCCCTGACCCGTGCCAAGGAAAAGCTGTATCTGGTCCTTTCGCCCGAAAAGGCGGCGGACAAGCTGGCGGACGCGGGCAACCTGCTGTGCGGCGGCGGGCCCATCCCCGCCTACCGGGTGCGCGGTTCCTCCGCCCCGTACCAGTGGCTGACGGCCTCGCTTCTGCGCCATCCGCAGGCTTCCGCTCTGCGGCAGACGGCGGTCAGAACGGCGCAGACGAGTTCCGTCGGCGTTTTCCGGCTCGTTGATACGCTGCCTTCACTCCCCACGCTGCCGGAGGAACTGCCGGAGCCCCTGCCCCCGGAGCCGGAAACGGTGGCGCGGATCGCGGAAAAAGCCGGGTTCGTCTATCCCTACGCCCCGGTGGCCTCGGCCCGGTCCAAGCATACGGCCTCCGCGGTGAACGAGGAGCGTTTCAACCCGGAGTATTTCGCCCGGTCCGTTCCGGCTTTTCTGTCCTCTTCGTCCCTGACCCCCGCCGACCGGGGCACCGCCACCCATAAGTTTTTGCAGTTCTGCGATTTCGAAGCCTGCAAAACCGCCCCGGAGCAGGAGCGGGAGCGGCTGGTGGAAAAGGGCAGGCTCACCCGCGCGGAGGCGGACAGCGTGGATATGGAATCGGTGCGGACCTTCGTTCTGTCGGACCTCATGCGCCGCTGCGAAACGGCGGAGCGGGTCTACCGGGAACAGGAGTTCACCATCGCCAAAAGCGTCTGTGAGATGGATCCTTCCGTGCCGGAGGAATTCCGGGACGAAAAGACCGTGGTCATCGGCAAGATCGACATGGTGTTCACGGAGCCGGACGGCGCGGTGATCGTGGACTACAAAACCGATAATATCAGGGAGATTTCCACCCTGCGGGAGCGCTACGCGTCGCAGCTGGCGCTCTACGCCGAGGCCTTCACCCGCATCACGGATCTGCCGGTCAAGGCGTGCGTGCTGTACTCCCTGAAGCTGCGCAAAAGCCTGACCCTGTAAAAATAATGAAAAAAAGTGTTGCAATCTGCGTTTCATTGTGATAAAATACCTTTACTATTTAAGCGGGAACGTCTTGCGGGGCGTTTCGACTGTTTACTTATGTTGTGGATCATAATGTAAGTGAGGTGAAACGATAATGAAGCAGGGAATCCATCCCAACTATAAGCCCACCGTAGTCAAGTGCGCTTGCGGCGCCACGTTCGAGACCTGTTCCACGAAGGATAACCTTCGCGTGGATATCTGCTCGAACTGCCACCCGTTCTTCACGGGTAAGCAGAAGCTTGTCGATACCGGCGGACGTGTTGACAGATTCAAAAGACGTTTCAATATGGACAAGTAAGTCATACAGCCGGTCTCTGACCGGCTTTTTGCGTATAACAAAAGGTATTTTATGGATTATTTAACAGTCTCGGAAACGGCAAAGGCTTCGTTTATCGAAAAGCGCTCGGAATTTATCGGGCATATCGCTCCCGTCAGAAATAATGACGAGGCGGTGGAGTTTGTGAACTCCATAAAGGCTCAGCACCGCAAGGCAAGACACAATGTCTATGCCTACATAGTCCGCGAGGACAATATTTCCCGATACTCCGACGACGGCGAGCCTCAGGGCACGGGCGGCGTACCTGTGCTCGATGTGCTGAAAAAGCGCGGTCTGACAGATGTGTGTATCGTCGTGACACGCTACTTCGGAGGGATACTCCTCGGGGGCGGCGGTCTCGTGAGGGCATACTCCCACGCGGCTTCGATAGCCTGCGACGCGGCTCACATCATGGATATGCGGCTCTGCCACAGACTGAAAATAACCACTGACTATAATATGTACGGGAAAATTTCATACATTCTTCCCGAATTTGAGGCGGTCACGACGGATTCCGACTTCGGAGCAGATGTCGTGCTCGAGGTCGCTGTGAAAAGCGGCGACGTCTCCGCATTTACCGATAAGCTCACCGAAACTACAAACGGCTCGGCTCGGGTTGAGGACTGCGGCGAGCTCTACTACGATTTTTCAAAGAGGTGACAGAGTTGACTGTACGCGAGCGGACTGAACAGAATGAAAAGCTGATACTGTGCGATGACGCTTGTCTCAGCACCGATGAGGCTATGACAAAGCGCCGCAAGGACGAGGAAAAATGTCCGTACAGGACGGATTTTCAGCGCGACCGCGACCGTATACTACACTGCAACTCCTTCAGGCGACTGAAGCGTAAAACGCAGGTCTTTCTGTCCCCTGTCGGCGACCATTACAGGACGCGACTGACGCATACCCTCGAGGTAGCACAGATCGCTCGCACAATGGCACGCGGAATGCGTCTCAATGAGGACCTCACGGAAGCTATCGCTCTCGGGCACGACCTCGGGCACTCCCCCTTCGGTCACTGCGGAGAGCGCGTGCTCGACGAGATCTGTCCCCACGGATTCAAGCATTACGTGCAGAGCGTGCGTGTTGCCGAGCGCATAGAAAAGGGCGGTCTGGGACTTAATCTCACCCACGCTGTACTCAACGGCATAATCTGCCACACCAATATGGAGGCTGCTACCAAAGAGGGCAATATAGTCCGACTCGCCGACACCATTGCCTACATAAATCACGACATCGAGGACTCTATCCGCGCGGGTATCCTTCACAACGAGGACTTACCCGAAGACTGTGTCAGAGTGCTCGGTGATACCAAAACCAAAAGGATAACTATGCT
>CADAMO010000170.1 GCA_902788995.1 Oscillospiraceae bacterium
ACGCTGCGGCGGCTGGTCGCCGCGGCGCGGCACCCGCTGAACCGGCCCGTCTTCGGTCCGGACGGCGTCGTCCGGCGGGGTTACGGGTGTTTCGCCCCCCGCAGCGAAGTGTCGCTGCGCTCTGCCGCAGGGACCTTTTTTACCCGGCTGCTGACCGAGGGCGGCACGCTGGCCTACGCCCCGGCGGTGTCGGAGCGGAACATGGACCTGTTCGGCTGCTCGCTGTTCACGGGCAAGGGGCTGATCGACGTGGACGCCTTCAACCGGGCTGTCGGCAGCCGCTTTGAAGAGGGGCGGATCCTGAGCCACGACATATTGGAGGGGGCCATGCTGCGCACCGCCTTTGCCGGGGAGTGCGAGATCACCGAGTCCTTCCCGGGCAAGCCGGATTCCTACTTCGCCCGGATGCACCGTTGGGTGCGCGGCGACGTGCAGAACCTGCGCTATCTGCTGCGCCCCGTGGCGGAAGGAAAACCGGCGGCCATGCTGCCGGCATCTGCCCGCTGGCAGCTGTGGCAGAACGTCCGGCGGGCGGCGGTTCCCGTTTTGGCCCTCGCCTGCCTGCTGGCGGCCCCCTTTGCCGGGGAACGCGGGGCGGCGGCGCTGTTCGCGGCGGCCCTGCTTTCCGGCAGCGCGGACAGCCTGCTTTCCTGCCTTTCCGCCCTTCGCAGGGGCGGGCTGAAAAGCCTGTTCGGGCGGTATTTTTCCACCGAAATGAGCCTTTCGGTCAAAAGCGCGCTCCGGGCGCTGCTGTGCGCCGGCATGCTGCCCCGCAAGGCCTTCGTCTGCGCCGACGCGCTGGGCCGGGCGGCGGTGCGTTCCGCCGTTACCCACAAACACCTGCTGCGCTGGACCACCGCTCTGCAGGCGGAGGGACGCACCGCCCGGCCGCTGCTCAGCGGCTATCTGCTGCCATTGGCCGCGGGGGGTCTGCTGTGCCTGTACGGCGGCCCCTTCGGGCGATTGGAGGGCGGGCTGATCCTGCTGGCGACGCTGTTTTCGCTGGCGGACGGTCTGCCGCTGCCGCAGGGGAACCGGCGGAAGATCGGCGAGAGGGACCGGGAGACCGTCCGTTCCTTCACCGCCGCCGCATGGCGCTACTACGAAGGGACCGTGACGGAAGAGGAGCACCACCTGCCGCCGGACAACCGGCAGGAGACCCCGGTGATGCGCACGGCGCGGCGCACCTCCCCCACCAATATCGGCCTGTACCTCGTCAGCGTGATGGCGGCGCGGGACCTGGGGCTGATCGGCGCGGAGGAGATGCTGGACCGGCTTTCCGCCACGCTGAAGACCGTCGCGGCCCTGCCAAAATATAACGGATGTCTGTATAACTGGTACGATACCGGTACGCTGTCGCCGCTGACGCCGGAATATATCTCCACCGTGGACTGCGGCAATTTCCTTTGCTGCCTGACGGCGCTGGAGGAGGGTCTGAAAGAGCTGGGCGGCGAACGGGCCGGGGCGTTGACCGGCCTGATCCGCACCCTGCGGGAGACGACGGACCTGCGCTTCCTTTACGACGATAAGCGGGCGCTGTTCCACGTGGGCTTCGACGCGCAGAAGGGCGTGCTCTCCGATTCGTATTATGACCTGCTGATGAGCGAAGCGCGGATGACCTCTTACTACGAGACCGCCATGCGGCGGGTTCCCGGGGCCCACTACCGGGCGGCGGGCAGAATGCTGGTGCGCAGCGGCGGCCGGGTGGCGGCGGCCTCCTGGACGGGGACGATGTTTGAATACTTCATGCCCGCCCTTTTCATCCCGACGGTGGAGAACTCCTTCATTTGGGAATCGCTGAAGGCCTGCCTCGCCGCCCAGAAGCGGCGGATGAGGGGGCTGCCCTGGGGCATTTCGGAAAGCTGCTTTTTCGCGGCGGACCACGCGGGCAATTACCGCTATAAGGCCCACGGCCTTGCCGCCCTCGCCCTCAAGCGGCAGGCGGACGACGAGCCGGTGATCTCCCCCTATTCCTCCTTTCTGGCGCTGCCCTTTGACTTTCACGGGGCGATGAAGAACCTGTCCGCCGTGGCGGCCCTTCACGCCACAGGCCCCTGCGGTTTTTACGAGGCGGTGGATTTCACCCCCGCCCGCACGGGCGGCGAGGACTACTGCATCGTGCGCTGCTACATGGCCCACCACGTGGGCATGAGCATCGTGGCCGCCGCCAACGCCCTGCTGGACGATATCTTCGTGCGCCGCTTTATGCGGGACCCCGCCATGCGGGCGGGACAGAGCCTGCTGTGCGAGAAAGTGCCAACCGCCCCGGAAATCTTCAACAAACGGCGGTACGGCGGGCGGCGGCTGCCGAAGGAGCTGCTGCGCTCCCCCGAAACGGAAACGGAGGAGGCCCCCTTTGCGGAGGCGGCCGCCTACGGCGGGGAATGGCTGCTGGCGGCGGACAGGACGGGCCGCAACCGGAGCCTGTATTCCTCGCTGGAGGTCTGTCGCTATGGGGACCGGTGCCGGGGCGTCACCGTCTCCATCCGGGCAAACGGCGAAACGGCGACGCTGAACGCGGCCTCCGGGTGCGAAGGAACGCTCGGCGCGACGGCGTTCACCGCCGGACTGACCAAGGGCGATCTGCGGGTCTCCATGGCGCTGCTGGGGCATCCGGCCCAGCCCTCGCTGCTGGTCCCGGTGCGGCTCACCAACCGGGGCGACAAACCGCTGCGGGCGGAGGTCAGCTTTTACTTTGAACCCCTGCTGCTGCCCGCCCTGCGGGAGGAACCCCACCCGGCCTTTACCGATCTGTTCCTGCGCAGCGCCTATGACCCGTTGCGGCGTACCCTGACCTTCACCCGGGTCTCTCCGGTCAGCGCCGCCCTGTGCGCGGGGTTTTACGGCGGGTCGGATTTCCGTTTCACCACCGACCGGGAGACGGCGCTGCCCCGTGACCCTTACCGGGACGCGCCTGCATTCTTCGCGCAGGACAAAAGCATCGGCGGCTCGGTCAGCCCCGCCGCCGTGCTCACGCTCCCCTTTGACCTGCCCCCGGGCAAAAGCGCCGAGCAGGTGTTGGCGCTGACCTGCGCCGACACCCCCGCCGGGGCGGCGGAACGGCTGGAGGCCATCCGGGCGACGGCGCTGCCCTCGCTTTCCGCCGGGGCGCGCAATCCCTTTGCCGCCGACGCCTTTTCCGCCCCTCTGGCGGCGCGCTTTCTGCGGGACGCGTTTTTCGGGCAAGTCAGCGCGGAAAAGCGGGATGCGGCGCAGACGATGACGGCCGACCGGCGCGCCCTGTGGGCGGTGGGCGTTTCAGGCGATCTGCCGCTGATCACGGTCAGGAACGCGGAACGGTGCGCCGACCGGGCGCTGCGTTCGCTGCTGCGGCTGCATAAGCGGCTGGCGGAGACGGGCGTCGCCAACGATCTGGCGCTGCTGACAGACGCGCCGGGGGATTACGCCGACGGGGACGCGACCCCCTTCGACCGACTGCTGCGGGAAGAGGACCTGCACGGCGACAAGGGCCGCAGCGGCGGGGTCTTCGTGCTGCGCCAAAACGCGCTGCCGCCGGAGACCGTTACCGCGTTGACGGCGTTTTCCTCGCTGCTGTACCCGTCGGAGCGTTCCGGAGACGCGCCGACTGCCCCGCAGCCCCCGACCGTGCTGCCCGCCGCCCGTCCGGCGGAGCCCTCCGGCGCCGGGGTGGATTACGTTTCCGCCTTCGGCCCCGGTTCCTTCACCCTGCCGGAAAGCCCCGCCCTGCCCTGGTGCCACACCCTCGCCAACCGCAGCTTCGGCACGCTGGTCTCCGACCGGTCGCCGGGGTTCACGTGGGCCCACAACGCCCAGTTGTGCCGCCTGACCCCGTGGAGCAACGACCCCTCCCGGGATTTTGAGGGCGAACGGTTGCATCTGGAGGTGGAAGGGGCCGTCTATGACGTCTGCAACGGCGCGAAGACCCGCTTCACGGATACCGAGGCGGTCTATGAAAGCGTATGCGGTCCCTGCCGCGTCACGGTGACCGTGGCAGTGCCGGAAAAGGGCGGCAAAAAGCGGCTTCTTGTGGAAGCGAAAAACCTGTCCGGCGCGCCGCTGTCATTGACCGCCGTCTACCGGATCCTGCCGCTGCTGTCGGCAAAACAGGCGGATAGGGCCTTTCTGCGATGCCGGATCACGGAGGAGGGCGTGCTCTGCCGCAACCCACTCAACGGAGAGCTGCCCGGCGTTTTGCTGCTGTACTGCGACAAAACCGCCGCCTGCGGCGTGGGCGAAGAAACTACCGGCGCGGGGACCTGGCCGAAGGCCTCGGTTTCGGCCAGGCTGACCCTCCGTCCCGGAGAGCGGCAGGCAGTCGTTTTCGGTCTGTGCTTTGCCGCCGACGAAGCAGCGGCGGTGCGGCTGAAGAACGCGCCTTTCACCGAAAAAAGGCTGCGGTACGCCACCCCCGCCACGGGGGACCCGGCGGCGGACCGGTTCGCTTCCGCCCTGCTGCTGCATCAGGTACGGGATACCCGCCTGCTGGCGCGATGCGGCTTTTACCAATGCGCCGGCGGCTGGGGCTTCCGGGATCAGTTACAGGATCTGTTGGCGCTGACCCGCCGCGACCCGCAGCTCTGCCGGGAGGTGCTGATCAGAATGGCCACGGCCCAGTTCCCGGAGGGGGATGTGCTGCATTGGTTCCACCGGGTAAAGGACGGGGACGGATACCTCCTGAAGGGGGTACGCACCCGCTGTTCTGACGACCGGCTGTGGCTGCCCTACGCCGTGGCGCAATACGTCCGGGATACGGGAGACAGGGACCTGCTGCGGCGGGCGCTCCCCTTCCTGTCCGGCGCGCCGCTGGCCCCCGGAGAAAGCAGCCGTTACGATGGTTTCCGTCATACAGGCGAGCGCGCCTCGCTGTACGAGCACTGTCTGCGGGCCTTTGCGCCGGTGCGCCTGGGCCGCCACTCTCTACCGCTGATGGAGGGCGGCGACTGGAACGACGGTTTTGACGCGTTGGGCCAAAAGGGCGAGGGCGAAAGCGTGTGGCTGGCCATGTTTTTGCGGAGAACCGCGCTGGATTTTGCCCGGGTGTGCAACGTGATGCACGACGCCGCCGCGCGGGAAAAGCTGATGCGGCTGGCGGCGGAGATGGCTGAAGCCTGCGAACAATACGCCTGGGCAGGCGACCGGTACCTGCGGGCCTTTGCGGACGACGGTACCCCCGTCGGCAAGGCGGGCGCCGCCCAATGCGCCGTGGACCTGCTGCCCCAGGCGTGGGCCGGCCTTGCGGACCTGCCGGATCGGAAACGGACGCGCGCCGCGCTGGAAACGGCCTACCGGGAGCTGTTCGACGAGGTCAACGGCGTCGTCAGGCTGTTCACGCCCCCCTTTACGCAAAAAAGCCCCCGGGCCGGGTATATCAACGACTACCCGGCAGGGGTGCGGGAAAACGGCGGGCAATATACCCACGCCGCGGTGTGGTTCCTCTTGGCGCTGAAAAAGGAGGGTATGACGAAACAGGCGGAGAAGGTGCTTCACGCCCTGCTGCCCAATGAAAAATACCGCTCTCCCGACGGGAAAGCGGTATACAAAACCGAACCCTACGCCCTGGCGGGCGACGTATATTCCGCCGACGGAATGGAGGGCCGCGGCGGCTGGAGCCTCTATACCGGCGCCGCCGGCTGGCTGCTGCAGTACCTGGCGCCGTAGGGAGAGAGGAATCAACGATTCAATGCGGAATTCCTCATTCCGCTGAACCCGTCAAGATTTTTGGACAAATAAAGTTCGTAAAATTTGAAAACTATCCGCTAAACGATGTGGGAGGCGAGTGGAGCGTAGCGGAACGAGGCT
>CADAMO010000171.1:0-3261 GCA_902788995.1 Oscillospiraceae bacterium
CGGCTACCATCTTTCTGGCGACGACGGCGGGGTCCTGCACCGGGAAGGGCTTTTGGTACTGAATGGGCGAGGAGGTCCGGAAGAAGTTGGTATCGGTCGCGATGGGATAGAGGCAGGTCAATTGAAGATTCTTCGGTTTTTCCAGCCGCACGCCCTGCTGGAAGCCGTTCATGGCAAACTTGGAGGCGCTGTAAACCGTATAGCCGGGCATGGCCATTTCGCCGATGGCGGAGATGGTGATGGCCAGGCAGCCGGGGCGGCCCTCCAGATGTTTGATGTACTTCTGATAGGTGTAGATGGGCGAGAACACGTTGGTTTCAAAGATCCGCTGCACCCGGTCCCAGTCGCAGTAGTTGATCTCCTCATAATAGGAATAACCGGCGTTGGCGTAGAAAATGTCGATCTTGCCGAACAGCTCCTCCGCCTTCGCAAAGATCTCGTCCACCGCCGCGGCGGAGGACACGTCCTTTTTCAGCACCGTCACCTTGGCCGGGTCGAATTTTACCAGCTGGCCGTCCTCTTTATCCACGGCCAGAATGCGGTTGTTGCCCTTGACGAAGAGCTTGAGCACCTCCAGCCCGATGCCGCTGTTGCAGCCGGTGAGAACGATCGTTTTGCCTGTGATCATATCCAATGCACCCCTTGATTATATTTCTGAAGAATATTTTACCACAAACGGACCGGGTTTGACAATAGGCATCGCAGAAATAAAAAAGATCCCGGCATATTGCGGGATCGGAAATGGAATGAAAAAAATGGCGGTTTGTCGCGCTGTTATCCGGTAGCGCGGCACCTCAGTGCCGCTGCGAGGGAGAAGTTACATCACGTAGCACGGCGCATAGCGCCGTCTGACGTGTGCCTTTATCCGCCCCGTCGATTATTATGGAAGAACAACGCTTCATCACAACCGGAACGTTCCTTTTATCCAACCGCCCGACGGCGCAATGCGCCGTGCTACCGAATAACATTCGCTCCGTTTGACGGTTTTGTTACGTTGCCCAAAAGGTGAGAGACCCGATCCAGTAGACGGCGGCCAATACCGCGCAGAGGGCGGCGGGGAGAAAGCACAGCAGGAACCGCTTTTGTTTTCCCTTGATTCCCCGCAGCAGCAGGTATCCCAGAGAGTTGGCGAAAAGCAGCGGCAGGATACCGGCGGTCAGCATCGTGCCGGCCCCTTCCCATCTGGCCATCGGGATCATGGCGTCCGGGTTCGGGACGGTGGTATCGTGCGTCAGAAACGGCACGGCGAAATAAATCAGGCAGACGACGCCCAGCAGATTCAGCGCGAACACGGCGGCGCGTTTCAGATTCATGGGTAAATTCCTCCTTTAAATGGCGTCAGTATCTGTGGAACGGTCGCCGTTACGCCCGAACAGTTCCGATAGGTGCCATACCTCCCAAAAGTAACTCAATACCACCAGTACGATAAAGACCGTGCAGAGAATTGGCGCCAGAAGATACGCTTCCACGGTTTTCCAGAAGCCCGCAGGGTTTTCCATAAAACTGGATCTCCTTCCTGAAATACGGATTGGCAGGGATGATGGCAACACGGCGTCTCACGCCGTTAAGGCGCGCCGCAGGCGTAAAAAATGTAGCGCGGATCCGTGATCCGCCCGCAATGTGATTCCGATTATGATAACGTCCGACATCGGAAATGATTGTCTGAAAAAGGTGTTTCTCATCCGTACCGCACCTTTCAATCCGGTTGGAACAGAAGGTCTTCCGGACTGTCTTCCAGCCGGTAGATCCCCCGGTACGGCTGCTCGATATAGTGTTTGCCGTCTTTCTCGTAGTAATAAACCACCGTCGTCCGGTCGCCGGTATAGATGCTGACGATGCCGTAGCTTGCCACGTTCGTGGGACTGTCATTGACGGATTGCCGCCGGGTGGGCTCCGCCGCCCGAAGAATGTCCATGGCCGCCTTGATCCTGTCGGGGTCTGTGAAGTAGATATCCTCCCCGCTCATCGTGATCATCCCAACGGCCGCAACGGCGTCGTCGGACGGCAGGTCGATCGGCGCCGCCTTTTTGCCGCATCCGGCCAACAGCGCCAGCGACAGCAGGATCGCCGCCATTATGATTCTGTTCTTCTTTTTCATGTCTTTCATCCTTCCGTTTTCCCGAAAGCGGCTCCGATCCGATACCGCCGGTTTTCGTCATACCGGCGGTTTTTCAATATCGTTATTCCGGGAGCATCGGCGCACGACGCGGAACTGCAGAAGCGCCTGCGTATGGGCGAGCGACCGACGGCGTGATACGCCGTGCTGCCCTGATACTCTCCGCTCTCCGAACTCCGCTCTCCGCTCTGAATCGGTTCCGCTCTCACCGCGTCACATCTTCTTCGCGGGCAGACTCCGTCTCGCCCATGGTGGTGGGCACTTCTTTTTTCACCTCGTCGGGGTGGGCGGCAAAATAGGCGTCCAGCGCGTCGTAGGCTTTGGCCATCGGGACGCTGTACCAGCAGAAACCGTCCTTTGTTCTGCGGTCATAAGCAAATACCGGGTCCCCGGCATAATCCTCGCCGGGATAGTCATAGTCGTAATAATCATACCGCAGGTCCCGCAGCGTCTTGTCGGCGTATTCCGCCACCTTCGGGTTGCCGCACTGCGTCAGCTTCACCAGGGACGGCACCCCCTCCGGGCCCAGCATATACAGCTCATCCGCAGCGGAAAAACCGGGATTGTCGTTGTAGATATGGGCGTCGTTGTACCGGGCGATGAAGGCGTTGTAGTTGCCCGCGCCCAGCAGCAGCACCGCGCAGGCTGCGCCGACCAGCGCCACCCGCAGCACCCGCACCTTCGGCAGGTACACCCGCAGGGTGAGGGCGACGAACACCGCCACGATCAGGCACATGAACACGCCCGTGCCCACCCGCAATTGCGTCATGCCGTATTCGCTGATATACAGGGCCATTTTGGCCACGGCGGTGGCAATGACCACCAGCGTGAACAGGCAGATGAAGGTGCAGGTCCCCTTCAGCGCCGGATGGAGCCTGCCGTTTTTCGGTCTGGCGAGCAGCAGCACGGCGAAGACCACCGCACAGTTGAGGCCCGCGATCCAGCACAGCTCAAAAAAGCCCTGCCGCGCGTAGTCCGAAAAGGAAATCTCATACCCCTCCGGCAGCATGCCCTTGAAGGCGTCAAAAAAATAGGCCAGCTGCGAAAACAGATAAAAGCAGTAGCAGACGCACAGCACCGCCGTAAAGGCTGCCGCATAGGTCACGTCCAGCCGTCCCGGGGCGGGGTCCTTCTGCGCCTCCGGT
>CADAMO010000171.1:3286-12155 GCA_902788995.1 Oscillospiraceae bacterium
AACACGCCCGCCAGCAATCCCAGCACGATTTTGACGATCAGCAGGAAGGAGTTTTCCAGTAGCGCCGCCGTCATAGCCTCAAAGGCCCCGTCGGCCTTCACCAGCAGCGACACCGCCGCCGCTGCCACGGGCACCGCGCACAGCACGCCGATGAGCGCCTTGCCGAAGGTTTTGCGCTCGCCGCTGAACAGCAGCCCCCGCCAGGTCTGCCCAAAGCGGGAGAAGGTATTGCCGACCACGTGGTTGACAAGGTTGCGGACCAGTCCGAAGTCGCCCTTCTCTTCTGTTCTCCCCGTCAGCGCGTCGAACCACACCGCCGACAGGCCGATCACCGCCGCGCAGGCGAACAGCTTGATCTGGTCGTCCGCGCACAGGGTAAAGACCGAGAAGGTGGCCGCCGCCAGCACGCCGCAGGCGCAGGCGAAGGGACCGGTTTTCACGCCGGGGCGTTTCAGATAGACGGACAAGGCCGCGAACAGCCCCAGCCCGGAGAGGGTAAACCCGAGATGGAAGCCGCAGAACGCCCCCATGAACACCACCGCCACGCACAGGGCGATAAGCCCGGCGGCAAAGCCGTAGTCCCTCCGTTCCATGGGGAAGGGATTCCGCGCCGGAGAGGCGACCGGGCGGGCGTTGGGGTACGCGACAGAGAGCGGAGAGCGGAGTTCGGAGAGCGGAGATTGATCCGCATTCTGTGTGTATGGGAATGTCCCATCCGATCTGGGCCGCGCCTCCCCTGCCGGGTTCACAGCGGCTTCCGGCAGATTCCCGCCGACTGCGTTTTCGCTTTTTATCTTATCTTCCATTGGTTTCATCCTCCGTAAATTCCAGAATGTCGCCGGGCTGGCAGCGAAGCGTTCGACAGATGGCCTCCAGCGTGGAAAAGCGCACCGCCTTCGCCTTGCCCGTTTTCAGGATTGACAGGTTGGCCTGCGTGATCCCGATTTTTTCCGCCAGCTCGCCGGAGGACATCTTCCGCCGGGCCAGCATCACGTCCAGATTCACCGTAATCATTGCTTTTCCCCTCAAATCGTCAGCTCGTTTTCTTCCTTCAGCTCTACGGCGCTGCGCAGCAGGTTTTTCATCACCAGCAGCAGCGTGCCTACCGTGCCCGTGGCAAAGCAGATGATGAGCAGCGGGAAATACCGCAGGCCCGTGACCAGCGTAATGACCGCCACCGCGTAGCAGAACAGGGACACCAGGGACACGTACAGGACGTTTTTGGCGATAAAGACCCGGTCCTTCAGAATGTTCAGCAGCAACCGGATCAGGCAGTACAGCGACGCGGCGGCAAAGGGGGCGCAGCCGTAAAACGCGCCGATCACCAATTTTTGCACCGCCTGGGTGTAGGGATTCTCCGCAATGCCGTGATAGGCCAGATAAAACCAGTTGAAAAACCGCGGGAACGTGAACAGCCACGCCAGCAGCAGCAAGGCGGAGGCCGCGCAGATGACCAGCGACAGCGCCGCGGAGATTTGCCGTTTTTTCATGTCGATCAGATCCTTTACCGTTTCTCTTTGTCTTTGGCTGCATTATACAACGGCATTTTCTGTTTGTCAATCTATTTTTATCGTTTTTCGATAATTATTTATCTTTTCACGACAACTCGGAAGAATTTCAAAAAATATCGGTTGAAAAAGGACGGAAAATGGTTATAATGTAGAAAGTATTGAACAGAAGACGGAATCGTTTGGGGAAGCATCAACATGAAAAAAAGCTTTGACCGTTATTTTTACAAGACCTTTTTCAGACTCTTCGCCGTAGTGGCGCTGCAAAGCCTGATCGTATTCAGCGTCAATCTGGCGGACAGCATCATGCTGGGCTCTTACAGCGAGACCGCCATGAGCGGCGTGAGCCTGGCCAACCAGATCCAGTTTCTGCTGCAGTGCCTTGTCAACGGCGTGAGCAACGGGCTGGTGGTGATCGCCTCCCAGTACTGGGGCAAGCAGCAGACGGAACCCATCCGCAAGGTCTACGCCGCGGCCCTGTGGGCAGGGGTGCTCATCAGCGGAACGCTGGCGGCGGCGGTGCTGATCGCCCCCACGGCCGTGCTGGGGATCCTTTCCAACGAGGCGGCCATTGTGGAAGCCGGGGCGGAATATATCCGCATCATGGGCTGGACCTATCTGATTTTCGCCGTCTCCAACCTGCTGATCGCCCTGATGCGCAGCGTGGAGAGCGTCAAAATCGGCTTTATCACCTCCCTGCTGGCGCTGGTGGTGAATATTAGTCTCAACTATCTGCTGATTTTCGGCAAGGCGGGCATCCCGGAGATGGGGGCCGTCGGCGCGGCGTGGGCCACCTTCGCCGCCCGGGTGGTGGAGCTGATCGCTGTGGCCGTCTACGTCTTTTTCATGGACAAAAAGGTGCGGCTGAAGCTGGCGGACGCCCTGCGGCCGGAGAAAGACTACGTGCGGGACTTCGTCAAAGCGGGCCTGCCGCTGATCGGCAGCGGCGGCTCCTGGGGCGTGGCCATGTCCGTGCAGACCGCCATCATCGGGCGGCTGGGGGCGGCTGCCATCGGCGCCAACGCCATCGCGGCCCCTGTGTTTCAGGTGGTGGCGGTGCTCTACGGCTCCTCCGGCACCGCGTCAAGCGTACTGATCGGCAAGACCGTTGGGGAGGACGATATCCCCCGGGTCAAACGATATACGAAAAAACTGCAAATCATGTACCTGATCATCGGTGTGCTCTCCGCCGGGCTGCTGCTGGCGCTGAAAAGCTCCATTCTCGGCCTGTACAGCGTCACGGAGGAGACCCGGGCGCTGGCTGCCGCGTTCATCAACATTTTAGCGGTGACGGTGATCGGCTCCGCCTATGAAGCGCCCTGCCTGGTGGGCATCGTTTCCGGCGGGGGCGACACCCGCTTCGTGCTGTTCAACGACCTGATCTTCATGTGGGGGCTGGTGCTGCCCCTATCCTTTCTGTCCGCCTTCGTGTTCCACTGGCCGATCCCCGTCACCTTCTTTATTCTGAAAGCGGACCAGATCGCCAAGTGCTTCGTGGCGGTGGTGAAGGTCAACCGGTTCCGGTGGATCAGGAGGCTGACGAGATAAATCGGAGTTTGTCGCGCCGAAGGCGCGACAGGTTTGAGGTGTTAGGTTTGAGGTTTGAGATCTTTCAAACTGACGTTTTTCCCTTATCGGAAACCGGCTTTTTCTCACACCTAACACCTATCACCTCACACCTGCGACGCAATGCGTCGCCCACGACAAATCCAGCTTTACGGAGGTAACCCATGGCCATCGAACAAGTTATCGACTACTTAAAATCCTTCGGCGCGGAGGATAAGATCCGCCGGTTTGACGTCTCCTCCGCCACCGTGGCGCTGGCGGCGCAGGCGCTGGGGTGCGAGGAGGCCCGCATCGCCAAAACCATGTCCTTTCTGGTGCAGGACCACGCGGTGCTGATCGTCACCGCGGGCGACACCAAGGTCAACAGCGCCAAATTCAAGGCAAAGTTCGGCGTGAAGGCAAAAATGCTGACGGCGGAGCAGTTGATCGAGCTGGTGGGTCACGCCCCCGGCGGCGTGTGTCCCTTTGCCGTCAAAGAGGGCTGTGAGGTCTTTCTGGATGAGTCCCTGAAACGCTTCGATATCGTCTATCCCGCCGCGGGCAACGCCGCCAGCGCGGTGGAGCTGACGCTGCCGGAGCTGGAGCGATTCTCCCGCAGCAAGGGCTGGGTAGACGTGTGCGCCCTGCCCGGGTAAGGCGGCCGCGCCGAAAATGCCCGGACAAATCGTACGCAATCGCATTTTCTGCTGTTGACGGGAAGGAAAAATACTGCTATAATAGAATACAGACAGGACCGCAGCGAAGAATCGGCCGGAATCAACCATTTCTCCCGGGTCGGCCCTGTATTTTATCATTGTTAAGAACAGGCGTCTTGTTTTCACGGCTGTGAAAATGCCTGTTTTTCGGCAGAACGCTGCCGGACATTATTTGCGGAACACCGCAGAAAAGAAGGTACAAAATGAAAAAAATTATCGTTGCAGACGATGAAGAGCTGATCAGGAGACTTGTCAGCGACTTCCTTACAGCGGAGGGGTATGAGCCCCTGCAGGCGGACGACGGCGACGTGGCGTTGAAGCTCTACGAAGAAAACCCCGACACCGCCCTGATCATCCTTGACATCATGATGCCCAACATGGACGGCTGGGAGGTCTGCCGCAAGATCCGGGAAACCTCCGACGTGCCGATCATCATGCTGACGGCCAGAAGTCAGGAGTATGACCAGCTCACCGCTTTTGACGCCGGGGCCGACGACTACGTCACCAAGCCCTGCAGCCCCTCCGTGCTGATGAAGCGCGTGGCGGCGCTGCTCAAGCGCGGCGGCAGCGGCACCAGCAACGCCAAGGTGCTCTCCGTTGACGAGCTGAAGCTGGACAGCTTCGCCCACGAGGTGTGGCTGGACGGCAAGAGCATCAGCCTGACGCTGAAGGAATACGGCATTCTGCAAAAGCTGCTGGCAGCGCCGGGACGCGTTTTCTCCCGTGAGCAAATGCTGGACGACATCTGGGGCTTTGATTTTGACGGCGACGTCAGAACCGTGGACTCCCACGTGGCGAGACTGCGCACCAAGCTGGGCGCCTGGGGATCACAGCACATCAAAACGATCTACGGCACCGGCTATAAGCTCGAGGTGAGCAAAGATGGCAAAAACTAAAACGCGTACGCGCGTAAAAAAGCAGCGCAGTATCACTGCGAAGCTCATGAGAGGGATCGTAATGATCCTTTTTTTGACCGTTTTTATCCCCTTCTTCGCCTATTACAACCTGCCGGAATGGGTCTACTTTCTTGCGCCGGGCACAAGGCTGTGGCTGGCCATCGACGACATCAACGGCACCTACGGCACCGATGAATTCGACGAGACCGTGCGGCTGGCGGAAAAACGGCTGGATTCCAACATCGAGATCTACACGGCGGACGGTCGGTTCATCTACTCAACCGCCGCCATGACGGACACGCTGCCCCTCGACCTGTCCCGCGCGCCCACGGTGGACGAGAAATACAAGCTTTCCTATCAGACGGTGGACGGCGAAATTTCCGCCGGCAACCGGGGCTTTCTGCTGCGGACCTACACCAGCACCCACCTGGACATCCAGTTCCTGGACGTCTACGGCTATCTGGAGGGCGGCGAGAGGATCGAGATCTGCATGCAGGTCAGCCAGCTGAGCATCACCGGCAAGCTCTACTTCATCGTCTCCTTCGTGGCCATCATGCTGTCCATGGTGCTGGCGTTGGTCATCATTATGCTGTACATCCGCCGGTTCACCCGGCCCATCAAGCAGATGTGCGTTACCACCGACAAGATGGCCCGGCTGGATTTCTCGGAAAAATGCCCGGAGACCAATCTGGTGGAGATCACACAGCTTTCCGACAGTATCAACCAGCTGTCCGACTCCCTTGACACGGCGCTGACCGATCTGCAGCAGAAGAACAGAAAACTGCTGGAGGATATTGAGAACGAACGGACCATCGACAACCTGCGGCAGACCTTCATTTCCGGTATCTCTCACGAGCTGAAAACGCCCATCGCCATCATTCAGGGCTATGCGGAGGGCGCGAAGATGTTTTATCAGACCGGCAACACCGCCACCGCGGACGCCTACTGCGACACCATCATGGAAGAGGCCACCCGCATGAACAACATGATCCTCAAGCTGCTTGAGATCACGAAATATGACTCCGGCGCCTATGAGCCGATGCGGGAGATGTTCTCGCTGTACGAGCTGGTGCAGGACTGGTTTGACCGGAACGAGGGCATTCTGGAGGAAAAGCAGGTCACGGTGAAAAATCAGATCCCGACGGACCTGTGGGGGAACGGGGACAGTGTAATTCTCGCCTCCGTGGTCAACAATTACCTGTCCAACGCCCTCTCCCATGTGGACGGCGAGCGGCGGATCGAGGCCTCCGCGGAAGAAGTGGACGGCAAATACAGAATATTCATTTTCAACACCGGCGCGCAGATCGCCAACAAGGATATTGAAAAGATCTGGACCTCCTTCTACCGGGCGGACAAGTCCCTGTCCCGGTCACAGGGGCGCTTCGGCTTGGGACTTGCCATCGTGGCTTCCATTCAGAAGCTGCACGGGGAGCAATACGGCGTGGAGAATATGGAAGACGGCGTCAGATTCTGGTTTGACGTCAGAAAAGGAGAAGCAACGACCAATGAGACTTGATAAATATCTGAAGGTATCGCGGCTGGTCAAACGCCGCACCGTCGCCAACGAGCTGTGCGACGCAAAACACGTGACCGTCAACGGAAAGATCGCGCGGGCCTCCTACGAAATCAAGGAAGGCGACGTGATCGAAATTCAGATGGGGGCCAACGTGACAAAGGCGCAGGTGGTGACGGTATCCGAATACGCCACCAAGGAAAACGCCGCGACCATGTATAAAATCCTGTAATCCGGTCCATATTGTCCAATGGCATGCAGAAAGGCGGTGACAAAACGTGAAAGGCGAATCCCGGAAGGGTAAGATCATCTTTGCGGCGGTGCTGATCCTGTTGTGCGCCGTCATCAGCGGCGTCACCGGCGCGGCCACGTCGCTGTTTATCTTCAACCTGATGCCGGACCGGGTGCGCAGCGCCTCCGCCGAACCGACGCAGGAGGTCATCTACGTGACGGAAGCGCCTTCCATCGTTCCGCCGCCGGAGACCACGACGGAGCCCGAGACCGCCCCGCCGGAAACCACGACGGAGCCGCCCGTTACGACAAAATCCAAGAGTGATATCTACTATGAGGCCGTCAACAGCGTCGTCAACATCCGGTCGGAATACGCCGTTGTGATCAGAGGTCTTTTCGGCACCTCCTTCACGCGGAACTACGTTTCAAGCGGCTCCGGCTTTTTCATCAGCAACGACGGGTACGTCGTCACCAACTACCACGTGGTCAAGGAGAATCAGGACCTGCGGGTCACCACCTACGACGGATCGGAATACGCGGCCGTGCTGGCGGGCTATGACGAAAACAACGACGTGGCCGTGCTGAAGATCGACGCCGACAGCACCCCCGTCACGCTGGGGTCCTCCTCCGCGATGACCGTGGGCGACGATATCATGGTGATCGGCAACGCCCTCGGCGATCTGTCCTATACCTTCACAGACGGTCTGATCAGCTACACCAACAGAAAGATACAGACCTCCGCCGGTCCCACCATCAATATGTTCCAGACCAACGCCGCCATCAATTCCGGCAATTCCGGCGGTCCGGTGTACAACATGGACGGAGAGGTCATCGGCATTGCCAGCGCGAAATTCGCCTCCGCGGAGATCGAAGGGCTGTGCTTCTTCATCCCCATCGACGACGTGAAGAACACGATCCTGTCCATCGCTTATCAGGATTAAAAAAGGCGCAGACGCCTTGACAAACGCCCCGGAACGCATCCGTTCCGGGGCGTTTATTGTTGTCGTTAAGAATGATTGAAGGGTGTGAACAGTCAACATGACAGGAAACTGTCATATCATTCGTCGGATTGTCCGACAGACGCAGCATCCGGTAGGGGGGCGGCATTCTGACGCCCCGCATTTCGGCGCAAACAACCTTTTTTTACGGTCGCCCACAGGAAAGCGCAACGCAGAGCACCGAGGACGTGATTCCATTATCAAACCGCGTTACGGGGC
Organism: Oscillospiraceae bacterium; assembly: GCA_902788995.1. Taxonomy (GTDB): domain Bacteria; phylum Bacillota; class Clostridia; order Oscillospirales; family Acutalibacteraceae; genus RUG806. Next base: position 10,913 of record CADAMO010000171.1, read on the forward strand.
CTCAGAATGCCGCCACTACGGTTGTGCGCCGAACGCCTGACAAAAAAACTTTTGTTTATCTTAATCCCACAACTATTCTTGATGGACAAAAAGAGGACGCCGGTCAGGACGTCCTCTTTTCATCAATCCATACAAGGATTATTTTCTCTTTTTGGTCACCACAACCGCAGCGCCGGCCAGAGCGATCACGCCGGCCATCACGGCCAGAATGCTGTTGTCGCCGGTATTCTTACCGCCGTCGGTCTTGGGGGTGTTGTTGCAGGGAGTATTGCAGCAGCAGGTGGTGGGGCAAGTCGTCTGGCAGGGCCTGCCGGGGCAGCAACAGTCCGTCGTCGGCACGCAGGGGTTCACCGGAGTGGTTCCGGTCGTCGTTTCCACCTCGTTCACAAGAATATACTCATCTCTGAAGTTGGGGTTATCCACACTCTTCGTAGCGTCAGCTTCGTCAACGCTTTTGCTGTTGACAACCATGGTGACCTTGCTGCTGGGAACATTTTCCGGCACCTTGAAGTAAATCGAAACCAAATCGAAATTCTTCGTATCAATGTTCAAGGGCTTATCTTCGGCAGCGTTAGCGGCAAACTCCTCGGTGGTCCAAAGAGACTCAAGGAACGTGAAACCGCAGATCACACGACCGGCTTTTTCGCTGTTGATCAGCAATTGAAATGAGTTGTCTTCCGTATCGTTGACAGCCTTCGCCTGCGTGCCGGTCACGATATGATCCAGCGTCAGGCCCTCATAGCCGACTTCGACTTTACCGGAGTTCAGGCCGATATAATCATGCGCCGTCAGGGTAACAACAACCGTTTTGCCGTCTTCTGCCTTCACGACGTCCATCGTATAGTGCGGTCCGTCAAGTGCAAACGCAACCGCGGCCATACAAAAGATCATGCCGAGAGCCATCACAATGGCAAGCACTTTTTTTGTAAGCTTCATGTCAAAAACCTTCCTTTAATACATTCTCTGCAAAGATCATACGATCCTGTCATCCGAAACAGACCATACCGTCCCAGACACATAGTCATTATACAGGATAATCCTGCCCTTGTCAACTGTTTCGACTATTTTTTTATGAAAGCAAAAAAAAGAGGTTGCCCGGGAAGGACAACCTCTTAAACTCTTGTTACTGCAAATAGAAGTGAAGAATTACTTTCTCTTCTTGGTCACGACGAACGCGGCGCCAGCCAGGGCGATCACGCCAGCCATCACAGCGAGAACGCTGTTGTCGCCGGTCTTCTTGCCG
>CADAMO010000172.1 GCA_902788995.1 Oscillospiraceae bacterium
AATTGAAAAAGGGAGGAAATAATCATGGAATTACCGTTCAGAGTGGATTTATCCGATAAAGTCATCGCGCTGACGGGCGCGGGCGGCGTGCTCATCAGCGAATTCGCCAAGGCGCTGGCCGCCTGCGGCGCGAAAGTGGCGCTGCTGGACATCAACTACGAAGCGGCCCAAAAGGTGGCGGACGAGATCGGCGAAAACGCGCTGGCCATCGAGACCAACGCGCTGGATTCCGCATCGCTGAAGGCGGCGAAGGCAGCCGTCAACGAGAAGTGGGGCAAGGTCAACTTCCTTGTCAACGGCGCGGGCGGCAACAACCCCAAGGCCACCACCGACAACGAATATATGACCAGGGACACCGCCGAGGATATCAAGACATTCTTTAAAATCGACGAAGCAGGGCTGCGCTTTGTGTTCGACCTGAACATCACCTCCGCGTTCCTCACCACACAGGTATTTGCCCAGGATATGCTGGAGACCGGCGGCAACATCATCAACCTGTCCTCCATGAACGCCTTCCACCCGCTGACCAAGATTCCGGCCTATTCCGCGGCAAAGGCGGGCATCAGCAACTTTACGGAATGGCTGGCGGTGCACTTCGCCCCCGTTGGCATCCGCTGCAACGCCATCGCCCCCGGATTCTTCGTAGGCAATCAGAACAGAGGGCTGCTGTTCAATCCCGACGGCTCCCCCACCGCCCGGACCCATAAGATTCTGGCTGGCACGCCCATGGGACGCTTCGGCGACGTGAGCGAACTGATCGGCACGCTGCTGTTCCTGGCGGACGACAAGGCCAGCGGCTTTATCACAGGCGTAGTCATTCCGGTGGACGGCGGCTTCAACGCTTATTCGGGGGTGTAAACAATGGAGACTAAAGCATTTATACAGCAGTATAAAGTGGTACCCGTGGTGGTGTTCAATTCCATCGACGAGGTACGCCCCAAATTACAGGCCATGTGCGACGGCGGACTTCCCATTGCGGAGATCACTTACCGCACGGCATGCGCCGGCGACGCCATCAAAATCGCTATCGAGGAATTTCCGCAGATGCTGGTGGGAGCCGGTACGGTCATCAATCGCAAACAGGCGGAGGAAGCGCTCTCCTATGGAGCGAAGTTCATCGTCTCCCCCGGCTTCTCTGAGGAGGTGGCGCAGCTCTGCAATGAGCGCGGCGTCCCTTACCTCGGCGGCTGTGTGACCCCGACGGAGATCATGACGGCCATCAGTTATGGCTGCAACATCATCAAATTTTTCCCCTGCTCCAATTACGGAGGCCTTGCAACAATGAAAGCGCTGGCAGCGGCCTTCCCGGCGGTGACCTTCCTGCCCACCGGCGGCATTTCCGACAAAAACCTGGCGGAATATTTGGCATGGGAGAAAATCTTTGCCGTGGGCGGCAGCTGGATGATGAAGGGCACGCCGGAAGAGGTCCGGGAAAAGTGCGCGGAGGCAGTCGCCATCGCCCGCGAAAGCTGACGTTATGACGCTCTTTGGCAAATCTCTGCTGCCGGATTACGCGCGGTTCCGGATTCCCGGCATCGTTACCTGCGCAGACGGATCGGTTCTTGCCTACTGCGAAGCGCGCCAATCGGACGACGATTGGGCGGTGATCGACATTTTACTGCGAAAAAGCAAAGACGGCGGGCGGACTTTCTCCGCCCCCGTCCTTTTGACTTCCGGCGCAAGTGAAGGCAAGACCGTCAACAACCCGGTAATGATCGCGGGAGACGACGGAACGGTTCATTATATATACTGTGTGGAGTACGGCCTGCCGGAATCCGGCGGCGGCGTTTTCTACAGAAAAAGCACAGACTTTGGCGAAACGTGGACCGAACCGAAGGAGATCACTCAAGCAACGATGCCGGAGAAACGCAACGTCTTTGCCACCGGTCCCGGACACGGCGTTGCGCTTTCCGACGGAACGCTGCTCGTCGCCTGCTGGACCGTCCTGAAAAGATACGGGGAAGAGCTTCATTCCCATCATCCCGGCACGGTCTGCTGTCTGACAAGCAAAGACGGTGGCATTTCATGGGACGTCACATCGGTGATTCCAAACGGAGAGGTCAATGACCCCAATGAAACCGCCGCGGCGCAGATTCCAGACGGAACGGTCGTGCTGTCCGTTCGGGACGGCAATACCCACAGCCGGTGCGCCTCGCTGTCGAAGGACGGATCTGCTTTTGCCCCGATTCGGTCCCTTCCCGATTTACCGGACCCTGTCTGCTGCGCCGGAATGACCGCAGCGGACGGGATGCTGTATCTGACCAACTGCAACAGCAGGACGGAACGAAGCAACTTGACTCTTTGGAAGAGCGCCAACGGAACTGATTGGAGCGTCGTGAGCATCATTGACGAAGGCAGCGCCGGATACAGCGATATCACACACACAGGCAGCAACCTGATGATCGCCTATGAAAAGGAAACCGACATCCTCTGCGCGGAGATTCCGATTCAATGAAAAACGCCCTGACGAAAAAGTCGGGGCGTTTGGTTTTGCGTCACTATTTCTTCATTTCAGACAGCTTCTGCCGGGTCCCGTCCGGACGGACGACGACCGTATGCTCCAGCTGATTGCGCAGCGACGCTTTATAGGCGTCGATATACTCCCGACGAAGCCGCTGCTGTTCTTCCTTTTCGGCCTCCGTCAGACCTTCCTCCGTGCGGGATTTTCTCGCCAGCGCATTGATCCTGTCGATGGTTTCCTGTGTAATCATAGGTGATCCTCCTCCGGTGAATAGAACCCTGCAAACTCATCGGGATCCAGTTCGATATCCCAGTTGCCTTCAATTTCATCGTCAGGCTCATAAGGTTTGAGCGGAATTTCCGCCATAGCCTCCGCTTTTTTGATATTGCCCCAGATGGAGGGAATCACGTTCAGCGTATAACCGCAGCCGTTGGGGGTCAGCCAGTCGTGCATGGGGGCCTCCGGCAGCGCAAAATACTGCATGATCGTCATGATAACGCCGCCGTGGGTAATGACCGCCACACTGTCAACGCCGGATTTGATCACCCCTTCCACAATATCGGTAAAGCACCGGCAGACCCGTTTGGCAAAGTCGCCGTTGCTTTCACCGAAAGGAGCTGCAGCATCCTCACCGCCTGCCAGCCACTCGGTGAAGGCGGGATCGGTTTTCAGCTCGTCGGCCGTCATGCCCTCAAATTCACCGAAATCATACTCGATCAGGCCGTCGAAAATCATAGGGCTGAGATCGGGATAGAGGATCCGGGCCGTCTCAAGACAACGGTCAAGAGGACTGGTGATCACGGCGCTGACGGCAGGATATTCGTAGTCGGATTTCATATCCTTCAGCTGTTTTTTTCCTTCGGCGGAAAGGGGCACGTCGGTATGACCGACGTACTGCCCGAGCTCGGCTCCTTCCGGCAGCCCATGGCGGAGCAGGTGGATCTTGAACGTACGCATATTTTTTCCTCGCATCTTTACAAAACTGGATAAATCCTGTAAGATAGTATAATACAAGAAGCAAGAACAATCAAGGGAGAATCTTTATGAGCGTGCAATTTTCCGCGAAACTATCCCTTTTGAGGCTTGAAAAGGGCATTACACAAAAACAGGCGGCGAAAGATCTCGGCATTTCGCAGGCGCTGCTTTCCCACTATGAAAAAGGGATCCGGGAATGCAATCTGGATTTTGTTCGAAAGGCGGCGGAATATTACGAAGTCACCGCCGACTATCTGCTGGGGATGACGGCCTCACGGAGGCAGACAAACGATCTGTTCGACCCGGAAGACCTTTCAACCGACAACCGGGTCTTTCCGAAAACGATTCTGCGAAGCCTGCTGGCGCTGTCCCGCCAGGCGGAAAGCGACGGCGAATCGGCAGAGATGCTGTTCTGCGACTTTTTTTCCCTCTGCGTCAAAAAATACGAAACAGCGCACAACGACGATCACACGCTTCTTGACGCTCTCTGCGACGTCAGCCTGCGGCGGCTTTGCGATAATCTAAAACCTTCGGAAGACGCGCCTTTGACGCCAACGTCCGTTCAGACCGTTTGCGACCATGCTTTGCTGCTGATGAATAACGACGTGACAGACGCTTTCAGATGATTCCGCTCCACAAAAAATTCCCGTACGCGCTTCAGCGTTCGGGAATCATTTTTATCACAGTCAGTACATTGATCAGCAGCATCAGCAGGCTCAGCCCCGCGGTTACCGCGCGGACGATTCCCGCCGCGCGATTGACGCGGGTAACGACACGAATCAACCGCAGACGCCTTGCCGTCTTCTTCCATTCATTCTTTTTCAAGGGCTCATCTCCTTTGCAGTTCCGCCGCGTGCGCAATACAGGGAATGGATTTTCCCTGCAGCACCACCTCCGGCGACAAAAGCGCTCCGGTACCGACGAACAGGACCCGTTTCAGATTTCCTTTTATCATCTGCGGAATAATCCGCGCGCATACGACAACGCCGGAACAGGCGCAGCCGGAACCGCCGGAGTGCACGTCCTGTTTATTTGGATCAAAGATCAGGTTGCCGCAATCCTCATGGACGGGAGAAATGTCGATCCGGTATTGATCATACAGCAGATCGTACAACAGCGCAGTTCCGGTGCTGCCAAGGTCGCCCGTCAGGATCAGATCGTAATCCTCCGGTTCCGTGCCGGTATCCGTCAGATAATCGCAGATCGTCCGCGCGGCAGCCGGCGCCATGGCGGCCCCCATGTTTCCCGCATCCTTGACGCCGTAATCCGTGATACGCCCGAAGAGGACGCGCGGTATCACCAGCGGCTCGAATCCCCTGCCGATCAGGCAGGCGGCTCCGCCTGTCACCGTCCGTTGGGTCGTCTGCGCGCGCTGTCCCCCGTATTCCAACGGAAAACGGAACTGTTTTTCGGCGGAACAGAAGTGGGACGAGGTGGCGGCAATGACATTATCAAACCCTCTTCCTTCCACCATTACGGCGGCCATCGCCATGGCGTAGGCCATGGTGGAACAGGCCCCGAAGAGCCCTGCAAACGGCACGCCGAAATCCTTTGCGCCGAAGGTGCTGGCGGTGCACTGGTTCAACAGATCTCCCGCCAGGATCAGGTCGATATCAGAACGGTACAGCTTCCGCTTTTCAATGGTGCGGTTCACCGCCTGAAACAGCAATTCCGCTTCCGCCTCATTCCAGTTCGCTTTACCGATGCCGTCGTCCGGATAACAAAAGTCGAACTCCTTTCCCATCGGGCCCTCACCCTCCGTTTTTCCCGTCACCGAAGAATAGGAAAGTATACAGGGCGGCTCGCTCAATTCAATCACGTTTTTTCCGATTCTCTGCGCCATAATTCCTCACATGATAAAAAAGTAATAGATCAGTCCGTATATCATTGCAAAGCTGCATCCGTAGACGATCACGGGCCCGGCCAGCGTAAACATTTTGACGGCGGTTCCGAGGATGCGCCCTTCGGTAGAGTATTCCAGCGCAGCGGAGACGACGGAATTCGCGAACCCGGAAATGGGAACGGCAAAACCCGCGCCTGCGTGCTTTGCGGCTTTATCATAGACGCCGACGGCCGTCAGGATCGCCGTCAAAACGACGACGGTGACGGATACGCAGGTCCGGGCGGTCTTTTCATCCGCCCCCCTCGAAGCATAGAACGTAAACAGCAGTTCCGCGGCAAGGCACAGCGCGCCGCCGCAAAGAAAAGCCGAAACAACGTTTTTCAACAGCGGCGAATTGGGAGACAGCGCTTTGACCCGGTTTTGATAATCCGAATGGTTTTTA
>CADAMO010000173.1 GCA_902788995.1 Oscillospiraceae bacterium
TGCATATTCTCGATATTCAGAACGTACGGAAATCCTTCGGCGACAACCACGTGCTGAAGGACATCTCCCTCACCGTGGATAAGGGCGAGGTCGTCTCCGTGATCGGGCCCTCCGGCTCCGGCAAATCCACCTTCCTGCGGTGCGCAACGCTCCTGGAGACCATGGACAGCGGTACGCTGAAATACATGGGGGAGACGGTGGCCTCGATGGAGGGCGACAAGATCGTCTATACAAAGGACCTGAAAAAGGTGCGCAGCTATTTCGGGCTGGTGTTTCAGAACTTCAACCTGTTCCCGCACTATAACGTCCTGAAAAACGTGACGGACGCGCCCATCTCCGTGCAGAAGCGCGACCCGAAGGAAGTGAAGGAGAGCGCCATGCGGCTGCTGGAGGCCATGGGATTGGCAGACAAGGCGAACGCCTATCCCTGCCAGCTTTCCGGCGGGCAGAAACAGCGGGTCTCCATCGTGCGGGCGCTGGCCATGAACCCGGAGATCCTGTTCTTCGACGAGCCCACTTCCGCGCTGGACCCGGAACTCACCGGCGAGGTGCTGAAGGTCATCAAACAGTTGGCGGAGCAGCAGATGACCATGGTGATCGTCACCCATGAAATGGCCTTTGCCCACGCCATTTCGGACCGGGTAATCTTCATGGACAAGGGCGTGATCGTGGAGCAGGGGACCCCGCAGGAGCTGTTCGAGGGCACCAAGCAGGAGCGCACGCGCCAGTTTTTGCAGAATTATCAGCGATGACGACATTACATTATTATATAATGGATCCCACGAAGAATATCACAGCCCTGGTCGAGACGCCGGTACCGCCCGCGTCCCGGCCTTTTGCGGCGTCGCAGATCATGAAGGCGGAGCCGGATTGTGAGCAGGTGGGTTTTCTCTCCCGCACCGAAGCGGGGGAGACGCGCCTCGATATGGCGGGCGGCGAGTTCTGTGGCAACGCCTCCATGTCCGCCGCGGCGCTGATCTGCGCAAAGGAAGGCCTCGGGCAGGGGCAGACGCGAACGCTTTCCCTGCGGGTCTCCGGCGCGGCTTCGCCGGTGGAGGTGGCAGCGACGGCTGCGGAGCAGGGCGTGTTTGACTGCACCGTGAACATGCCCGCGTCGGAGAAGATCGAAGAGGTGACGCTGCCGGCGGGGAATCGGGAAATCTGCCTGCCGACGGTCTTTTTTCCGGGCATCGCGCATATAATAGCAACAAAGGACGAGCTGACGGAGGGCGACGCCGAACGGCTGGTGAAGGACTGGTGCCGGATACTGAAAGCGGCGGCGCTGGGCGTTATGCTGTTTGACGAAAAAGCGCTGACGTTGCGGCCGATGGTTTACGTGCCCGCGGCGGATACGATGTTTTGGGAGAGCTCCTGCGCGTCGGGCAGCGCCGCGATCGGCGCATATCTGACGGGGAAGACCGGCGAACAGGTGGACCTTTTCCTGAAGGAACCCGGCGGAACCCTGCGGGTCAATGCGGCGCCGGGGTGCGGCGTGCGTTTGTCGGGGCAGGTGACGGTCCGGTCGGAGGGAACAATGATTTGTTGATATTGGATAGTATTTTTGCGCTGATATTGGTCAAAGCGCCAATAAAATATGACAAATTGTAATCTTTTTAGGGTGGAGGTGTCAATTTCTACACTTTACACAAAAACAGGGCGCTTTTTCTTTGTAATGACCGAACAAATGAGCGGGATTCGTATGGGTTTTATGCGGTTTGTGTCACAATGGAAAAATAATCTTTGTTGAATTTAAATAAAATTCAAAATTATTTTGGGTTGACATTTGCAATTGAAGTGAATATAATTCAAAACTGTACGAAGAGAGGGTGATTCCTCTTCCCATATTTCCCATTAAAAACCGGAAATGTGCCGGGCGTGCGCGTCATGGCCGGTATATCAAAGGACAGGAGAAATAGGTATGTCATTGTTCAAAAAAGAGCGCGACGAGGCTGGTTCCTCCCGCTCCGGCCGGATTCCCACCGGGATCAGCCGACGGCAGATCGTGCCGACGGTGCTGCTGGTTGCGGCGGGCGTGGCGGTTTCCGTCATCATCAGCGATATCCCCGTCGGCGTCAGGCAGGCGTTTTCGGTTTCGGCCGACGCTTCGCAGGAGGTGCAGCTTTACAGGGATTTCTCCCCGGCGGACGTGGACGTGCTGAAAGAGCATGCCGATGCGCCGGTGCATGAGTTTTCCGTGATCGCCGGGCAACTGGCGGAGATCAAATCGGCGGTGGAAAAGACCGCCTATGATACCGAGGCGCCCCATGTGACGGACCCTGTGGAGGAAACGGCGCCGGCTGAGACGGCTCCCGCGGCGCCGATCCCGGAAGAGACGACGGCGCCCCGTCCGGCGATCATCGAAGAGCTGATCGACCGCTCCGGCGAGCAGGTTTCCAGCAGCAACAAAAACCTTTATAAGAGCAATTACAGCTACGGCGCGGCTTCGCTGCCGTATTCCGGCGGCGGCGCGGGGTTTAACTCCTCCGGCGTTCCCATGTCAGAGCTGGCGCTGCCCGCAAGCCTCCAGTTTGATGAGAACGGCGAGCCGAAGGATTATATCTACGCCATCGACGGCTACGCCACGGCCTATTCCGGCGGCGGCATGACGGCCACGGGCACCACCGTTTATCAGGGCTGCGTTGCGGTGGACCCCCGTGAGATTCCCTATGGCACGGAGATGTGGATCGTCTCGCTGGACGGCAAGTATGTGTACGGTTACTGCCGCGCGGAGGACACGGGCGGATTTATCTATTGGGAGCACGGCGCGACCGTCGATCTGTATATGCATTCGGAGGCCGATTGCGACGAATGGGGCTTCCGCGGGGTGCGGATCTATATCCTGCCTACTTCCTATTGAGAGAATAAACAATAGCTTCCGGCTCGGGACGGTTCCCGGACCGGAAGTTTTTTTATGGCGATATTGGAGAAAAGGCAAGAAAAAACGGCAAGAAACAAAATCGTTCCTCACCGTTTTTGGCGCGCTGGAAGGGACTCGAACCCCCGACCTACTGGTTCGTAGCCAGTTACTCTATCCAGCTGAGCTACCAGCGCTTCTTTATTGCTCAAATATAATACCACCGTTGAACGGAAAAGTCAACCATAAATTTGAAATTTTTTGAAAAAAGCTGGAATGTTGGAAAAGATTGTTGTATAATACCCGGGAAAGAGAGATTTGTCGATTTAAAATCGTAGCACGCTTCCTCAGCAGCGTTGCAACGCAATTCCGATAAACGGCGCGAGCCGCAGACCAAACGATCCGGTGTGATCGTTTGGTTGTTGCGATACAATGGGTCGACGGCAGTCGGCAATTGACAACAAATGCCGTGCTGCGGGGAGGTAACAATTGCGCTGAAAACGCAGTTGAGGCTGCGTGCTACGGAATCTCAACACCCCCAATAATACAGGTTTCACCGGAGGCGAGACATGATTGATTTTATTCAGGCCCACAGCTTTCTGATCGGACAGATCTTCGGCTTCTGCGCGATGTTCGTGGGTATCATTACCTATCAGTTCAAAAAGCACCGCACCATCATGCTGCTGATGGTGCTCAACGCCTCGCTCTGGTGTCTGCATTTTCTGTGCCTCGGCAAATACACCGCCGTGTTCATGAACCTGCTGAACGTGGTGCGGGCCATCCTGTTCACCTTCCGGGGCAGGAAATGGGCGGATTCCGTTCTGATCCCCATCGGCGTCTGCGCCGCCTCCGTCGGGATCTCCGTTTTTACCTGGGAGGGCTTTCCCACCCTGCTGCCCATGGCTGCCGCCGTGTTCTCCACCTCAGCCAGCTGGCAGACCGATACCAAAAAGCTGAAGCTGCTGACCATCCCCGTGTGCGTGTGCTGGTTTATCTATAATCTGTTCAGCCGGTCTTACGCCGGCATGGCCAACGAGACCTTCGTGTTCGTCTCCGTGCTGGTGGCGCTGTACCGGATTTCACGGAATGAGAAGCAAAGCGCTGCGCCAGATTGCTGACGCAATCCGTTTTCTTGAATGGCTTGAAAAACTCCCCCCGGAGGATTTCCTTCGGGGGGAGCGGTGTTTTAATTGGGTTCTTGCTTATGCTTCGGGAGCGTAGAGATCCTTCAGGCGGAGCAGGTGGTTGCAGCGTTCCACAGACTTGTCATTTGCTTTGGTGAGACGTTAAAAGTGATGGTCGATCCCGCTTTGCTTCATGATGGCGTTTGCCGTGAAGCGGGATTTGATTTTGGTATCGACAGGGAAGTGCACGCTGGTGATGGGGCTGTACCAGATATCGTGATCGCCCTTGCCGCGGCGGACGAAACGGCAGCCATGCTCCCGCAGAATCTCACGGACTTTCTTCTCATATTCGGCCATTACGCGGAGATCCTTTCATAGCGTTCCATCCGGAAGCAGATGCCTTCCGCCGGTTGTTGATGATTCAGTTCAAGAAGCTCCGGTACCGCATAGCGGACGCGTTCCACCAGTGCGTCCACCGAACCGCATTCCAGTACCAGCCCGATGATATCCTCGCTGGTGGCCACCCAGACGGCCGCCTCCGGGTCCCATTGCAGCATAACCGTATATTTCATCTTGTCATCTCCTTTTTGTATCACTTATATTATATCTCTTTTTTCTTGAAAGTCAATCAATTCACAGAAAACTCCCCCCGGAGGATTTCCTTCGGGGGGAGCGGTGTTTTATCGGGTGGCTGCTCAAGCTTCGGGAGCGTAGAGATCCTTCAGCCGGAGCAGGTGGTTGTAGCGTTCCACGGACTTGTCCTCGGCCTCGGTGAAGAGCTTTTCGGCTCTCTCGGGGAAGGAACGGGTCAGGGCGGAGTAACGGGCTTCGTTCATCAGGAACGCGCGGTAGTTCTCCTTGACGCCGGGCTTGGAGTCGATGGTGAAGGGGTTCTTGCCCTCGGCCTTGGCGGCGGGGTTGAACCGGAACATGTTCCAGTATCCGCAGTCAACGGCCTTCTTCATCTCGGCCTGGCAGTTCACCATGCCGCCCTTGATGGAGTGCATCTCGCAGGGAGCGTAGGCGATGATCAGCGACGGGCCGTGATAGGCTTCCGCTTCCTTGATGGCCTTCAGGGTCTGGTTCTGGTCCGCACCCATGGCGATCTGCGCCACATAGACGTAGCCGTAGCTCATGGCGATCTCGGAAAGGCTCTTCTTGGCGATGGCCTTACCGGCAGCCGCGAACTGGGCGACCTGGCCGATCTGGCTGGCCTTGGAGGCCTGTCCGCCGGTGTTGGAGTACACCTCGGTATCGAAGACCATGATGTTCACGTCTTCGCCGCTGGCCAGCACGTGGTCCACGCCGCCGAAGCCGATATCATAGGCCCAGCCGTCGCCGCCGAAGACCCACTGGCTCTTCTTGTTGAGGAAGTCCTTCTGGCTCAGGATGTAGGCTGCCTCCTCGCTTTCGTTGCCCTGCAGGGCCTCGACCAGAGCGTCGGTAGCCTTTCCGTTGGTGGCGCCGACATTGAAGGTGTCCAGCCACTCCTTGCAGGCGGCCTGCAGCTTCTCGTCGGCAGTTGCGGCGCAGAGGGCCTCAACCTTCTCCTTCAGGCCTTCGCGGATCGCGCGGTTGGCCAGCAGCATGCCGTAGCCGAACTCCGCGTTGTCCTCGAACAGGGAGTTATCCCACGCCGGGCCCTGGCCCTTCGCGTTCACGGTATAAGGCGTGGACGGGGAGGAGTTGCCCCAGATGGAGGAGCAGCCGGTGGCGTTGGAGATGTA
>CADAMO010000174.1 GCA_902788995.1 Oscillospiraceae bacterium
TCCCGTAGCGCGGCACCTCAGTGCCGCTGTTTTCGCAAACAACTATCGTAGCACGGCGCATTGCGCCGTCTGAGGGGGTTCTTTCAGGGGCACGTCAATTATTTTATCGAAACGTCGGTTTTCCTTTCGTCCGGAGTATTGTTACTGTGTCCGGCCGTCTGACGGCGCGTTGCGCCGTTGCAACACAGTTCCGATTAACTTTTTTAACGTTCTCCGTTATCGAACGTTTTCATAATCGGAATCGCGTTGCGGGCGGCTCACGGAGCCGCGCTACGATTATAGCGGCGCTTCGCACCGCGCGTAACATCCAAAGACCTCGACAAACTCCAATTTGTCTCTTTGATTCAAATTCCACAGAAATCCGTGAAGAACCAAAAAAGACGCCGACGGAGGGTTCCGTTGACGTCTTTATGCTTTCCCGGCGTCAGCCGCCGAGGTAGGCTTTTTTGATCTCTTCGCTCTGCATCAGCTCTTTGCCGGTGCCGGTGAGGATCACCTTGCCGTTTTCCAGCACGTAGGCCCGGTCGGAGATGGCCAGCGACTTGTTGGCGTTCTGCTCCACCAGCAGGATGGTGGTGCCGCTCTCGTGGAAGGCCTTGATGATCTCAAAGATCTCATCCACCAGAATGGGCGACAGGCCCATGGATGGCTCGTCCAGCATCAAAAGCTGCGGGTTGCTCATCATGGCGCGGCCCATGGCCAGCATCTGCTGCTCGCCGCCGGAAAGGGTGCCGGCGATCTGCTTGCGCCGCTCCTTCAGCCGGGGGAAGTGGTGGAACACGTTCTCCACCCGCTCGGCGTATTCCGCCCCGGGGCGGGTATAGGCGCCCATCTCGATGTTCTCCTCCACCGTCATCTGCTGGAAGATCCTTCTGCCCTCCGGCACGTGGGCGATGCCCATGGAGACGATCTTGTGGGCCGGAATGCCCCCCAGGTTTTTCCCGTTGAACACGACGGAGCCGGTTTTGGACCGCAGCAGGCCGGAGACGGTCTGCAGGGTGGTGCTCTTGCCCGCGCCGTTGGCGCCGATCAGCGTGACGATCTCGCCCGCGTTGACCTCAAAGGTGATATCCTTGATGGCGTGGATGGAGCCGTAATAGACGTTGATACCGTTTACTTCAAGCATTGCCATCGCTTCATCCCTCCATGCTGTTGTTGCCGAGGTACGCCTTGATGACCTCGGGATTGGTCTGAATTTCCTCCGCGGTGCCCTTGGCGATGATCCTGCCGAAGTTCAGCACGCAGATGCCCTCGCAGATGCCCATGACCAGCTTCATATCGTGCTCGATCAGCAGCACGGCGATCTGGAAGGTATCGCGGATCTTCACGATGTTTTCCATCAGCTCCGCCGTCTCGTTGGGGTTCATGCCCGCGGCAGGCTCGTCCAGCAGCAACAGCTTGGGGGCCGTGGCCAGCGCCCGGACGATCTCCAGCCGCCGCTGCGCGCCGTAGGGCAGGCTGCCTGCCTTGGTGGCGGCCATATCCTGCATATCGAAGATGGACAGCAGCTCCATGGCTTTCTCGTGGAAGGCCTTTTCCTTTTTCCAGAAGGCGGGCAGCCGCAGCACGCCGTCAAAGGTGGAATATTTCACCTGATTGTGCAGGCCCACCCGCACGTTGTCCTCCACGGAAAGGTCGGAGAACAGGCGGATGTTCTGGAAGGTACGGGCGACGCCCAGCTTGCTGACCTGCACCGTGCTCTTGGTGGTGATGTCGTCGCCGTCCAGCATGATGGTGCCGTGGGTGGGGGCGTACACCTTGGTGAGCAGGTTGAAGACGGTGGTTTTGCCTGCGCCGTTGGGGCCGATGAGGCCCGCGATCTCGGTCTTGCCGATGGTGAAGTTGAAGTCGTCAACGGCCTTCAGACCGCCGAACTCGATGCCCAGGTGTACGCATTCCAGCACCGGGGTCTTGCCGATATCCCGCTCCGGAATGATGGAGTGGCTCGGCACGGGGACCATTTTGCCTTTTTCAAATTCTTTCATCGCTCAGTCCCCCTTTCCCTTTTTGCGCGTGGGAATGATCTTCATAAACAGGTTCTTGACCTTGGGGTTGTTGGTGGCCAGCATGACGAGGATCAGCACGATGGCGTAGATCAGCATGCGGTATTCGGAGAACTGACGCAGGGCCTCCGGCAGGATATACAGCACGGTGGCCGCGATGACGGAGCCCATCAGGTTACCCAATCCTCCAAGCACCACGAACACCAGCACCAGAATGGAGGTGTTGAAGTTGAACTTGGCGGCGGTGATGCCGGTGAAGTTCAGGCCGTACAGGGCGCCGGCCGCGCCCGCCAGCGTGGTGGAGATCACGAAGGCGATCATCTTGTACTTCATCACGTCCACGCCCACGGATTCCGCGGCGATACGGTTGTCGCGGATGGCAAGCACCGCGCGGCCCGAACGGCTGCGCACGAAGTTGATGATGATGAACAGGGTGATGAGGATCAGCACGAAGCCGCCGGTGAAGCTGGCGATGGTCTTGGTGCCCACGGCCCCCTGGGCGCCCTTGATGATGGCGGTGCCGCCCTCCAGCAGGTTCAGGTCGGCCACGGTCTTGTCGCCCTTGAAATTGAAGATGATGTGAATGCCCTTCTCGTCATGGCCGACGATGAGGCAGTTGATGATATCCATGATGATCTCGCCGAAGGCAAGCGTCACGATGGCCAGATAGTCGCCCCGCAGACGGAGCACCGGCAGACCGATCAGGAAGCCGCCCACGGCGGCGATGGCCGCGCCGCAGAGAATGGCGATGCAAAGGCGCAGCGGCTCGTTGGGGATGGCCCCCATCAGGCTCTGGGAGACGACGACGCCGGTGAACGCGCCGAGGCTCATGAAGCCCGCGTGGCCGAGGCTCAGCTCGCCCATGATGCCCACCGTCAGGTTCAATGACAGCGCCATGATGATGTAGCAGCACACGGGCACCAGCAGGCCCTGCATCTTCTTGTTGAGCAGGCCGCCCTGGTTCATGAAGGTGACCGCCAGGAACGCGGCGGTGACCAGCAGGTATGTGAAATAATTCCTCTTGGAGGTCTTATCGAGATTGCGTAATTTACTCATACCGTCGCCCTCCTTACACCTTTTCGGGAACATACTTCCCGAGCAAGCCCGCGGGACGGACCAGCAGCACCACGATCAGCACCGCAAACACGATGGTGTTGGCCAGCTGCGTGGAGATATACGCCTTGGCAAAGGACTCGATAACGCCCAGCAGCAGACCGCCGAGGAAGGCGCCGGGGATGGAGCCGATGCCGCCGAACACCGCCGCCGTAAAGGCCTTGATGCCGGGCATGGAGCCGGTGGTGGGCACTAACGTAGGATAAGAGGAGCACAGCAGCACGCCGGCGATAGCGGCGAGAGCGGAGCCGATGGCGAAGGTGACGGAGATGGTCCGGTTGACGTTGATGCCCATCAGCTGGGCCGCGCCCTTATCCTCCGAACAGGCCCGCATGGCCTTGCCCATCTTCGTCTTGGAGGTGAACAGCGTCAGCCCGATCATGATGACGATGCAGGCGAACACCGTGAGGATGGAGACGTAGGAAATGGAAAGCCGGTTGTCAAACAGCTTCAGCGTGCCGGAAATCAGCGACGGATAGCTCTTGACGTTGGCGCCCCAGATCAGCAGCGCAGAATTCTGCAGGAAGTAGGAAACGCCGATGGCGGTGATCAGCACCGCCAGCGAAGGGGCGGCGCGCAGCGGCCGGTAGGCCAGACCTTCGATCACGATGCCCAGCACCGTGCAGACCACCATGGCAATGAGCACGGACAGCCAGCCCGGCACCCCCAGCATGTTGACGGCGGTATAGGAAACGTAGCCGCCCACCATGATCACGTCGCCGTGGGCGAAGTTCAGCATTTTGGCGATGCCGTAGACCATGGTGTAGCCCAGCGCGATGATGGCGTACACGCTGCCGAGGCTCAGACCGCTGATCAGATAAGATAGAAATTCCATAACAGACCTCGTTTTTTACGTAGCACGCTGCCTCAGCAGCGTTTCAAAGTACGTCGGATTGACGGAGCTGAGGCTCCGTGCTACGGGCGCCTCAAAAAAGGCAAAATCGGCTGCCGTACCTGCGGAAGCCGAAGGGCCGCGGGAACGTCCCTGCAGGAGCAGGGACATTCCCGAATGTTCAAAGTGAATAGTTGAAAGTTGAAAGATAAAATATCTGGCAACTGACAACTGCGTACTGACGACTCGTCACGGAGTGACGTAAACGCCGTCCTTGATGACGACAGCCATGGGGGCCTTGGCAACGGCGCCGTTGTCGTCCCAGGTCATGCCCTCACCGGTGAGGCCGTCATAAGTCATGTCAGCCATCTGAGCGGTCAGCGCGTCGCAGATCTCCTCAGCGGACTGATCGGCGGTGCAGCCCGCGGCGACCAGCGCGTTGTAGATGATGTAAACGGCGTCGTAGCCGTCGGCGGCGAACTGGTTCGGGATCTCGCCGTAAGCGGCCTGATAGGCGGCGACGAAATCAGCAGCGTCGGGATCGTCGGCGGAGAAGGGGGTCAGCAGCATGACGCCCTCGGCAAGAGAAGCGTCAAAGCCGTCCATGGTCAGGATGCCGTCCATGCCGTCCACACCGAAGAAGATGGGGGCATAGTCGATATCGGCGGCCTGCTTCAGAATGACGGAAGCGGGCTGATAATAGATGGGCAGGAAGACGATATCCGCATTCTTGCTCTGAGCGGCGGTCACCTGTACGGAGAAGTCGGTGGAGGTCGCCTCGGTGAAGGTGCCTTCATAGACAACTTCCACACCCTTGGCCTGCGCCTCGGCATAGAAGGTGTCGCGGATGCCCTGGGAATAGGCGTCGTCGTTTCTGTAGATGATAGCCACGGTCTTGCCGGGGAAGTTCTCGGCAATGTAGTCGGCGGAGCCGGTGCCCTGGTTGGGGTCGGTGAAGCAGACCTGATACATCACGTCGTTGTTGTCGATGACGTCGTTGGAAGAGGCGGAGGGGGTCAGGCAGAAGACTCTGTCGTTGTTGGCCTCAGCGGAAACGGCGATGGCGGGAGCGGTGGTCACAGGGCCGACAAGGGCCTGCATGCCCCAGTCAACCAGGGTGTTGTAGGCGTTGACGGACTGCTCGGCGTCATGGGCGTCGTCCTGAGGATTGTAGGCCAGCTGAATGCCGCCCTTGGCGTTGATCTCGTCAACGGCGATCTGGGCGCCGTTCTTGGCGGCGTTGCCGTAGATCGCGGCGCCGCCGGTCAGCGGGCCGATGAGACCGATCTTGAAAGCGCCTTCCGCAGCGGGGGCGGGCTCGGCGTCAGAAGCGGTGTTGGCGGGCGCATTGGCCTCGGTATCCGTCGCGTCGGGCGTGGTCTTGCCGCCGCAGGCAGCGAAGCAACCGGCCACCAGCGCAAGGCAAAGCACCAGCGCAAGGATCTTGGTCATCTTTTTCATACTTGTTTCCTCCTGAATCGTATTTCAGAGTGATTTGAATAACCGTTTCGGTTTTCATTGAAGAAAAATAGCATAATCATACCGGGTTGTCAATATTTTATTACATTTTTGTAAACACACGGTCAATGAATTGTTTCTAATATATCAATGAAAAAAAATCATCAATACGCGAATAAAAGAAGAACAGAGGAAGACAAATTGGGGTTTGTCGCGCCGTTGGCGCGACAGGTTTGAGGTGTTAGGTTTGAGGTTTGAGATCTTTCAAACTAACGTTTTTCCCTTATCGGAAACAGGC
>CADAMO010000175.1 GCA_902788995.1 Oscillospiraceae bacterium
CTACCTTGCTGCCCTTGAGCAGATCGCCCCATTCGGCACTCTGGCCGATCGCCATCAGCACATGGCTGCACGGCACGGTGATGGTGTCGGCGTCGTCATACTGCGGCGCAAAGCGGTGCTCGCTGTCGAACACGCGGGTGCATTTTTTGAACACAATGCCGGTGACTTTGCCGTTTTCGGTCAGAATCTCTTTCGGACCCCAGCCGTTGTTGATTTCGATGTTTTCCGCGAGGATCTCGGCGACCTCGTCTTTGGCTGCCGGCATCTCGTCGCGGCCTTCAAGACAGAGCATCGTCACCTTGCCGTCGGTGCAGCGCAGCGCGGTACGCGCCACGTCGGCCGCCACATTTCCGCCGCCCACGACCACAACGTCACCCGACAGCTGCACGTTGCCGGTCAGGTTGACGTCCTTCAGAAACGCGACGCCGCTTTGCACGCCCTTCGCGTCTTCGCCCGGCACACCGGCCAGACGGCCGCCCTGCAGACCGATGGCCACAAAGAAGCCCTTGTAACCCTGCGCGCGCAGCGCGTCGAGCGAAACGTCCTTGCCGACTTCGACGCCGCATTTGATCTCGGCGCCCATGCTTTCGATGAGGTCGATCTCTTTTTGCAGCACAGCCTTTTCAAGCCGGAAGTTCGGGATGCCGTTCATCAGCATGCCGCCGGGCTTTGCTTCTTTTTCAAACACGGTGACCGGATAACCCTCCGTGCGCAGATACCACGCGGCCGAAAGTCCTGCCGGGCCGGCGCCGATGACGGCGATTTTATAGTCGTCCCACTGGTTGCCTTCGCCGTTTTCGCTCGGCACCTTGAACGCCGTTGGATTTTCCAATTCCCATTGCGCAAGGAACTTCTTGATTTCGTCAATGGCCACGGGCTTGTCGATCTTGCCGCGGGTGCAGGCGTCTTCGCAGCGGCGGTTGCACACCGCGCCGCACACGGCCGGGAACGGGTTGTCCTGGCGGATGAGCTTCACCGCGTCGGCATAGCGGCCTTCGCCGGCCATTTTGACATAGCCCTGCACGGCGATGTGTGCCGGACAGGCGGTTTTGCACGGCGATGTGCCGGAATCATAACAGTTGATCTTGTTGCTGTCACGGTAGTTTTTGTCCCATTTGTCTTCGCCCCAGACGTGGTCGTCCGGCAGTTCGTGGACGGGATACATAACTTTGGAGCCGTCTTTTTTGCACAGCTTCTGGCCGAGCTTTGCCGCGCCGGCCGGGCAGACCTCCACACATTTGCCGCAGGCAACGCATTTTTCGGCGTCCACATGGGCACGGTAGGCGGAGCGGGACATGTTCGGCGTGTTGAACAGCTGGCTGGTGCGCAGACCGTAGCACGACCCGGCCGAACAGTTGCAGATACCCACGATGCGGTTCGGACCGTCGAGGTTCGTGATCTGGTGGACATACCCCTTGCGCTCGGCGCGCATGACATCTTGCCTTCAATATCGCCCACACCTTCGCCGCGTACCCGCTGGGCTTTGCGGCAGGCACAGACCATTTTGCACAGCTTATGCGATTTGTTGATCCAGTGCGACAGATGCTCGACGCTGACGCTCTCGCTCTTCGGGTCGATGGCTTTTTCCACCGGGATCACGTGCATGCCGATACCGGCGCCGCCCGGTGGAACGAGCTTTGCCGCCAGCTCCAGCGGCTCCTGCGGCGCGAGGTTGAACATGGTTGCGACCTCGGGGTTCGTGTCGGTGAGCGTCGGGTGCTCCACCATGTATTCGCCGGAGCCGACGACCCACTTCGGGATCCAGTACTGCACGTGCCCGTCCGCGTTGTCGCGGTTCTGCTCGATAATGCCGATCCACAGCAGGTGGTCGATGACCTTCTGCGCCTCCTCCTCGCGCATGTTGTTGCGGGCGGCAAGCTCGGCGGTGGTGTAGCCGAAGCGGCGCTTCTCGAAGCTGAGCATGAATTTGACCTCATCCTTGGTCAGCAGCCGGTCGAGGATCCAGAAATCCATGTGGTTTTCCTTCATGCCGCCGGGGAGCTTGCGGGGGATGGAGTCGGTGATCATCACAGCGAGCTTTTTGACGAGCTTCGCCTTTTCCGGGTCGTCGCAGTGATGGCCGTCAACGGGGTAATCCCGCTCGTTGACGTGGATGTTGGGGTTGACTTCTTTTACCATAGATTGACCTCTGTTATTTGTTGCGCGGCACCTCAGTGCCGCTGTGAACGGGCTGTAAAATGGATGCGTTGGAAACAGTTGTTTGCGTCAGGAGCGGCACTGAGGTGCCGCGCTACGGCGGGATGGGTCAGGCCGTTGGTAGAGGAAGGGTGAAAATATCCGGAGCCGTCAGACGGCGCAATGCGCCGTGCTACGGGGTTGTTGAAGCCGGTTTAACGGCGTAAGACGCCGTGCTACTGCCTATTGCCTATTGCCTATTGCCTATTGCCTACTACCTATTGCCTAAATCCCTCACTCAATCGGTATCTTGATCGTCACGTCGCTGGTCGGATACGCGGCGCAGGCGTGGACGTAGTTGAAATCCTTGTCCGCGGCGCGGCGGCCGTCGTTCTCGGGGCAGACGTAGACGCTGCCCTTGAGGACCTTGGTACGGCAGAAGCCACATTCGCCGCTGCGGCAGCCGGTCTCGATGCGGATGCCCGCCCGTTCCAGCGCCACCACAAGGCTTTCCGTGGCTTTCGCCGGGATCACGTCCTCGTGAACGCCTCTGCGGACGGTCAGGTTGAAGGTCTTATCCTTCAGTTCCAGCGGGTAGCCCGGGAACGTGGTGATATCCTTCGCCTGTCCGAAGACCTCAAAGCGCACGCGGCGTTTCGGCGCGTTCAGCTTTGCCAGCTCGCCCCGCAGGAAGGTATACATGGCCTGGGGTCCGCAGATGAAATACGTGGTATCCTCCGCGGAATATTTTTTGATCAGATCGGCGGTCAAAAAGCCCTTTTCCCCCTGCCAGTCCGGCTCGTCGCCGGAGAGGACGTGGACGATATGGACCTTGTCGCTTTGGATCGCGTCCAGCTCCGCTTTCATAACGATATCGTCGGAGGAAACGGAGCCGTAGAGGATGGTCAGATCCATGTCCAGCGTACCGTTGGCCACCTCTTTCGCCATGGAGGCAAAGGGCGTGATGCCCACGCCGCCGGCCAGCGCGACCACGTGCTTGGCGTCCCGCAGGGGCTCGTAATAGAACTGGCCGCAGCCCATGAGGCCTTTGAAGGTATCGCCGACCTTGACGGAATCGTTGATGTAGTCCGCGATGAAGCCGTCGCCCCGGGAACGGCGGACGGTGATCTCCACGAAGGGGTCTTCCCCTCTCGCCTCAAAGGGCGCGGAGGAGATGGAGTAGGGGCGGGAGATAACGGAATCGCCGATGACGAAATCCAGCACGATATACTGCCCGGCGTAGAAGAAGGGCAGCTTGCCGCCGTCGGCACGGGCAAAGCGGACCGTCTTGGCGGTCTTGCAGGCATCCCGGACCTCTTTCACGACAAGGTCCAGCTTGCCGGGATGCCACTCTTTGACCACCTCGGCGATGGGGTCGGTCTTTTCAGGGGCGGAAGAAGCGCTTTCAAAGGCGTTCAGCCTCGCCTTGGTGACGCGGGACGCGCCCGTGACGTCTTTTAAAAATCCTTTGATCTTCATATTGCCGCCTCCTCTGCCGCCATGGTATCCAGTACGTTTTTCGCGGCCTTTCTGCCGTTGGTGACCGCCGGGCCCATGCCGTCGCCGGAGATGGCGTGAGCGCCCGAGAACTCCAGATGCTTGATAAAGCTCTCCTCCTCCGCGGTCTGGAGGCGGGCGATGATGTGGTCCTCCATGGTGTGGGCGTAACCGTAGATGCAGCCGTTCCAGGCGTTGGTATAACGGTTGACGGTCATGGGAGTCTCGATGACGATTTCAAGGATGTGGTCCAGCAGGTTGACGCCGAGGTAGGCGCTCATGTCGTCGATCATCTGCTTCGCCACTTCATGCTTCACCCTGTCGTAGTCCTCCGCCTTCACGGTCTTCCAGCCCTTCACCTGCGGAAGCGTGGTAATGGAGTAGGAGCAGGTGCCGGGCGGAGTGGCGGTGTCGTTGCCGAGATTGTGGCAGATGCAGGTCAGGTAACGGTAGGGACCGAGGCCCGCCAGGTCTTTATACAGCAGGTCGGTGTCCATGGTGTCGCCCTTGAAGACGCTGTAGTCCTTGATGCCCAGGTTCTCGGCGGTGTCGTCCAGGATCATGATGACGGAAAAGGCCGTCAGGCTCAGGCGGCGGCCGTTGACCATCTTGATGGCCTTGGCGGGCACCTCCGACGCCGGTTCGATCATGGAGGTATAGACCTTGTTGGGATAGGCGGAGGAGATCACGTAGTCGGCGTGGATCTCGTCGCCCCTTGCGGTGCGCACGCCGTAGGCCTTGCCGTCCTTCACGAGGATCTTCTCCACGTGCTGACGGTATTCGATCTGCACGCCCATGGCTTCTGCGCGCTCCGCCATCTTCAGGCTCATCTCATGGCTGAACTTGCGGGGGATGAAGGAGCCGTAGCCCACGTAATCCGCCATCAGCACGGAATAGATGGTAAAGGGCAGGTCGGAGAAGCCGCTGCCCACGTAGATCCAGTAGGGCGCGAGAAGGTCCTGCGCCTTTTTGGGAAGGTCGAAAGAGTCGATGACCTCCTTCGTGGTATAACCGGCGGTCTTGACGAAGGCCTCGTGCTTGAGGAGCATCTTCGCCTTGCTCATGGGATGGATGGACAGCTCGTTGACGGAATCGAACACCGTGTTGCAGAGGTTCAACAGGGACAGCACCTTGTCGTAGGTGCCGGGGACGACGGCGTCGATCTCCTTGGCGAAGGTGGAAAGTCCGGGATGGAGCGTGACCTCCAGCCCCGGCAGGGAGGCGTGATAGGCCTCGGGGACCTTGAGCCATTCGATATCCACGCCCATGTCGTCGAAGAATTTGCCCACCTTCAGGCGGTTGTCCTTTTCGCCGATGGACATCATCTCGTGCAGGGCGGCTTCTATCTCGATGCCGCCGCGCACGAAGCTGGACGCGATGCCGCCGGGCAGGTTGTGGCGCTCCAGCACCAGCACGTCCTTGCCCTTGTCGGCCAGCATCAGCGCCGAGGAAAGCCCGGCCAGCGCCCCGCCGATGACGATCACGTCGTAGTGGTCTTTGTAGAATTTCATGAATGATACCTTTCTTGATCGGGTAGCACGGCGCATTGCGCCGTCCGGCGGATCCGGTTTGACGGAACGTAAAATCAGTCGCGGATTCCGGTGGATACGGCAAATCGCAAAGGTTCGTATCCGGGAACGCGTCAGACGGCGCAATGCGCCGTGCTACGTTGTTGTCTTTCAAAAAGTTAAAAGTTAAAAGTTGAAAGTTGAAAGCCGGAAGGACTTCGTCCTTACCTGTTGATAAAATGCCGGCCGCAGGCCCATCATTTTAACTTTTCACTTTCAACTTTCAACTTTCTGAAATCAAGATCAGAAGAACCGCTCCACCAGCTCGCGGGAGTACTCGGCGGTCTCGTCCATGTCGCCGAAGCTCATGATCTCGCCGGCATAGAAGGTGTCGTACTTATCCTGCATGGCTTCCACTTTCTCATACCAGCCGGCAGCGTAGTCGGCGGAGAAGACGTGCGGGAAATAATAGACGCTCCACTCGTTGACCACGTTGGAGGCCGGGTTGTGCATGGTCTTCAGGTCGTCAAGAACCATCTGCTTGCAGTCCTCATAGGGGATCTCCTTGCTGTTCTTGTGCTTACGCAGGGCGTAAGTGGTGATGACCTGATCCTTGGTGTCCTTCCAACGGCGATAGTAAACCATCAGACGGCCCAGCTTCTCGGGCACCATGTTGTCAAACACGTAGTAGGAGATTTCGGGATGGTCCTCGGGCTTGGTCTCCACGGCCAGCACGTCGTAGCGCTCGTAGTCGATCTTGGAGAACAGGGCCTTCTCGTCCTCGCGGGCGTCGAAGTAGTCCACCATGCCGATCTGGCCGTCGGCGCGCTTGTTCGGGATGTAGAGAGGCGCGGTGACGATGATCTTGTCATACTCCTCCACTTCGCCGTTGACCGTGACGTAGACCTTGCCGTCCTTGCGCTCCACCTTCTCGATGTGGCTGTTCAGGCGGGCGGGATGCTTCAGATGGTCGTTGAGGGATTCCCAGATGAACTGGGTGCCCTCTTTCCAGGTCCACAGGTTGATCTTGACGAAGTTCATGCAGGTCTGGAAGTCGAGGTATTTCAGCACGTAGGCCGCCGGGATCTCGTCGAAGTAGCCGTAGCCGAAGGAGGTGAACGGCCCGATCCAGATGTCCTGGATCAGCTCCACGCCGTTCTTCTTGCAGAACTCGTTGAAGGGCAGGCACAGATCCTTCAGGTTGGGGTTGACGCCGCTGACGGGCTCGCGCTTGACGCTGGTCTGGGAGAAACCATCGTAACGGCCCTCAGACACGCCGCGGTGGCCGTTGACGTCGTAGCCTTTATATTTGGTCTCCAGCAGTTCGCCCAGCTTCTTGACCTGCTTTTTCATTTTCAGCAGGCGCGGGATCTTGAGGATATTTTTCTTGGGCTCGAAGGGCTCGATGATGTCGCCCGCCGCGTTCTTATAGTTGCGGTTGAGCTTGGGGCCGTCGTGGGTGATGCCGCAGAACTCTTCCACGTCGTGAACGGCATAGTAGGAGGGCACGCCCATGATGGCGCCCATTTCGTAACGCCGGCCATTGTAGTGGGGGGACCAGCACTTGCCGCCCACGCGGTCAAGACGCTCGAGAATCGTGTAGTTCTCATAGCCCTTCTTCTCCAGATACATGCCGGCGGACAGGCCTGCGGGGCCGCCGCCTACGATGCAGATGCGAATGTTTTTGTCCATACCAATTCCTCCGTAATAATGATTGAGATTGGGATTTCGCAGTTGTGAATAAATCATGAATGATTTAATAATTTGATTATATACGCTTTTGGCAATAAAATCAATCCGTTTTTTGCAATTTGCATAAATCTTTTTTTACACAAAAGACGATAATTGTAAATTGTAAT
>CADAMO010000176.1 GCA_902788995.1 Oscillospiraceae bacterium
CTGGGAGCTCTTTGCGGAAAATAAAGCCCGGCACGCCGTCCTCCCGCTGCACCACGGCAAGAATACCTTCAAAACGATCCACATAAAACGTCATGCGGCAGCCCTCACCTTCAGTTTGCCGCCGCTGCCGTAGAACAGCACCGTTCCGTTCAGATCTGTGCGATACACCTCCACGCCGTACTGATTCAGCAGGTTCAGCGTCTGCACGTGGGGATGGCCGAAGGCGTTGCCCGCTCCGCAGGAGATCACGGCGTAGTCGGGCGAGACCGCCTGCAGGAACGCTTCGGAGGTGGCATCGCTGCTGCCATGATGCCCCACCTTCAGCAGGTCCGCCTTCAGCGAACCGCCCTGATTCAGGAGCTGCGCCTCCACGTTGGAGGAGGCGTCCCCCATCAACAGACAGGTCGTGCTTTTATACACCGCCCGGACGGTGACGGACATATCGTTGTAATCGTCCGTCTCCGCCAGAGGGGACAGGATTTCCAGCTTCAGCGCTCCGTACCGGTACACGTCTCCGCCCTTCACGTTCAGCAGCTCCGCGCCGGACTTTTCCGCCGCCGCCAGCATATCCTCATACGCCTTGGTGGTGGGCATATTCAGCTCGGAAAACGCCGTGGTCATGATCTGCGACACGGGAAACGCGCTGATGATATGGGCGGCGACGCCGATATGGTCGGTGTGCGGATGCGTCAGGACGTAGCAATCCAGTTGTTCCACACCGCACTCCTTCAGGAACCGTTCCACCTTCTGACCGTATTCCGCCTCGCCACCGTCGATCAGCACGCTGACGCCTTCACAGAGGATCAGCTCGCAGTCCCCCTGCCCAACGTCAAAGCTGAAGACGTTCAGAGGATAATCCTCCGGCAGCATTTTGTTTTTACGTCCCGCCTCATAGACGATCAGGCAGGCCGCCACGATCAGTACCACGATGGCGGCGGACAGAATATATTTTTTAACGCTTCGGGTGATGCGCATATTTCTTCCCTTTCGGTTGTTGGTATTTAGTCCGGGGCTGGTTCTGCCGCGGCAGATTGATCAGGCAGTTCGGCGAGGGGCCGATCAGGTCCGTCCGGCGGGCGATCCGCAGCGCCTCGGCAACCGTGTCGCGGTTTTCCGGCAGATAATACTGCATCAGCGCGCGCTGCATGGCCTTTTCTTTGGCCGTCTTCGCCACGTAAACCGGCTGCATCGTGTAGGGGTCCAGTCCGGTGTAAAACATCGCAGTGGAGATGGTTCCCGGCGTGGGGTAAAAATCCTGCACCTGTTCCGGGTGAAGCTTCTGCTTCTTGATGAACAGAGCCAGCTCCACCGCGTCGGACAGGGTGGACCCGGGGTGAGAGGACATGAGATAGGGCACGATATACTGCTCCCGCCCCATCTGTTTCGTCAGATCGAAATACTTCTTTGAAAACCGCAGATAGGCCTCGATGTGGGGCTTTCCCATCTTATCCAGCACGGCGGCGGAACAGTGCTCCGGGGCCACCTTCAGCTGACCGCTGATATGATACCGCACCAGCTCCCGGAAGAACTCGTCGGAACGGTCCAGCAGCATATAGTCGAACCGGATACCGGAGCGGATGAACACTTTTTTGACGCCGGGCACCTGCCGCAGGCTGCGAAGGATATCGAGGTATTCGGTGTGGTCCGCCACCAGGTTCTTGCAGGGCTCCGGCGCAAGGCATTTCCTGCCTTTGCACAGGCCCTGGGCCGTCTGTTTTTCACAGGAGGGAAAACGAAAATTGGCGGTGGGTCCGCCGATATCGTGGATATAGCCCTTGAAATCCGGCTGCTGCGTCAGGAGCTTTGCCTCTTTCAGGATAGACGCCTTGCTTCTCACCGTCACAAAACGGCCCTGATGAAAGGCGATGGAACAGAAATTGCAGGCCCCGAAGCACCCCCGGTTGTGGGTAATGGAAAACTGCACCTCTTTGATGGCGGGCACGCCGCCCTGCTTTTCATAGGAGGGGTGATACGCCCGCATGTAGGGCAGTTCATAGACCCGGTCCAGCTCGGCTGTGGTCAGCGGGTCCATGGGAACGTTCTGCACCACCATTTTTTTGCCGTGCTTCTGTTTGAGGAGCCTTCCGCGGAAGAAATCCTGCTCGTCCTGCTGCAGCCGCGCCGCCACGGCGTATTCCTTTTTATTGGTCGAAACGTTCTCAAAAGAGGGGCACTCCACGCCGCCGTAGGGCGTTTCAGCGGGCTCACACACGTAGCAAACGCCCTTGAGATCCCGCATGTCGGAGGGCTTCTCCCCCTTTTTCAGCCGGTCGGCGATTGCGACGGTCTGCTTTTCCCCCATGCCGAAGGAGAGCAGATCCGCGCCGGAAGAGATCAAAATGGAGGGACGAACGGCGTCGTCCCAGTAGTCATAGTGAGCAAAGCGGCGCAGTGACGCCTCCAGCCCGCCGATAATGATGGGGATATCCCCGTAGGCCTGCCGGATCAGGCGGCAGTAGACCTCCACGGCCCTGTCGGGGCGGCGACCGCTTTTCCCGCCGGGAGAATACAGATCCTCGCTGCGGCGGCGCTTGGCGGCGGTGTAGTGGGCCACCATGGAATCGATATTGCCGGAGGAGACGAAGAACCCCAGCAAAGGCCTGCCGAACCGGGTAAAATCCTTGACGGAATGCCAGTCCGGCTGGCTGAGGAACGCCACACGGTAGCCGGCGTTTTCCAGCACGCGGGTGATGATGGCCGCGCCGAAGGCCGGGTGATCCACGTAGGCGTCGCCGCAGACGTAAACGAAATCCACGTCCGCCCAGCCGCGCTCCTCCATATCTTGTTTTGAAACGGGTAAAAACATATCAGTCGTCGGAATCTTCGGTAATCACGTCAAAGGGCGGATCGGACGGGGCCTCTTCGCCGCCCGGCGCGTTCGACATGGCGTTCATTTCATACCACTGAGCCTTGGTCACCAACACCTTGCGGGGCTTGCTGCCCTCGTGGGGGCCGACGATACCCTTCTCCTCCAGCGTATCCATCAGACGGCCCGCCTTTGCAAAGCCGAGGCTGAGATGGCGCTGCAGCGCGGAGATGGAAGCCTTTTCCGGCGTATTGACGAACAGCTCGATGGCGCGCATCAGCAGGTCGTCGCCGGAATCCACGCCGCCGGAGGAATCCGCGTCGGAAGCTCCCTTCTTCTTATCGGCCACCGCCTGACGCTCGATCTCCTGCTGGACGTTATCATCATACTGCGCGGCGCCGTTGGCCTTGATAAAGTTGATCACGTTGTCGCATTCCGTGGGGGAAATAAACGCGCCCTGCACACGGATGGGCTTCGGCACGCTGACCGGGAAGTAGAGCATATCGCCCTTGCCCATCAGCTTTTCCGCACCGGCCTGATCGATCATGGTACGGGAGTCGATCTGCGACTTCACGGTCAGGGCGATCCGGCTGGGGATATTCGCCTTGATCACGCCGGTGATGACGTCCACGGAGGGACGCTGGGTGGCGACCACCAGATGCATACCGGCGGCGCGTCCCATCTGCGCGATCCGCTGAATGGAATCCTCCACCTCGGCGGGGGCCACGGTCATGAGGTCCGCCAGCTCGTCCATGATGATGACGATCTGGGGCATCTTTTTCAGATCCTCCCTGCCCTCGCAGAGGCTGTTGTAGGAGCCGATATCCCGCGCGCCGTTTTCATTCAGCGTCTTATAGCGGGACAGCATTTCCGTCACGGCCCAGCCCAGGGCGCCGGAGGCCTTACGGGGGTCGGACACCACGGGCACCAGCAGATGGGGGATACCGTTATACCGGCTGAATTCAACGGTCTTGGGGTCGATCAGCAGCAGCTTCACCTCATCCGGGGTGGCTTTATACAGGATGCTGGCGATCATGGTGTGCAGGCAGATGGATTTACCGGAGCCGGTGGTGCCGGCCACCAGCAGATGGGGCATGCTGGCGATATCGCAGAAGATCACGTTGCCGGCGATATCCTTGCCCAGCGCCACGTTCAGCTTGCTTTTCGCCTCGCGGAACTCCGGCACGTCGATGATCTCACGGAAGGTGACAGAGGTCTTGTTTTTATTAGGGATCTCAATGCCGATGGCGGCCTTGTTGGGGATGGGCGCTTCGATCCGCAGACCGGCGGGAGCGGCCATGTGCAGCGCCAGATCGTCGGACAGACCGACGAATTTGCTGATCTTGACGCCGGGGGCGGGGGAAAGCTCATACCGGGTCACGGTAGGCCCGGGCACCACGCCCACGATGGTGGCGCTGACGTTGAAGCTGTTCAGGGCGGCGATCAGCTTTTCCCCGTTGGCTTTCAGCTCGGCCTCATTGTAGCCCTTCTGATTGAGGACGGGCCGGCTGAGGCAGTCCAGCGGGGGCATCTGATAGACCACCGGGGCCGTTTCCGCCACCGCGTTATCCAGCATTTCGTTGAGCTCGCTGGCCTCTTTCTTCGTCAGGGGCGGCAGCTTCTCCTTCTGCTCCTCCTCGGCGGGCGCAGGCTCCTGCGGAAAGATACTGATCAGAGAAGGCTCGTCCGACGGCTTGCGGACAGGGATCTCCGCCGTGGGACGGGACGCCGTATGATCCTCCCGGGTACGGATCGGGAACTCGCCGAGATGCTCAAAGGCGCTGAACAAGTCCTCCTGCGGTTCAATTTGCTCGGCGGGGGCAGGCTGCTTCACAGCGGATTTCCGGCCTTTCGTCTTTACGGCGGGAGCGTCCCCCGCTGCCTCCGGGTTGTTCTGATAAAAATCGCCGACGATAGCGGCAGGATCCACGTCGGGATTTTTCCGCTGGCGGCGTTCCTCTTTGATGCGCTCATATTCGGTGCGGCGTTTTTCAATGGCTTCGCCTGTGGCGGCGGAAACCTTCTTCGCAGGCTTTTCCACCTCCGAGAACAGGCGGAAGAGCGTGATGCCGAACAACAGCATCAGATCGGCGATCAAAAGGATCACGCTGATGATATCCGCCACGATCTTTGATTTTGAGATGGCGAACAGCGCGCCGCCGCAGACCGCTCCGAACACGCCTCCGTTGGAAACGGCGCTGCTCTTCTGATCCATTACGGCATTGTAAACGTTTTTGATGGCGTCCCCATAGGTCACCGCCTCGTCCGCCACCGTGTTGATATGCACCAGCCCGCAGACGATCAGCAGCAGGACGAAGAGCTCCGCCGCCTTGAAATAGTAGGTATTGTTCTGCCGGTTCATCACGTTGACGACGCCAAAGAACAGCACCGCCAGCGGGATGTAATAGCCGCACAGGCCCGTCACGGCGAAATAGAATAGATGGATCTTGTTCCAGAAGGAGCCGTCTCCCCCGGCGAACAGCATCACCACCGCCAGCAGAAGGCCGAACACGAAGATCACCGTCGCCTTGAACTCCTGCCGGAAGATCACGTCGGAGAGCGTCATCTGACTGCTCTTTTTCTTCGACTTGCCTTTCGTATTTTTTTTGGAAGCAGACGTTTTCGTCTGCGTTTTTTTCTTAGTCGTCTGAGCCAACTTGCTTTGCGCTCCTTATCTTAATTTGAAATAATATTATATCTTATTTTTTATCAAAAAGCAATACTGTATTTTTAATTTACTTGTAAAGGCAAAC
>CADAMO010000177.1 GCA_902788995.1 Oscillospiraceae bacterium
GTCACCTTCAGGGAACCGGGAATAAAGCAGTTGGCGCTCTCACAGGGAATGGAACACTTTTTCAACTCCGCCGCAAAGGCGTCATATCCCGTGCCGTCGTCCCGCGCCAGCATATCAAACGCGGTCTCCACATAGTCCGCTCCGGCCTTCTCCGCCAGACTGATCTTGTTGGCGTCGCCGCCGATACAAAAACCGAATTTCATAAGAACCTCCGAAAATGATATTTATCATAAACGGCTAAAGCCCACCCTTACCGCGGTTTCCTGCCGTTTTCTTACAAACGCCGCAAGAACGGCGATGATCCACCGCCGTTCCACGTTGATATCCGTTGTTGTTATAACTGCGCCTGCGGCTGCGTAAAAGGCAGCATGGCGATCTCCAGATTGCCGTTCCGGGTGCGCAGCTCGTCGATCAGTTCTTTCTCCTCTTTGGGGTCTTTCATCTGCACCTTAAAGGATAATCGGAACATGGAACCCATTCCCGTCGTTTTAACGCCTACGCTTTCCCAGCTTTTCAGATAATGGGCGAAGGTATCGTCAAACACGCCTGCGTAATCAAGGGATTCCGGAATCGTGATATTCAGCAGTTTTTCTTCTGAAAGGCTCCTGTGTTCAAAGATGTTGAGGAAGGAGATCAGGAAATAGAGCACGCCCAGCGCCAGCAGTATGATCACCCCGTAGCCGATATAACCCATGCCGAAGGCAATACCGGACCCCATGGAGATCAGAATGGAAGCCAGTTCGTCCGCGCTGCCCTGAGCCGAGCGGAAGCGGATCAGCGCAAACGCGCCGCCGATGGCGACCCCGGCGCCGATGTTGCCGTTGACGAAGGTGATGACGGACGCCACCACGAAGGGCATGATGGAAACTACGGCAAAGAACCGCTTAGTGGAACGCACGCGGAAGGACATGATCCACGCGAACAGCAAACCGGAGACAAGGCTGGCGCCTGCCATGATAAAGAACTCCGTCGCGGTGACGGAAGCGGAATAGATGGAATCAAACATAATATCTCTTACCCTTTCCGGGACAATCCCGATTGTTACCGCCGACAGGCGGCTAACTGCCGCTGATAAGCGGCCCCGTATTTAGAAAAGCTGCCCTTATACATTTTTCCTTCCGACAGAATATCTGTCAGCCAAAGCGGCATCGCCTGCTGAACTTTGATTTCCAGAATGGAGGATCCCTCCGGCAGCAGCAGATGGCCTTCCATGGATTTTGTCAGCGTAAGGTCGGTAGATCGGTAGCGGGGCGCGTCGTCGATGGTGAGACGCAGGTCGCCGTCCGGTTCAAAATAAGCCGTTCTGTCGTAGATAATGAGACAGGAGGGCACAAGCGTTTCATAATAATCACGGAAGTAGACCAGTTCTTTATTGATCTGACCTCCGGCGCAGATGTCGCCGCCGCCTTCAAAAAAGCGTTTGACCAGCGGAATCTGCGACTGAACGCGCCGTTTATAGACGACGCCGTAAGCCTTGCGTTTTAATTCCAGAAACACGGGCGAGGATTCCGTCGCCAGCCCGTAAGAACGCAGGCGGATCTTTTCCTTGAATGCCGGCTTTTCAATGGATTTACGGATCAGCCGGTAGTCGGGCGTATCGTAATAGAGGGAAGCAATGGAGGTGAGCCCGAATTGATCGACCTCCATGTGTCCTTTCAGTCGTTCCCGCAAAAAGGCGGTCTGCGAGGCGCTCAGGATGTATTTCATCTCATAGCGCTTCATGACGACGACAGGGTTTTCAACAGTGGCTGTCATGTCGTCACCTTCCTTACAGGCTGATGCGGACGGTGAAGATACCGTCTTTGACAGACGCCTCGATCCGGCCGTTGTGGGCCTTCACGACTTCCCGTACCCGAGCGAGGCCGAGACCGGCGCCATCGATCCCTTCCGCGTTTGAAAGCCTTGTAAAGCGGTCAAAGACCTGATCGTATTGTCCCGAAGGCAGCGCCGCGTCATTTGCAAAAATCAACAGAATACGGTTCCCTTCCGTAAACAGACGGCAGGAGGCGCAGGATCGACCGAATTTGACCTGATTCTCGAACAGTTCGTGCAGCGCAGCGGTAAAGGCAGCTGCGTCAGCTTCGTAAGTAATGCCGGAAGAGATTTCCAGCTGATACGTAAGCACGGAAAGCCGTTCTTTATATTGATCGTACGCGCTTTGTACAAGAGAAGAAAGGTTGGCGGCGGTCCTGTCGGTTTTTCCTTCGTCAAGCAACGTAAGCCGTCCGAGGTCGCCGACTAAAGCGTTCAGTTTGCGCAGCTGGCCGCGCATGGAACGGGAGACTTCCGTCGCGCCGTGCTGCCGTTCAAGCAGTTCGGTACCGGCGTTCAGCACGGTCAGCG
This sequence comes from Oscillospiraceae bacterium, assembly GCA_902788995.1. Taxonomy (GTDB): domain Bacteria; phylum Bacillota; class Clostridia; order Oscillospirales; family Acutalibacteraceae; genus RUG806. The sequence continues at coordinate 2,344 of CADAMO010000177.1, forward strand.
GAACTTTGAAATTATGTTCCACCTCCGCGATAAACTGCTTCTGTCGGCGATCCGCCTTTTCAATGGGGTCCAGCAGCTTGCCGCTGAGCACGATCAGCACGCCGAAACTGATGAGCAGAAAAACCGCTTCACCGACGGCGGAAATGATCAGAATCCGATATGCGCTGATCAGCTCACGTCCCTGGTCGATGACCGTCACGTAAGTCGCGCCGTCTCTTTCATAGGTGCGGTAACGGTAGCTGAGCCTTGTCCATCCGGTGTTTTCCTGTCGTAAAGACGCCGCCCATTGCCGCGCATCCTCTTCCGTCATCGCGGTCAGATGAAACGACACGGTCTGAACGCTGCCGTCCGAACCGAAAGCAAAGGTAAAGTAGCGCAGCGAATCGGGCATTTCCGGCGACGTGGGTCCCATTGGCCCTCTCATGCCGTCCGGCTTGATTCTGTCGGAATCGAATCGGTTGTCAACGAAGAGCCCGCGGCCTTCCGCAATGATCTGCGTCAGCCGGTCCGCGTCCTGTGTGGCAAGGGTAAAATCGATCACGTTGATAATCCCCAGCAGCACCGTCAGCAGAACGAAGATGGCGGCCATCGAAAAACCGATAAATTTTCGTTTGACTTTATTCATCATCCACACCGCCGCAAGCCTTGCCCGACGGACAGGCCTCTTCTATTTTGGCAAAAAGCTCTTCCGGGAAAAAAGGGAACAGAATCACGTGCTGCTCCGTATTGTCCGTCGTACCGGATACGCCGGGCGCGTTGACCATTTTCACCGTGCCAATGCGGCGATCCCTGGCCATTTTCAACAGCTGAGACGATTGAACGCGGGGAATATCCGCATTGATAATCTTGCTAACAAGCTCGCCGTGCGTTCCGTCAAAGGCGGTGACGATCTCATCCCCGCGCTGCTCCAGCAACGCCCGGTACATCAGCAGCATATCCCGGTGCTGATCCGCCAGCAGAATTTTCATAACGATCACTTCTTTCCTTTCGTTTGATCGCAGTATAGGCCGGCAAACTAAAGCATACTTAAAGCGAAAAAAGATTTCAGCGTTTTCCGAACGTCTCGTCAAGGAAACGCTGATAAGAAAGCAGCAGACGGTCGTTGCGCTTTCCCTCGTCGTCCGGGGCGGCGCAGCCGTGCCAAGCGGCGGCGGAAGGCCGTTCCCGGGAGAAAGCCACACACTGCCCTCTGGCCCCGGTTTTGAGGTAAATATCCGTATCGTGGAAACGGGTACAGGCAAAATCCTGCGCCATGGCCGCGTCGATCCATTCTTTCGAAATAATTTTCTTTTTATCAAATTCGCCGTTGCAGGCATAGACATAACCCAGCTTGGCCACGTCGTCCGCCCGGGCGAAAAAGCCGCCGCCTCCGATAGGGTGTCCCTGGGGACACTTGGCCATGGCCCACTGACGGAACGAAAGCGGCTCAAATACGTTCTCTTTCAGAAACACGTCCGCCGTCTGTCCCGAGACCTTGGCGATCACCCGGCAGAGCAGATAATAGGCTGCGTCGGAATACCGGTAGAAGGTTCCCGGATCGTGCATGATCTTCAAAGACAACACGTAGCCGAGATAATCGTCGCCGATCAGCGGCGCGGAATCGTCGTCGTCCACGCCGTAAGGGACCGTTTCGATCCCCGTTTTATGCCGCAGCGCGTCGCGGACCGTCACCCGGTCCCAACCCTCGTCATAACTGTCTCCCTTCTCCTTGTCGGAAAACAGCGAACCGATCGTCGTATCCGGCGTCAACGCTCCCCTGTCGCAGAGAATCCCGATAGCCGTGGCCACAAACAGCTTGGTGGTGGAATGACCGTTGTTGGCGTGATTGGCGCAGGGGTGACGCCAATAACGGGTTCCCTCCGCCGTAATCACCGCGGCGTCATACATTGGTGCGTATTCATTCAGGACCCCTTCAAACAGCGCGTTCGTCATTTCCGTTCCGTCCTTTCCAGCCATTTGATCCGCCCGAATATCTTTCGGACTGCGTAAAACGAGGGCTTTGGCTGTTCAGAAGCGTCGACCAGTCCCCAGCGGGTCTCCGTGGGGCAGTCCTTCTGCCCGCAGACGTGGCAGCTGTCCGGGTCCTTCCAGCAGTAGATGATCGTCCCGCAGACGTAGGGCAGATCGTAAAGATGCTGCAGGATATCGTTGTAAAACTTCGCCTGTCCCTCCGGCGTATGGTCGTAGCCGGGGATCTTCGTGATCGCGGGCAGCTCGCAGTACAGGTGATTGGTCAGGTCGCTGCGGAACAGCAGGTTATAATACCGGGAGGGGTCCTTTCCGCAGACGTATTCCACGTGTTTACGGAAGTGTTCCGGCAGGTTCGCGACGAACCGTTCGATGTTTTTCTTCGCGTCCGTCTCATCCTTTGCGCCGTATCGGTTCAGAACAGCCGTTTTTTCCCGCTTCGATTTCGGCGCGCCGCCGCTGATATAGCCGAACTCCTGCAAAAGGATCGGTTTTTTCGTCAGCGCCCAGAGATAGCGGATAATGGCGTCGAACATCCACATGGCACCGGGGGCGTAGTCAAAGCAGCCGAGATAGATATCCACGCCTACGTAATCACAGTATTGATAATAATCCTTCAGCTTCGGGTGCAGGTCCGCGCCGGGTCCTCCGGAATTATAGCCGACAAGCTTATCGCCCTTGATCGGATACATGGCCTCCAACTGAACGGCAATAAAACGGACGGCTTCTTCCATTGTCAGGGGAAGCGTAAAATGAGGCAGACCCATCTCGTTGGTCACCTGATACCCTGCAACGAGGTCGCCAAGGTCCTTCACCAGAAACCGTGCAATCTCCCGCAGGCGCTCTTCTCCATCGGGCGTGCGAACGTCCACGCCGTTCTCAATATAATCCTTCGGATAAGGAGTGACGGCCATCACTTTGATCCCACGCTCGGCATATTGCCGGCAGCGGTCCTTGAATCCGAGGTAATACGGGCTGAGATTCCCGTCCCGGTCAAAGGGATAGTTGATATCAATGCGGATCCACTCAATGGCGGCGTCTTTCAGCAAACTGAAATTCTCCGTCGGATGACAAACGCCCCGGATAAAACCGCGCTCCCGCATGGCCCGCGTCTCAGGGCTGCTCTTTCTCACAAAACAGGATTTCAGCAGATTGGCGGGGATATACTTCAATCCTTCACGGATCTGATCGATGACGAACTGTTCCATACTATCACTCCTCTTTCTGTTAATCATAGCAAAAAGCGGAACCCTTTTCAATGAATATTTTACCAAACTAAAATATTTATTTTTGTGCATTTAAACATAAATCAGAAATCGATCCATTTTCATTGACAAAAGAAGGGAAAAAAATTACAATGAATTGAAACGCCGGAGCATCTTTTTTTCCGGCGGGCAATGTATTATCAACCTAATAAAAGGCGGAGAAAAGGGCTATGTTTATCAGAAGCAGAACGGAGGAACGCACGGGCTACCAGAACGGCGCGTTCCCGGTGGACAGCATCGACAACCAGTGTGATTTCGTCATGGTCTACCGTCTGGACGAAAACACGGAACAGCGAATCAAGGCATACCGGGATCTCGGTTACGTGATCCATTTTATGACGGGTATCTCTTGGGGACATTACCTGGACTATCTGGAGGGAGAATTTGACGGCAGGAAACACTGGGACGAGGCCCAGACGGACCGGTTCGGCAACCAGATCCTCCACAGCCCCAAGATCCCCTACATGGTACCGACGGTCTCCTTCTGCGATTATATCACGGAAAAGCTAAAAATCATCGTCGACCTCGGCGTGGAGGCCATCCACGTGGAGGAGCCGGAGTTCTGGGACCGGGCAGGCTACTCCGAGGCATTCAAACGGGAATACGAGCTCTATTACCGCGCCCCCTGGCAGCCGCCCCACGAGAGCGTGGACGCCCGCTATAAATGCGCAAAGCTGAAAGCCTATCTCTTCACCCGGACCATCGACCGGCTGGCCTCCTCATTGAAGGAATACGCCTTCGTGAAATACGGTCGGAAGCTGCGGTTCTACGTGCCCACCCACAGCCTCATCAACTATACTCAGTGGAAGATCGTCAGCCCCGAAGGGAGGCTGGCGGACATCCCTGCGGTGGACGGCTGCATCGCCCAGGTGTGGACCGGCACCTCCCGGGAAAAGAACTGGTTCAACGGCGCATATAAAGAGCGGACCTTCGAGACCGCCTATCTGGAATACGGCGTGATGCAGGAGCTGGTCAAGGGCACCGGCAGGCAGATGTGGTTCCTCCACGACCCCATCGAGGACAACCCGGGCTTTGACTGGAACGACTACCGTAAAAACTACCTCTGCACCGTGGCGGCCTCTCTTCTGCACCCGAAGGTGAACACTTACGAGATCTGCCCCTGGCCCACCCGGGTATTCACAGAAAAATACCCCCGCAACGACCCGGCGGGCGAACCCATCCCGGCGGACTACGCCACCATCCTCAACAACACGTTCCAGACCCTCGGCACGCTGGAGAGCGGCAGCGAACAGGCCTGCACACGCGTGGGCATCCTCACCGGCGACAGCCAGCTCTGTCAACGGGCCTACCCCGATTCCGAATTTTCCACCGCCGCCGAGGAGATTACCGGCACCGTGCTGATCGACTCCGACGCGCTGCTGGACTCCTTCCGGCAAACGCTTTTCCGGGAGGGAGAAGCGGCCCGGGAGACCATGCTCAGGTTCATGGAATCCTCCGCGTTCCCCGCGTTCTATTCCCTGGCGCTGCCGTTGCTGAAGTACGGCGTGCCGGTGCGCCCGGTGCTGGCCGACAACACGCGGCGCTACGCGGGGTATCTGGACGACTACGACGTGCTGGTGGTCAGCTACGAATACATGAAGCCCGACTCCCCCGACGTCAACGCCACGCTGGCGGAGTGGGTCAAACAGGGCGGCACGCTGATCTACATTGGGGGCGGCTTCGACCCCTACCACGGCGTGAAGAGCTGGTGGACGGGCAAATACGCCACCCCGGCGGAACATCTCTACGCCATGCTGGGGATCGACGCGCCGGAAAAGGGCTATTGCCGCTGCGGCAAGGGCGTTGCCGCCGTGTGGCAGACCAACCCCTGTAACTTCAGCTTCAACAAAGAGAACGCCGACGGCTTCCGCGCCTTTTTCACCGAGGTCACCGACTTCGCCGGAAAGCCGTTGGAATACCGCAATTTCCTGTCCATCGACCGGGCGCCGTATAAAATCGCCGCCGTCATGGACGAGAGCGTTTCCGACGAACCGCTGTCGCTGAAGGGCAGTTTCATCGACATGTTCACCCCCGCCTTCGACGTGCTGACGGAAAAGATCGTCCGCCCCGGCGAAAATACCATGCTCTGCGACCTGTCCCTGATCGACCGCACAACTCCGCAGATTCTCGGCACCTCCGTCCGCGTCAACAAGATGGAGGAGACGGAACAGGGGCTGCGGCTGTCCGTTCGCGGCGCGGGTGATTTCCGGGCCAATATCAGGCTTTCGCTTCCCTTCCGTCCCACCGACGCCACGATCGACGGCGCGCCCTGCGGCCTTATTTACGACGAGCCTTCCTCCACGGCGCTGCTCTCCTTTGACAACGTGACGGGCAACCGGGAGATTTTGATAAAACAATAAGGAGAAGAAAAGAATGGAAAGGATCATTGCTTTGCTGTTATCCATGTTCACCATCGTACTGCAATTTCGCGTGACCGCCACCAACGACAACTATCAGCAGAAGACAAACCTGCAAAAAGCGCTGGACGCCCTGAAAAACAAAGACGCCATCATCGCGGAATACCACACCGGCGAGCCCAGCACCGACGTATGGTCTCCCGACGACGCATTCTCCATAGAGGACTGTGCGACGCTCTACAAAGAGCCGGGAAAGGATTTTGTCATTCTCAACCTGGCGGATATCCACTTTTCCGACTACGGCTACCGGGCGCTGTATTCGCTGGACGGTGAAATGATCATCAAGCGGGTGGTAATGGACGCCAACCCGGACCTGATCGTCCTGTCCGGCGATATCGTCTGCGGCGACGACAACTCCACCATCTTCTCCATGGAACGGATCACCGACCTGATGGAGAGTATCGGCAAGCCCTGGGCGCCGGTATTCGGCAACCATGACGACGAATCCAACTGCGACCTGAACTTCCTCAGCGATATCATGATGAGCAGCCCCCACTGCCTGATGAAAAAGGGCGACCCCGCCATGGGCGTGGGCAACTACATCGTCAATATCGCCGAGAAAAACAGCGACGGCGCGGAAAAGGTGGTGGAATCCTTAATCTTTATGGACAGCCACCACTCCCAGCCCAACGAGCGGCAGATCGAATGGATGCGCTGGGCGGCGGACGGG
>CADAMO010000178.1 GCA_902788995.1 Oscillospiraceae bacterium
GCCTGTTTCCGATAAGGGAAAAACGTTAGTTTGAAAGATCTCAAACCTCAAACCTAACACCTCAAACCTGTCGCGCCAACGGCGCGACAAACCCCAATTCTTCTCTTTTGCTTGCCAAACCGATCCCGATATGCTACAATCGAAGCATACCGCAGAAAGGGGATCTGTCTATGGACGAACTGATTGCCGTTGAGGCCTATCTCAACGGATTGACGCATCTGGCCTCCGCCTGTTCCTCGTGGATCGGCTGTTCGGAGATATCCGCCATCTGCGCGCCGCCTGACGGGATCGCCGACGAGCTGTCGCAGACGTTCCGCCTGTCGCCGGAGGAGACGGCGCTCACGCCGGTTCCCCAATCGCTGTCGCAGCTCTTCGCCATGTGGCTGGGTGGCAAGGAGGAAAAACTGCGGGAAGACCTTCTCTGGCTGATCGAAGGGCAGGTCGGCGCCCCGGCGCAGGTGCTGCGCCTGCAAAAAGAGGAGGAATTGCGGGGCCGGCTCGGCTGGGGCGAGGGAGGCGGCGGTCGCTATTACTTCCTCGACGACCTTATCGTCGTCCGCTTCGCCGAATGCGCCGTGTGCTTTTACATGGGCAACAATGAATAAAAATATGCGATCCGTCCGACGGCAGCGCGCCGCCGGGCGTTTTTCTGTTATTTCGCGGTGAGCGTCAGCGTCTGCTCCGGCAGGTTCTCGCCGGAGATCGTCAGCGTGATCTCTCCCTTTTTGCCCACGGTGCGCACCCAGAAGGCCCTTGCGCCGCCGATCAGGGCGAAGCTGTCGGGGCCGATGACCTTTGCGGGGCCGTCCACCTTAACGTTGATCACGTGGTTGGCGAAGGGGACCCGGTTGCCGTTCTGGTCCAGGGCGACCAGCTCCACGCGGGTCACGTCGTAGGTGGCCCCTTCCTCCAGCGTATCGCAGTCCGCTTTCGCCGAAAGCGTCACGTTGTTCACGGCGGTGCGGGTGACCGATTTCACCAGCTTGCCGTCCTTATAGCCGTCAAAGCGGTAGGTGATCTGCTCCTGCCCCCAGTTGGCGAAATACTTGGTCACGATGCCGAAAATTTTCCCGAAGCTCATGCGGCCGTGCAGCAGGGCGTAGATGGCCTCCGCGTAGTATTTGGGCGGCAGGATGAAGCCGTCCACCCCCGCCGTCACCAGCGCGTCCTTCAGCGCGGCGGCGGTTTTGGGGTCCAGCCCCTCGTCCTTTTCCAGACTGTCGCCGATGAAATCCCGGGGCAGGATGGGCGGATGGGGCAGGTGCGGGAATTTGTCCTTCGCCGGGTAGGCGGTGCTTTTGTATTCGCCGTTTTTATAGATTTTTACATAGTCGCAGTTGGTGAAAATATAGGTCTGCCCCACGATGGCGCCGGGGTATTCCCCCACGTCCATGGCGGAGGAGGTCTCCATGACGATATGATCGTCCTGCTGGCTGGCGTAGACCGCCGCGGCCAGCTTTGGCACCCGGAACATATCCGTCACGCCGTGGTAGCAGATCTTGTCGCCGCTGCCGAAATCCTTGTGGGTGTTGTAGTCCGCCATGCACCAGCCGATGGCGCCCGAGTGCCGCTTGCTGCCGAAGGACTTGTTCTGCACCCGCAGGTGGCGCAGGGCGTGCTCCCGCCGCAGCTCTTCCCGGTCAAAGCTCTTGGTGGGGTACATGTGGCCGTTGTGCTCCGTGACCAGCAGCGGCGCTTTGAAGCCGCACACCACCGCCGGGGGCAGCAGCTTGATGGCCCCGCCGGAGTGGCTGAAATCGTTGAAGGTATACACGTCCTCCAGCAGGTGGCTCTGGGGCATATTCCGCACGCCGCCGGTCTGACGGCTGGGGTCGAGGGACCGGGCCAGCGCGTTGGTCTCGGTGTAGAACTCGTCGCAGTCCATGCCCTCGTTGACCCGCACGCCCCACAGAATCACGCAGGGATGGCTGCGGTCCCGCAGGATCATCCGGCGGATGTTGTCAAGGCAGTTGTCCCGCCATTCGCCCTCGCCCAGATACTGCCAGCTGGGCATTTCGGTGAACACCAAGAGCCCTATCTCGTCGCAGCGGTCCAGAAAATGGATGGAATCGGGATAGTGGGCGGTGCGGGCGATGTTGCAGCCGAGGCCGTATTTCAGCAGGTCGGCGTCCGCCTTCTGCGCGGAAGCCGGCATGGCGTAGCCCACGTAGGGGTAGCTCTGGTGGCGGTTGAGGCCGATCAGTTTGAGGGGCCTGCCGTTGAGCAGGAAGCCCGTGCGGGTGAACCTCGCCTCACGGAAGCCGAAGCGCTTTTCCACCGTATCGCCGCCGAAGGAGACCCGCAGGGTGTAGAGCTTTGGGTGATCGATATCCCAGAGCTGCACGTCCTTTTGCTTCCAGCGGAGGCGCACCGCCTTGCCGTCCACGGGCGTCTCTTTGGTTGCCAGCGTCTTGTCCCCGTCAAGGAATTCCAGCTTCAGCGTGCCCTTGACCGGGGCGGAGAAGGTCACGTCCGCCTCAATGGTCTTTTTCGGCAGCAGGCAGTCCGGCGTTTTGACGAATACGTCCTCGATGAAGGCGCTCTCCACGATATCGAGGTGCACCTCCCGGTAGATGCCGCCGTAGCAGAGGTAGTCCACCATGTTGCCGAAGGGCGGGATCTCCTTCCGCTCCGTGGAATCCAGCTCCACGGCGATCAGGTTGTTTGACTTGTTGCAAAGGCCGGTGATCTCAAACCCGAAGGGGGTGTAGCCGCCCTTGTGCTCCCCTAAGAACTTGCCGTTGAGGTAGACCCGCGCGTAGTTGGCCGCGCCCTCAAAATTGAGGAAGGTGCGGCGGCCGTTCTCAAAAGCCTCGGCGGGCAGCCGGAAGTATTTGCGGTAGCAGCTGACGAACTGGTAATCCCGCTCGTCGAAATAGTGGTAGGGCAGCTCCTTGTTGGCGTGGGGGATATCCACCGCCTCGAAGGCCCCGTCGTCATAGCCGGGCCTTACCATGTCCTCCGTGAAGGAGGGGCAGTATTTCCAGTTGAAATTGAGGTCGATCCGTTTTCTCATACGTTTACTCCGTTCCGATCGTTTGATACGTCCATTGTATAAAATATTCCCGCGGGTGTCAATAGATGGAGACGGATTCCTTTCCCCATACGCAAACCGCTTTTCATTACGATGAATTTACAATTGCGTATTATTTTGTCCATATTCTGATGATACAATAAACTGAATTATTTTAGCGGAGGGATCGATATGCAAAAGATCATCGCTTTCTTTTTGACGATCATCATGTTCCTGTTCCCGCGGCTGAACGTGCCGAAGACGGAATTCGATAAAGAAACCTGGACCACCGAATACACCTACGTGTTCGTCCACGGGCTCAGCGGCTGGGGCGAGTACAGCCCGGCCTATTACGTGATGCCCTACTGGGGCATGTTCGGGGGCGACCTGATGAAATACCTGAACGCCCGTGGCGTGAAGGCCGTGGCGGCCACCGTGGCCGGGGCCGACAGCGCCTGGGACCGGGCCTGCGAGCTCTACGCCCAGCTGACCGGCACGAGGGTGGACTACGGCAAAGAGCACAGCGAGCGCTGCCACCATCCGCGCTACGGGGCCGATTATTCCCGCATCCCGCTGATCGACGCCTTCGACGCGGAGCACAAGATCAACCTGCTGGGCCACTCCTTCGGCGGGGCCACGGTGCTGACGTTCCTGGAGCTGATGGCCAACGGCAGCGAAGCCGAGCGGGCCGCGACGCCCGAAGAGGAGCTTTCCGGCTTCTTTGCCGGGGGCAAGGGGGACTGGGTCTACTCCGTCACCGCCCTGTCCGCTCCCATGAACGGCACCAGCGCCTACGAGGTGCAGCCCACGGTGGAGGAGCACGCCGATCCGCGGGCTTACGTCACCACCGACACGCTGAACGTGGCCTCCACCACCACGCAGGACGGCCGCATCCCCGAGGACAGCGCCGCCTACGATATGCACATCGACAACGCCCTGAAAATACTGGAGGGCATCGAGACGCTGTCCAACGTCTATTACTTCTCCATCCCCTGCTGCTATACCGAACAGCAGGAGGACGGCACCTGGGCGCCGAAGAAGGGCATGGAGCCCCTGTTCGTCAGCGCCAGCGAGCGCATCGGCAGGTACACCGGCGTCACCGCGGGCGGCTACGTGCTGGACGAGAAGTGGCAGCCCAACGACGGACTGGTGAACACGTATTCCGCCCGGGCCCCCTTCAACGCGCCCCAGCAGGATCTGGACCGGGAGAACATTCAGCCCGGTATCTGGAACGTGCTGCCCACCGTGGAGGGCGACCACATGTACCTGCAGGGCGGCCTGATCTACAACAACGGCATCCGCGAGATCTATACCGACCTTATCACCATGATCAACACCCTTGCATAACGTTGGCAAAAACGTCCCGTCCATGAGACAAAAACGTCCCGTCCATGAGACAAAAACGTCCCGTCCATGAGACAAAAACGTACAATGTGTGTCAAAAAAGCCGACAACCCCTGTCGGAAAAACCGACAACCCCTGTCAAAAAATCTGACACAATAATATAAGAGATAATAAAGAAATAATAAAATAAGGTAAATCATAAAGGTATGATGTTGGAGGAACGCACCATGGCAAACAAATACGCTGGCACACAAACAGAAAAGAACCTGGAGGCCGCCTTCGCGGGGGAATCCCAGGCCCGCAACAAATACACGTATTTCGCCTCCAAGGCGAAAAAGGAAGGCTATGAGCAGATCGCAGCGCTGTTCCTGAAAACCGCCGACAACGAGAAAGAGCACGCCAAGCTCTGGTTCAAGGAGCTCAACGGCATCGGCGATACCGCCGAAAATCTGGCGGCCGCCGCCGACGGCGAAAACTTTGAATGGACCGACATGTACGAGGGTTTTGCCAGAACTGCCGAGGAAGAGGGCTTTCCGGAGCTGGCGGCGAAATTCCGCGGCGTGGCGGCCATTGAAAAGGCCCATGAGGAGCGCTATCGCGCCCTGCTTCACAACGTGGAAACCGCACAGGTCTTCGCCAAAAGCGAGGTCAAGGTGTGGGAATGCCGCAACTGCGGCCACATCGTGGTTGGCACCGCCGCGCCGGAGGTCTGCCCCGTCTGCGCCCATCCCCAGAGCTATTTCGAGGTCCATGAGGCGAATTACTGATCCCCGCTTCGCGCCGGTTCATATTGACGGATACGCGCCCTGCCGCAGCCCCTTGGCGGCGGGCGTTTTCTTGGTATGATTTGGATAATCACGGGGTTGAGACAAATTGGGGTTTGTCGCGCTCATGGCGCGACAGGTTTGAGGTGTTAGGTTTGAGGTTTGAGATCTTTCAAACTAACGTTTTTCCCTTATCGGAAACAGGCTTCTTCTCACACCTAACACCTAGGCTTCTTCTCACACCTAACACCTATCACCTCACACCTGCGACGCTCCGCGTCGCCCCGACAAATCCCGCTTTTGCGCGGCGTCTGACCGCGCCGTCACGGAGGTTTTTCCATGAAAATCGGCTTTAACGTGTTTGAACGGCAGATGCTGGCGCAGTCGCCGGAGCTGACGCTGCCCCTGCGGGAGGGGGCGGATTTTATCTTCTGCCATACCTCTCCCGATCCCCTCGGCTTTGCCGACGAGTATGAGAAAGCGGCGCGGCTGGCGGAGATCGCCGCCTCTTACGGCGCGGAACTGATCGCCGACTTTGAATTCCAGAACGCGGCGTCGGTCTGCGTTTCCCCCGGCGGGCACGACTGGTGCCGCGGGGCGGACGGCTGCCACCGGCTGCGCCCCGATCCGCGCTTTATCGAGGCGCTGGCGTCGAAGGGGAATCTGCTGGGGGTGGTCTATGACGAGTTCGAATACGCGATCAGCACCCGCAACCTGTCCCAGTGGTGGGGCGACAAGCTGCGCTTCGGCGCCAACGTCTTTCCGCCTCTGCATACCCGCGACGCCGTGGCCCAGGGGGAGGCCTTCTCCGCCGCGCTGCAAAGCTACGTGAAAGAGATCAAAGAGATGGGCGTTTGCGTCTTCGCCGGGGAGCACGTCTTCCCGATCCTCTACCACACCTTCGCCCGGGCGGGCATGGTCCCCAACTTCAAAGCCATGAAGGAGAGCTGCACCAATTTACAGTTCGCCGTGGCGGCGGGGGCGGCGCTGCAATACGGCACGCCTCTCTGGACCTGCGTGGACCTCTGGTTCCGCCAGTCCTTTCCCGGTCACAGCGCGGAGGAGCTTTACCACAATCTGCTGTTCGCGTATCTGGCGGGCGCGGACCTTGCCTACGTGGAATCCGCCCCGGCGCTGGTGAAGGACGGAAAGCTGACCGACAGGGGAGAGGCCTACGTGCGGTTTGTGAAAGAATATAAAGGAAAAGAAAGAGCCTATACGGCCGCCGACTACCGCCCGGAGATCGGCGTTATCCGGTACGACGATACCTGGTGGGGCCAGAACTTTTTCTGGGACCATGGCCTGTTCGGCAACCCCCGCCTGCGGCCGGATAAACGCAGCAAGGAGTGGATCAGGGCGGTGGACGCGGTCACCTTCGGCGAGAGCGGAAAGGCCTCCTTCAACCTCAACCGCATCGACCATACGCTGCTGCGGGGGCACCGCTCCTTCTGCTCCATGAACGCGCTGGCGGTCTTCGACGACCGGGTTCGTCGCCCCGCGCTGCAATCGCTGAAGCTGGCGTTCCTCTGCGGCGTGCAGATCAGCGACGAAACGCTGGCAGACGTGGGGGCGCTGGTGAAGGAAAACGGCCTCACCGTCGTGACGCCGCCCCGCTTTCTGCCGGAGCGGTTCCGCCTGCTCACAAAAGGAGAGCTGACGCAGATCAGGGACGGCCGGGGGACGTGGATCGTGACGGAGGATTTTTCCTCCCCCGCGCTGCGGCGGCTGATCGCGCCGTTTTGCGGCGAAAAGAACGTGATCCGCCTGCCCTTCGCCGACCGGGAGCTCCGTCTGACAATCGCGCCGGACGGGGAGACGTTCCGGGTGTGTGGCTGAAAAAAGGGGATTTGTCGGGGCGACGCGGAGCGTCGCAGGTGTGAGGTGATAGGTGTTAGGTGTGAGAAGAAGCCTGTTTCCGATAAGGGAAAAACGTTAGTTTG
>CADAMO010000179.1 GCA_902788995.1 Oscillospiraceae bacterium
AAGCGTCGGAAAACGCTTCGCGTTTTGATGATATGATGAGACTTTAACAATCATCCAGCTCGCCGAAGGCGAATTTAGCAGCGCAAAGCGCTATTTCGCTCGCCGAAGGCGAATTTCGCATTGCGCAGCAATATTTAGCCGGATTTGTCGGGCGGCAGCGCGGCAAATCCTTTTTCCCTCCGGGAAAAACCGTTGCATATTCCTTCCGCATATGGTATGATGGTTTCATCAATCGAACGGAGGGGTGCGGTATGCCGCTGATCAGCAGGGCGCTTGATACCGTCAAAGAGGTAAAATACTACTGGAAGCAGCCCCGGCCCGGGGAGTACGTCCCCTATAAAGAGGTCGTGATGCTCTCGGTGGGCTGGATGGCGCTGTATATGTCCATCCAGTGGACCATCGGCTTCGGCGTGGGCAACCAGTTCACGGGCATGACCCTGCACATGAACAACCGTGAGCTGCTGGTGATGAGCTACGTGTGTACCTTCATCGGCTACGCCTTAACGCCGCTGAACGCCTGGATCATCGACAACTTTCGCCTGCAAGAGGGCAAATACCGCAAATACATCAAGCTGGCCATCCCCTCCATGTGCCTGACGCTCCTCTCCCTGTGGCTGCCCTACGACGCCATCCGGGACGGCTCCTATAAAGGCGCGCGGTACGTGATGATCGCCGTGCTGTTCGTCATGTCAGAGCTGCAGAGCTACGTGCAGGGCTGGGTCACCACGGGCGTGACCAACATGATCCACGTGATCACGCCCAACACCCAGGAGCGCACCAAGATCATGGCCATCACCTCCATCATCTACTCCATGGGCTACACCGTCAACAACGTGTATTATCCCTTTATGGTGGACGTGCTGTGCGACAACGGCGACAAATACAACCTGCGCTATTTCCGGGGGGCCTATACCCCCATGGCGCTGCTGATGCCGCTGGTGCTGCTGGCCTTTTTCGGCACCCAGGAGCGGCTGGTGCTGCCCAAAAGCCGCATCGCCAAGGTGGGGCTGGTCACCTCCGTGCGGGCCGTGGCGGGCAACAAGATCTTCTGGATCCGCTGCGCCGACAGCTGGAACAACTTTTTGGAGGACGCCAAGGGCAACATCTGGGACTGGCTGGTCTACCGCGCCCACATCATGAAAAGCACCACCTACGGCCTGCTGAACACCGTCTCCTACAACGCCAACTTCTGGGGGATGCTGTTCTCCCCCTGGTTCATCCGGCGGTTCGGCAAGCGGAACATCAAGATCTTCAAGAATATCATCCAGGTGGGCCTTGTCGCCAGCTATTTCCTGTTCTATAAAAGCCCCATGGCGGGGGTCGGCCTGTTCATCGTCTACACGCTGGACCGGTTCATCGACACCTACAACGTCATCGACTCCGCCATCGAGGCGGATATGCGGGATAACCAGCAGTACCTGATCGGCGAGCGCATCGACGGGGCCTTCGGCTTCGTCCAGTCCTATGCCGGCGGGGCCATCAGCATGGCGACGGGGCTGTTCATCCCCTGGGTCTACCGGCAGAAGGGCTTCGACGGCACCGACTACTCCGTGCTGGACGTGTATAAAAACTACGACGAGAGCCTGCCCCTGTCGCAGCAGACGAAAAACCCCGACTGCGTGCTGTATTCCCTGATGGATACGCTGCTGGTGATCTCCATCGTTGGCGCGGCGCTGGACGTGCTGCCCTGGTTCGCCTACGATATCAGCGAGAACGGCCAGCGGGCCATGATCCGGGTGATCCGCATCCGCGCCGTGGTGGAGGACGCGCTGGCGGGCAGCCGGGATGAGACTACCTACATCGAAGGGTGCGACGCCGTGCGCAAGGCCCGGGAGTACCACGGTAAAGAGAAGGCCGTGGTGCCCCACCATAAAGAGGTCGCCGCCGCCCGGCGGGAACCCGCCGCCGACAAGGCGGAGCGGGCCGAACGGGTCAAAGCCGTCAAGACAAGGATCGCCGAGGCGCGGGCGTTCAACGAGGAGCTGGAGATCGCCGATTTCGTCATGCGGGAGCTGACCCGGTTCGACACGGCATTCGGCAGGGCGCAGGTGGCCCTGTGCGAAAAGATCGTCTCCGGCGGCCCCGACCGGTTCTTTGAAAACGCCGAAGAGATCATCGAAATGGCCCACGCCCTGCCCCAGACCCACGTGAAGGAGGAAAAGGTCTGGCGTAAGCAGGAGGTCCGCAACGCCCGCGCCCTGCTCAAAAGCGCAAAGCTCGCCGCGAAGCACTACCCGGAGGGCGTGATCCCCTTCGACCCCCGGACGGCGGAGGACGCCTATGATATGCCGGACGGCACCCGCGAACAGGCAAAAGCCCGCCGCAAAGCCATGAAGGCGGCCAATAGGGCCCAGAACCTCTACACCGAGGTGGCGGCCCCCTACCTTGCCGCCAAGCGCACGCTGGGGCTGTATGAAGGGTACCAAAAGCTGGACGAGATCATGGCGGATCACGACGAGGTGGCGGAAAGCCGCGCGGAACGCCTTGCCGCCGAGCGGGCGAAGGAAGCGGCCCTGAACGACGAACGCCGGTTCGACAAAGAGCGCATCGCCGCGGAAAAGCGTCTGCGGAAATAGAGAGCGGCGCTTCGCCGGAATGTGTGTAGCACGCAGCCTCAGCTGCGTTTCCTGCGAAAAGGTAACCTCCCGTAGCACGGCGCACCGCGCCGTCTGACGGCCGGATGCAGTGATAATGTTCCGGTAAAGAGCAAACCCGCTGTTTCGACAAAGAAATTGACGCAACGACGTAAGGAACACCTCAGACGGTGCGGGTCTCCGGTGGAGACCTCTGCCGCAGGCAGAAGCACCGACCGAGCCGGCAGGCGAGACCGCAATGCGCCGTGCTACGATGGATGGTTCCCGCCGTCGTTTGCAATGAATGGAAAAGGAGAGGCCCCCTGAACGGATGGTTCGGGGGCCTGTATTATTGTCATTTGAAAGACGGATCGGCCGGGCGTTCAGCTCGCCAAACGCCGATCTTGCTCCGCGCCGTTTATACGCCCTTCACCCGGAAGGCGGCGATCTCGAAGGGGCGGAAGGCGTAGGAGGGGACGGGCTCTTCCGTCAGCGGGCGTTCCAGCGTGTCGCAGCGCAGCAGCGTCACGCCCCCGGGCATGGAAAGGGTGGTGGGGCTGCCCGCGCTCTCCCAGAGCCGGATCACGACGCCGTCGCCGTCCTCGGCGCGCTTTAACGCGCTCAGGCGCAGGTTTTGCGGCAGGTGAGCAAGCCACGGCAGCAGGGGGCTATCCGGAAGCGGCGCGCCCTCGCAGGCGGCAACGCACTCCGTGTGCCCCTGTGTGTTGAACGCCGCCGCCTGACCGGAGAAATCGCAGGCCGCGAAGTCGCCCTCGCCGGAGGCCAGCGCAAAGGCCGCCGTGTGTTTCCCGCGGACGTTGGCCCCCTGATAGCTGTTATGAAAGAGGGCGTTCTTGTCCTGCACCGCCCGCAGCAGCGCCACCCGCAGGGCCCCGTCTTTCACGCTCGTCCCCGGAAAACCGCCCTTGAGCAGCGCCAGGTTCAGGCCTTCCCCGGTCATCCCGGCAAAGCCGAGGGAGGGCCAGTCGTCGCACCAGCCCAGGCAGTTGACCTCCTCCGCGCTGCCCCGGGCGATCTGTCCGAAGGGCACCTCGCAGATGATATGGCCGTCGTGGGCAAAGGCCGGGGTAAAGGAGGCGTAGATCCGGCTGCGCTCTCCCTGCCAGTCCAGCGCCGTCGCGCACCGGACCAGCTTTTCCCCCTCGTACAGGGTGACCGTCATGCGCCAGCCGAGGCGGTCGATCTCCCGTTCCGCGTCGCTGAACCGGCTTGAAAACGTCAGCCGGCAAAAGCCCTCGCCCGCTTCGGCGGCGGTTTCGTCGGCTTGCAGCCGGATGCTTTCGCCCTCCGGGCAGTCCCGGCCCCACACGCTGCCGTTGTCCTCGGTGAGGGTCAGACCGCCGTCGGCGACAAGCCTGCGGCCAGCCGCCTTGTCGTATATTTCGCTGACCCGCCCGTGGGCGGCGGCCACGCGGTAAAATTCGTTTTCAATGACCGTCTCCTTCAGCGGGGCGGTCGTGTCAGCCGCACGTCCCTGCCGCGGCAGAACATCCCCGGAGCTCTGCAATCTCCGCTCTCCAACGGCGCAAGGCGCCGTGCTACCTCTCCGCTCTTCTTCTCCCTTCCACAGGAACACCCGGCAGCTGAAGGGCGGCACGTCGGCCCTGACGGTGTCCCGCACAAAGGCGTCCGCCATGCCGTCGACGGCTTCCGTATCGAAGGCGGTCAGCGGATGGCCCTTTTCATCGTACACGCGGGCGGACCGGGTCCCTACCGGTCCCCGCAGCAGCAGGCGGGGATAGGCGACCTGCCGGGCCGTGGGGTTGAAATACACCGCTGCCCGGAAGCCCTCCGGCACGGTCACGCCCCTGCCCCGCAGCAGCTCGCCCGCCGCGTCGTGATAGATCTGCTCGCCGCCCCGGCGCACCTCCCGGACGGTGCGTTCCAATTCGGCGTAGGAGGCGTCGCAGTGGGTGCCGGTGACGCAGTCGTGGAACTGGATGAACGCCATCTTGTTCCAAAGGCTTTCCAGTTTTTTGGCGGGGTAGTCCCGGCGGGGGCGGGCGTTCACGTCCCAGCCGCCGGAAAGATAGGCCATGACGGCGAGGCTTTCCGCCTCCAATAACAGCTCTTCCAGCTCCCGGTTGGCCTTTTTGATCTCGATGCGGGAGGAACAGTCGCCGGTGCTGGCGGGGTTGCCCTCCACGCGGGGGTCGATCTCCTCCTCGGTCACGTCGCCCTTGCGCAGCCTTTCCACATAGCCCTTGCACCACAGGTCGTGGTTTTCCTCAAAGCTGACAAAGTTGACGTTGACGCCGCGTTTTTCGCCCGCCTCTTTCAGCTGCCCGTAGAGGTGGTCGCCCACCAGCGGTTCTTCGGTGGTGATGAGGACGTAATATTCCGGTTTGTCCGTCTGCAACAGCTCGTCGATCAGGTCCTCCGCGCTGCGGTTGCCGTAGTAGGCCCCCTGCCGGATCTCTTTGTCCGGGCGGGTCATGTTGTAGCTCATATCCACCCCCGCGCCGAAGCAGGCGGGGCAGCCCTCGCCCCCGCACACGGGGCAGCAGGGGAGCTTTACGCAGTCCGCGGTGCGCAGGCACGGCTGGGGCGCGTTCAGCCAGCGGTCGTCCAGCACGATCAGGGTGCCGTCCAGCCCCCGCCAGAAGGGCTTATTGTTTTTGAAGACCCGGTCGTAGAGGATATCCGCGTCGTAGCCAAGGGACCGGAAGAACTGGGGCAATTGG
>CADAMO010000180.1 GCA_902788995.1 Oscillospiraceae bacterium
GGCACCCAGCAGAAGCTGGCGGATTTCTCTGATTCCGCGCTGAATTCCGTCCGTACGCAGGATCTTGGCGCCACGGGAGAAATGCTGGTCAGGCTGACCGGCGAGCTGAAATCCTTCAATGACGATATCGACGGCAAGGGCGGGTTTGGTTTGTTCAAATCCGCAAAGCGGAAAATCGAAACCATCAAAGCGAAGTATGACAAGGTGGAAAAGAGCATCGACAACATTGTCGGCGTGCTGGATGAGCATCAGGTGACTCTGCTGAAGGATATCGCGGTGCTGGACAAGCTCTATGAAGCGGACCTCCTGTATTTCAAAGAGCTCTCCATGTACATTCTCGCCGGTAAGGCGAAGCTGGAGGAAGAGCGCGCGACCACGCTTCCCGCGCTGCTGGAAAAGGCGAAGGAATCCGGCCTTCCGGAGGATTCGCAGAAGGCCAACGATTTTGCTGCGAAATGCGACCAGTTTGAAAGAAAGATCTATGACCTTGAACTGAGCAGAACCGTCGCCATGCAGATGGGACCGCAGATCCGTCTGGTGCAGAGCAACGACTCGCTGATGAGTGAGAAGATCCGCTCCACCATCGTCAACACCATCCCGCTGTGGAAGAGCCAGATGATCATCGCTCTGGGGCTGGCACACTCTGAAGAAGCCCTTCGCGCGGAACACGCCGTCAACGATATGACGAACGAGCTTCTGAAAAAGAACGCGTCCCTGCTGCATCAGAGCACGGTG
This sequence comes from Oscillospiraceae bacterium, assembly GCA_902788995.1. Classification (GTDB taxonomy): domain Bacteria; phylum Bacillota; class Clostridia; order Oscillospirales; family Acutalibacteraceae; genus RUG806. Next base: position 736 of record CADAMO010000180.1, read on the forward strand.
AAAACCGCGCAGGAGAGCGAGCGCGGCATTATTGACATCGAGACCCTGACGCAGACCAACAAAGAACTGATCGATACCCTCGACGACGTACAGCGCATTCATGCGGAAGGCAGAGAAAAACGTCTTGCGGCGGAAGGCGAGCTGGCCAGAATTGAGGAAGAACTCAAGAATAAACTGCTGGAGTTGAAGTGAATTCCGGCATGAAAGGAAGATTGGCATGAAGCAACTGAAAAACAACAGAACGTTTGCCCTGATCTGTCTGATCGTCATCATCTGTCTCTCTGTTGTTCTCGGCGGTCTGCGATCGGTCAAAAGTCTTGAGAAAAAAGCGTATAAAGCCTATTATAACGACTTTGCGCTGTATGGCGAGGCGGACGACGATATGAAAAAGATGAGCCGGTATGCTTCCATGCTGTCTGCCGTTTGCAACGCCTGCGGGTGTACAGCGGATGATTTCCCCGCCCTGGCGGACGCATTTGACAAAGCCGTCGGCACGCCGTATATTGCCAGGGAGACCTATGACGCGCTGTTCCGTTCCGCGACGCTGTCCTATAATTTGCTGATCAACAGTCAGACAGCCTCTGAGCAACAGAAAATCTCCGCAAAACAGTATTTTTATGAAATCGACTCTTCCATGAGAAGACTTGCCAACAACAGCGCGTACAATTCCCTCGCGCAGAAATACAATAAAGCCGTGTCCGGCTTTCCCATGTCCCTGATTCTTCGGAATGAAGCCCGGCTGATTGAGTTCGATTGAACGGAAAGCAGTTGACGTACTATGAAAATGACAATGAAACGTGCGGTTTGCCTCCTGTTCTGCGTATTGATGCTGGCCGGCAGCCTGACGGTTGCCGCCGTGGCCAAGCTTCCTTCTCCCTCCAGATATTTTTACGTGTACGATGAGCCGAACGTACTGACGCTCACAACGGAGGATCATATCATCCGCGTCAATGAAACGCTGTACGACGCCTGCGGCGCGCAGATCGTGGTTGCCTGTGTTTCCACCACGGGCGACGAAGATATTGCCGATTATGCCGTAAAACTGTTCAACAAATGGAAAATCGGCAGTTCCGATCAGAACAACGGCGTATTGGTGCTGCTCTCTGTGGATGAAGATGATTACTATGCGCTGCAGGGGAAGGGACTGGAAAATCTCCTGTCCTCCGGAACGATCAAGTTGATGCTGGATCAATACCTGGAGCCCTATTTTGCGGCGGGTGATTATGACGGCGGCGCAAGATCCATCTTTGACGCGCTGGCACAGTTCGTCTCGGAAATCTATAACGTCTCCGTGTTGACAGGGACGGAGGAAACGGCCTCTGTGCCTGCAACAGCCGCAGCCGAAACGGCGACGACGACAAAACCGCAGCAGACGACGCTGCAGCCCTCCGGAGGATTCTTCGACGGGTTTTCGTTCCTCGATTCAGTCTGGAGGTTTCTCAGAGGCATTCGCCTGCGCACGTGGATCCTGATCGCCATCGTGATTCTGATCCTGCGCGGGATCCTGAAGAATAAAGGCAGCGCGTCCCATTCCAGCGCTTCACATTTCGGCGGATGGATCCTGATTCCCGCGCTCTTCCATCTGTTCGGCAGCATCGGATCCTCCTTCGGCGGTCGTTACGGCGGCTCCTCACGCGGCGGGTTTTCCGGCGGCTTCGGCGGACGCCCCGGCGGGGGTCGTTCCGGCGGTTTCGGCGCCGGGAGATCGGGAGGCTTCGGCTCCGGCGGTCACAGCGGAGGCGGAGGCTTTTCAAGAGGAGGCGGCGCAGGCAGGCGCTGACAAATCAAAAAAAAACTCCGGAAGACAGTTGCTTCTGTTTTCCGGAGTATCTTTTTATTCTTTTCGTACCGATGAGGATCAAAGAGCGTCAACGATCTCTTTGGTATCCTGCGCGATCATCAGCTCTTCATTGGTGGGAATGACGAACAGACGGACCTTGGAACCGGGAACGGAGATTTCCACTTCCTCGCCGCGAAGGGCGTTGGGGGCCTCGTCGATCTGCGTGCCGAGGAAGGCCAGCTTTTCCGCCACGCGGGTTCTGTAATGGGGGTTGTTCTCGCCGATGCCGCCGGTAAAGACCACCGCGTCTAGACCGCCCATGGCTGCGGCAAAACCGCCGATGTATTTGGTCAGCTGATGGCAGAACATGGATTCGATCAGCTGCGCCCGCTTGTCGCCGTTCTTGGCTCTCATTTCGATGGTGCGGTTGTCGCTGGTATCTTCGGAGATGCCCAGCATGCCGGATTCCTTGTTCATGATTCTGTCAACGTCGTAGGGAGACAGGTTTTCTTTCTTCATGATGATGGGAACGATCGCCGGATCGATGGAACCGCAGCGCGTGCCCATGAGAATGCCTTCCAGCGGGGTAACGCCCATGGTGGTATCAAGACATTTACCGTCTTTGACGGCGGAAATGGAGGAACCGTTGCCCAGATGGCAGGTGACGATCTTCGTGCCTTCCGCTTTGCCGCCCAGCAGTTCGATGCAGCGCTTGCTGACAAATCGGTGAGAAGTGCCGTGGAAGCCGTAGCGGCGAATGCCGTACTGGGTGTAATAGCGATAGGGAAGCGCGTACATATAGGCGTAATCCGGCATGGTGGAATGGAAGCCGGTGTCGAACACGGCTACCTGGGGAATGCCGGGCATGATCTTTTCACAGGCTTCAATGCCCATCAGGTTGGCAGGGTTATGGAGCGGGCCGAGGTCGAAGCACTCGCGGATCGCATCTTTGACCTTTTCATCGACCAGCACGGAGCCTTTGAATTTTTCACCGCCGTGAAGCACTCTGTGACCGACGGCGTAGATCTCGCTCATGGAACCGATCACGCCCAGTTCTTCGCTGGTCAGCGCGTCGATAACGATACGGATCGCGTCGCCGTGATCTTTCATCTCCATGGGGATCTGCTTGCGGTTTTTGGATTCGTCGGCAGGGACTTTATGGGTAAACGTGCTCTTGGTGCCGATCTGCTCGCAGATACCCTTTGCCAGCAGCTCATTGTCTTCCATATTGATGAGCTGATACTTCAAAGAGGAGCTGCCGCAGTTGATGACAAGAATTTTCATTGAAAACCTCCGGTAATTTGACTTGATAATTGATTCATACTTGTTTATTATATACATACCGACTATATTTTTCAAGACCTTAATTTGCAATTTTGATCTTATCCCCGGAGGATTTTTATGAAAACGGCCTTTATTATCGCGGAATATAATCCGTTTCATAACGGTCACCGCTATCATATCGAACAGACGCGGAAAAGCGGCGTTGAGGCGATCATCGTACTGTTGAGCGGGAATTTCGTGCAGCGGGGCGATATTGCCGTGGCAGATCGGTTTCTACGGGCGGAATGCGCTGTCCGCTGCGGCGCTGATCTTGTGCTGGAACTACCGGTCAAATATGCCGTTGCCAACGCCTCAAAATTCGCCCGGGGAGGGGTGCTTTCCGCAAACGCCTGTGGATTGGAAGGGGTTCTTTCCTTCGGCGCTTCCGCCGACCCCGCGCTGCTGCATCAGGCGGTTTCTTTTTTGCGGATGCCGGAAGTGATGGAACGGGCGTCATTGCTTTCTAAAGAAAAGGGAAAGTCCTATCCCGCAGCATTGGAGCAGCTGTTGCGGGAAATGAAGCGTGACGAGCTGGCAGATCTTCTCGGCGACCCCAATAATATCCTGGGACTCGAATACATAAAAGCCATGCAAGGCTGTGAACGGTTGTCTCCGCTGATCATTGAACGTTCGCAGGAACGTGGGCATGATTCCGTCAACATAGACGCCGGATTCGCAGGAGCAAGTTTTATCCGTTCTCTTATTGATGCAGAAAAGAGCGTGGATATTCTGCAGGGAGAGGTCATTCAGTCGCTGATTCCGGCAGAAGCGAAATCAATCCTGTCGCGCGCCGCAAGCACCGGTTCATTTCCCGTTGACCGGCAGAAATACGAGCTGATGCTGTATGCCCGGATCCTATCAAAAAACGCCGCCGATTTCAGACAAATCGACAACGTTTCTCAAGGATTGGAAAATAAACTGACTGAGGCGCTGCGGAGCAGTTCGACGGTAACGGAGGCGTTGATGGCGGTTAAATCAAAGCGATACACGCTGGCAAGGCTCCGTCAGATCGTTGTGGCGGCGGCGCTTGGAATTACAAGAGAGGATACTGACGGCGCGCCTTCTTTCCTGCGTGTTCTTGCGTTCAACGACACCGGCAGAAAAGTGCTGGCGCGGATGCGGGAAACAGCGGAAGTACCGGTCGTTACGAATCTGTCGGACGTTTCACGGCTTGCGTCATGCGCCCGCGACGCGGAACTGGATTATCTGGAAGGGAAGCTCTTTGACCTTTGTCTGCCGACTCCCATTGGCGGCAACCCTTCTTTTTTCAGGCATCCCGTCTGTATCCGCAACGCGGAAAAGGATTGAATTGACAGAGGCGTCATTATTACTTCGGCAATTAAATATTGCAAAAATTCATTGACCGTGTCGTTATTGCCGAAGTAATAATCCGCCATGTTTTTTGCCGTGTTACGGCAAAAAAC
>CADAMO010000181.1 GCA_902788995.1 Oscillospiraceae bacterium
GCACACGCGCTGCTGCTCGCCGCCGGAAAGCTGGCTGGGCAGGTGTTTGGCGCGGTCCTTCAGGCCCACCCGCTCCAGCGCCTCCAGCGCCTCTTTTTCGTCGGGCATGCTGTGGTAATACTGGGCCACCATCACGTTTTCCACCGCGTTCAGGTAGTTGATCAGGTGGAACTGCTGGAATACCAGTCCGATCTTGTCCCGGTGGTATTCCGTCAGCCGCCGGTTGCTGTCTTTTGAGATATCCCGGCCGTCGAAGATGACCTGCCCCGTGGTGGGCTTATCCATGCAGCCGATGATGTTCATCATGGTGCTCTTGCCGGAGCCGGAGGGCCCCATGATGGCGATCCACTCGCCCTGCTCCACCGTCAGGCTCACGTGGTCCAGCGCGTGGAGGTCGCCGTATATTTTGGAAACGTCTTTCAGTTCTAACAGACTCATACTATATTCTCCTTTTTATTCGCCTTTGAGTACCAGCGCGGGATCCACCTCCACCGCGCTCTTGATGGGGATCAGGCACGCAAGGCCCGTCACCAACACCGAGGCAACGATGGTCACCGGAATCAGCAGCGGGCGGAAGGTGATGGAGCTGCTGAACACGTTCATGCTGATGACCTGCGCGAACGCGTACCCCAGCACGGAACCGAGGATGCCGCCCACGCCGCCTAGCAGCAGCCCTTCGCTCATGAACTCGCCCACGATGCTGGAATTGTACGCGCCGAGGGCCTTGCGCAGACCGATCTCCCGGCGGCGTTCCGCGATGACCGCCGTCATGGTGGTAGCCACGCAGATCATGGTCAGCACCAGCACCACCGCCGTGACGATAAATACCAGCGACTGCAATTTCGTCAGCACGGTGCTTTCCGATGCGGTGACGCGTTTGACAAGCTTGGCGGAGATCTCCGTGGATTGGCCGTTGACGGTCTCCACGTAGTTTTTCAGCGCGTCCTGCATGGCGGCCACGCTGACCTCCACGATGTCGTAGCCGCGCTCTTCCAGCGTCAGGTAAGTGAGGTCCGGCAGGGACACGTAGAGGTAATCCTCCTCCGAACCGCCGGTTTCCAGGATCCCCGTCACGGTCAGGTCCAGCGCGTGGTCGCAGTAGGTCTCGCCGGTTTCGGGGTCGGTATAGATCTCATAGGAGGGAATCGCGGAGACGTCCATGCCCTCCGTGATTTCAAAGGAGTGGATGGCGGAAACGGTATCGCCCTGTTTGATGCCGAGGCTTTCCGCCGTTTTCGCGCCAACCAGCGTTTCGCCGTCCTTCGTCGGCAGGTCGCCGTTTACCAGCCAGTAGGGGCTGGTCTTCAGCACCGTGTCGAAGGTGACGCCCGCCAGCGTGACAGGCATGTTGTGGATCTTGGAGTTCTCGTACCGGTAGGGGGTATAGCCCTCCAGCTCCGATTCCGCGAAAGCGCCCACGCTCCGCGCCAGCGCTTCGGGGGAAATGGCATCCTCCCCGGCGGGGGTGAAGATGATGTTGGCGCCGTAGCTGCGGAATTGGGCGCTCATCTGACGGGGCACGTCGTAGTAGATCATCACAAGGCCGGACAGGATCGTGGCCCCCACGATGATGGCCAGCAGCGCCACGATCATGCGGGAGCGCCGCCGCACCAGCGACGCCACGATCATCCGGATAAACATTCTTCTCTTTTTATTCATATCGGTACCGCCTTTCCTCAATGGCCGCCGTGCAGCACTTCGGAGGGCCGCAGCCGCAGCAGCGTGCGGATGGCGGGGATGCTGCCCACCAGCGTCACGGCGATGATCAGCACCGCCACTAAGAACGCCGCCATACCGCTCATCTCAATGGAGGCGGCGAACACCGTCTGCCCGATGATCTGAGCGAAGGCGTAGCCCATGAAGTAGCCCACCGCCGCGCCGAAGATGGAGGTCAGCATGATCTCCGTCAGCACCAGCACGGTGACCTGGCCGTTTTTCGCGCCAACGGCTTTCAGCAGCGCCAGCTCCTGGCTGCGCTCCATCACACCGGAGGTGACCAGGTTGGAGATGCCCAGCGTCGCGCCAAGGAGGCTGAGCAGCGTGATGAGGCTCATCAGCAGCTCGGTCTTTTCGAGGATCTTGCCCTCGGAATCGGCGATCTGCCGCACTGCCGTGGCGGAGGCCTCGGGGATCGCCTCCTGGATCTGGAAGCAGATGGAGCTGACGTAGGCCGTGCAGTACCACAGGTCGTATTCGTCGCCGGAGAGCAGCGAGGGATTCCGCGCTGCCTTTACGGCCAGCTCGTCCTCGGGGGACGTGATGGCGCTGACCTCGATCTTTTTGAACAGCCCATCGGAGCCGGTCAGCCGCTGCGCCGCCGGGAGGGTTGTATAAATTCCGTTGTCCTCGTCGTCGCCGGATTCATACACGCCGACGACGTGAAGCGTCTCGCTCTTTCCGCCGGCGGAGACGGTAAGGGTATCCCCGGCGGAGATGCTCTGGCGTTTGGCAAGGGCCGCGCCCACCATGGCGGCGTTTTCCGCCTGAGAGGCCTGCTCGTTGAGCCATTCGCCCTGCTCCACGTCCCACCAGCTTCTGAGGTTGATGATGCCGGTATCACGCTGATAGGTGGTGCCTTTTTTGACAAATTCCAGGTGGTGGTTGAACCAGGTGCCGACCAATCTGACCTCCTCGCCGTTCAGCGCGACAGTCACATCCGTTTCCGGTGAAAAGTCGGTGATGTTGTTGGCCCAGAAGATGGTCAGCAGCTCGCCGATCTTCTCCTCCGGCAGGTATTCCGCCTGAGCGTCGCCGCCCTCCACGTCGTAAAGGCTGCTGATGACGGCCTCCGACTGGGGCACGACGGTGATGTTGGAGCCGTAGGTCTTCAGCTCCTCGTTGATCTTGTCGCCCACGTCCAGCATGATGTTGAGCATCGCGGTGGCGATGGAAGCGCCGAGGGCCACCGTCAGGGCGATCATCAGCATCTTTTTCCACTGCCGCTTGAAGGTACCGCGTACCATTCTGAAAAACATAAGTCGATTCTCCTTCCCGCGCCGTTTAACTGAACCGGGACTGGTTTTTCACCATTTCCTCCACGGGAACGGTAATATAGGATTCGTTGATATCGTAATCTATGATGATCGGGTTGCAGCCGCCCTTCATGCCGATGGTGGTGCGGTTCATCACCACGTTGCACTTTTTGCAGACGACCTGACCGTCGTTGTTTTCATAGTAACCGGCCTCGCCGCAGATCTCGCAGGCGTCAAGGCCCACGCCGTAGTTGTTGGTGTTTTCCTGCTTGAGGACCACGATAAAGCGCGTCTGCTTGCCCTCCGGCGTGGTATAGCCGAACCGGTGCAGATGGCCGTCGCTGACCATTTCCAGCGGCACGCGCAGCTCGCTGTCAGCCCCCGCTCCGTCCTTCACGAGCTGGGGGTCCTCCACGGGGGCCTCGCGGATCACCACGGTGTTGAGCTTGACGAACCACGTGGCACAGAGAATACCGCAGACAAAGCACAGCAGCAATACGCCGGACCAGCGTTTGGCGCTGCGCCACATGGCGCGCTGCCTGCGGTGCTCCGCGTTGGTGCGGTAGGGCTCCTTCGCGGTGTAGCTGCGAATCCAAAGGATCACGGCCAGTACGATCAAAATACCGAAGGCTGTAAAGGTGTACCAATGGGCGCCGTTGTTGCTGGCGGCGGCAAATTTGAATAAGACCTGGCTGTCGACGATCTTGCGGGGCGTCAGTACCAGCATCAGGCGGGCGAAATCGTACACCGCGTACATCACGTGCAGCGCGGCAAAGGCCGCAAAAGCCAGCGCGGGATAGCCCTTTTTGACCGAAAGGGACGTGAGCTGATAGGCGCACAGCCCCGCCAGCAGGCAGACGATGAGCCCCAGCAGATAACCGCCCAGCCGGAACAGGTAATCGGTAGAGAGCAGTCCGTTGCCGCCGGTATCGAACTTGAAGGGATAGACGAAGACGTTGGGCACCGCCCCGTAGAGATAGGAAGCGATCAGCACCGCGACGGAGGAGGAGATCCCCACTGCGGCGGCCGTTTTCTTTTTCGGGTCTTCCGAAAGCCGGAAGGATTTGAGAGAGAATACGATAAGGGCGGCAGCCCAGAGAACGAACAGCGCCAGCGCGACGCCGTATCCGTACGCGCCGACCTTCCAGCCGCCCACCAGACGGCGCGTGTTCGTGACGTAAGCGCGTACCGCCGCCGCGACAAGCCCCACAGCCAGACCGATCCGGGAGATCAGTCGGCCCCGGTCGCCGAAGGAGCGGTCGATATACGCGAATGTAACCCCGAGGATCAGGGAAACGGCCAGCAGATCGCCGGTTACATTGATAAGATATGTCAGCATTTCGTCACCTTTTTATGTTGTCTGTTTACGCCGATATGGCTCAGACGCGCACGCGGAAGAGCGAGCGCATCCGAGCCAATCCGGGACCGCCGCCACAGTTGTCGGCGTTCCCCTTGCCGTCAAAGCCCCGTAAACCTCAACGGCATATTGATGTTGTGCTTATTCCGCCCAGGCGCCGTCCGTGAACTGCCAGGAATCATAGGTGTATTCGATGGCGTCGGGGAATTCGTGCACTTCGGGACCGGTGTTGTCGGTGTGGATCAGATAGGTGCTGGAATCCGGGAACTTCACCGTGAAGCTCACGGTGTAGAGGCCGTCGCCGTCCATCTTGATGTTCGCGCCGTAGTGGGGGCCGTCGGAAGCCGCCATGGGCATGAACGTACCGCTGACTTCATAGTCGCCGTCGTTCTTGGTGACCTTGTATTCCACGGTCAGATAGGGGACCCAGTCGCCGGTACCGTAGCCGAGGCCGTTCTGCAGAGCGGAAACGTCCAGCTCCAGGTGGCAGTCGTAGTCCTCCGCCTTATAACCGCCGGTCATATCGACGGGCTGGAAATAAACGGCGTTCAGGTTGAGGAATTCCTTCTCCACGCCGGAGAAGATCTCCACCTCGGTGAAGCCGAGGTCTTCGCCTTCGTCGGCAGGAGCAGGCTCGGCCGTCTCATTGGCGGCGGAAGGGGTCTCGTTCTCGACCGTCTTGCTGCCGCAAGCCGCGAAGCAGGCGACGACCATCACAAGGGCCAGAACGACGGAAAGAACTTTTGCGAGATTTTTCATCATGTACCTCCGAAAAAAATCTGTTTTACTGCTCCACCAATTGAATCGTGAATTATTTATGCGCCGGATAAACGTCGCAAGACAAGGAAGAAACCGCAAGACAGGCTGTCGCCTGTCGAGGATTTCTGACGCCGTATTGCGG
>CADAMO010000182.1 GCA_902788995.1 Oscillospiraceae bacterium
TTGGCGGCCTCCAGCGTGACCTTCAGCTCCGCCGGGTGGTGGGCGTAGTCGTCGGCGATCGTGATTCCGTTATATTCGCCGAGGATCTCAAAGCGTCTGCCCGCGCCGCCGAAGGAGGACAGGCCCTCGATGCACTTTTCCACGTCGGCCCCCGCGTTGACGGCGGCGGCGATGGCGGCCAGGGCGTTGAGCACGTTATGCTTACCGGGCACGTTCAGGGAGACGTGGCCCTTGTTCTCGCCCTTATACATGAGGTCAAAGTGGGGGAACGCGCCACGGTGGAAGCCCACGTTTTCCGCATACCAGTCGTTTTGATCCGTATAGCCGAAGGTGATGCAGTTTGTCGCCGTGGAGGCCTTCACCGCCCGGACGGTCTTTTCGTCGTCGCCGTTGTAGATCACGGCGTCGCGGGCGAGCGAAGCGAACTTGGTAAAGGACGCGATCAGGTTATCCATGGTCTTGAAGAACTCCAGATGGTCCGCGTCGATATTGAGGATCACAGCGACGGAAGGGGAAAGATCCAGGAAGGTGTTGGCGAACTCGCAGGCCTCGCAGACCAGCAGGTCCTCGGTTCCCACCCGGCCGTTGGCCCCGATGAGGGGCAGCTTGCCGCCGATGACGGCGGAGGTATCCACGCCCGCCTTGAGCAGCATATGGGTCAGCATGGAGGTGGTGGTGGTTTTGCCGTGGGTGCCGCACACGCCGATGCAGTTGCCGAACTTGCGGGTCACCGCGCCGAAGAGCTTGGAGCGCTCGAAGGTGGGCACGCCCATCTCCCTCGCCGCGCACAGCTCAGGGTTATCCGGCAGCAGGGCGGCGGTGAAGACCACCATTTCCGCGTCGCCGATGTTTTCCGCCTTTTGCCCCAGCACCACCGGGATGCCCAGCTTACGGATGCGGTTGAGGGTATCGGACTCGTTATTGTCGGAGCCGGAGAGCTGATAGCCCTTTTGGTGAAGGATCTCCGCCAGGGGGCACATGCCCGCGCCGCCGATGCCGATGAAATGGATGCGTTTGACCTTTGCAAGGAGGCTGTCTATATCATTCAAGTGAGTCACCTGTCTTTTTCTTTATTTGCTTCATATCATATAAATTATACGCGCAAATGTCAAGTGCGACGCAAAAAAAGAGGTTTTTATACGGTTTTTCCGCCGGGGGACGGAAATAATCCGACAAATATGACAAAACTGAAATCAGGGTTTTGTGAAAAAAAATTGACAAAATTCAACAATTCGGTTATAATGACTCAATGTTGGGCGCAACGCAGCCGCAGGAGATCGTCGGCTGTTCGTTGCACAGGGAAGCTCACAGCATTATTTATGCGGCAATTCAATCATCGAAATAACATGACCGGCAACTGCGCATAAATAAAAGATTATAACGCCGTTTTTTGCCGTTTTGCGGCAAAAAAACATGGCGGATCATTACTTCGGCAATGATTGAGCCGTTGGTATGATTGCCGGATTATCTCATTGCCGAAGTAATATTTACGGGAGCTGTCATGAATTCCGATCAGATTTCAAATTCTGTCAGCGGCGAAGCCGCTTCCTTTGTCCCCTCCGCAAGCTTCAAACGGTATGACAAAGTCAAACGGGCGTTGGACCTTTTTTTTGCATTTCTGCTGTCAGTCGTGGCGGCGATCCCCTGCGGGGTGATCTGCCTGCTGGTCAAAGCCACCAGCCCCGGCCCCGCGATATTCAAACAGACGCGGATCGGCCGGTTCGGCAAGCCCTTCCACTGCTTCAAATTCCGCACCATGTTCGCGGAGGCGCCCCAGTATTGCGCCACGCCTGACCTGCACGACGCCAACCAGTTTATCACCCCCCTCGGCAAGATCCTGCGGAAGACCAGCCTTGACGAGCTGCCCCAGTTGTTCAACGTGCTGAAGGGCGACATGAGCTTTATCGGGCCCCGTCCCCTGATCCCGGAGGAAAAGGGCATCCATGAAGAGCGGCTGAAGCGGGGCGTATATGAACTGCGGCCGGGCATTTCCGGGTTGGCGCAGATCAACGGCCGGGACCGGGTCGGCGCGGAGGACAAGGTCCGCTATGACGAGGAGTACCTGCACAAGATCAGCTTTTCCTTTGACGCGAAGATTCTGCTGGGCACCTTCTTCGGCGTGCTGCGGGGCAACGACATCGTGGAGGGCCACGAGTAACGATATCACGATATGAAAGACAGCAATCCCCGGACGGGAACGTCCGGGGATTATTTTATGTCATTCGCGCAGCGAATATCACGCGCGTCAGCGCACATCATGACGAAGTCATATCACTCGCCGACAGGCGAATCTCATTGCGAGTTACCGCGATGCGACAACTCGCCAAATCCCTCTTCGCCGCACATGTCCCTCACCCTGCCAGCAGCTGCTCCCGGATAAAGGCGGGAACCTCTTCGGGAGAGATGGAAAGGGCGAAGGAAAACTCGTCGTTGATCAGCTTTTCCGCCCGCTTCAAGGCGTTTTCATCCGCCGTACCCAGGCGTTTTTTCTGTTCCGTCAGGCGGACGCGCCGCAGATAGAGCGTGCGGATCATCAGCAGCAGTTCCCTTCTGTCGCCGCGGGCGATCACCTCGTCGAACTGCTCCGCGCGAAGACGGTTGTCGGTTTCCCAGGGCATTTCCTCGTCCTTCAGTCCGCTGAGGATGGCAAGGATCTCCTCCGGGCAGACGATCTGCTTCATTTTGGACAGCAGCGCTTCGTTATCCGCCGGAACGTAGATCACCGAACCGGGGTTGCCCACCGGCGTGAGGATATAATAGGTCTGCTGCCGGCCGTACTGCCTTTCGCTGCGGATATCGGTCACCCGGCACACGCCGTTGCTGCCGTAGATAATATAACTTCCCTTTTCCGCCATAAACGACACCCCCAACGGAACCGACGGTACGGACGCGGAAAAAACGCCGTCCGTTATCACTGTTTTTAATGATTATATCATATTCAAACGAAAAATGTCATAGGCGTTTTTTACAAATTTGAGGGGGTCTTTCTGCGCGGGAGGTTGCATTTGCATGGGGACGCAGCTGAGGGTGCGGGCTGCAAAAAAAGATCTCCGGACGGCGGCGTTCGGAGATCGGGGATGTGTAGAAACTGCGGTGAAGCGAGCCATCGGAGAGCGATCAAAGGAACGGACGGACCGCCGTCAGCACGATGACCACGTTGTTGTAGTCAAATTCATAGGTTCCGATATTGGGGTTGTAGTGATAGGTGCGCTCACGGACCTTGGCAATGCCGTCGTTTTCGGCGTTTTCGATGATGCTGCCCTCGGTGCACATGAAGGTGCCGTCCTCATAGACCTTGATGATCTGGGCCGTGTGGTCGATGGTGGGATGGCCGTTATCGTAGGTACGGGTCTTGTTGCTCATGAACAGCACGTCGCCGATCTGGGGCGTGTACTGGTTCACGTCCCGCTCATCGCGGTAATACATGCGCTGCTCCACCACGTCGTCATAATAGTCGAAGAAATGATAGACGCGGCAGGCGTCGGGATTGTTGTAATAGTGGTTCATCAGAAGCGAGGGCACGTAGTATTCCACGTCGCTGGGGATCAGCGCCTCCGGCCAGTTGATGCCCAGACCGCCCTTCAGCGCCTTGGCAAGCTGCTGCTTGGTAAACTTGTTCGGGGCCAGCTTATCGATCTGCGCCTGCGAATAGCCGCACTGCTGCAGGGTGGGACGGAACACGTCGTGGATGGTATAGAGGCAGCACCACTTCTGGAAGTTCTTCAGCGGACCGTAGGCAAACGCCGTCTTGTAGGAGCCGACCAGCGGATGGGAAACCTCATAGAGCTTCGTCTTGAACAGCTCATAGCGGTCGGAATACTGATTGGCGGGGTCGTCCGACGGATCGGTGATATCCGCCCCGTTGATGGGAAGGCCCACGGCCAGCCGCAGGATCAGACGGGCGTCCGCCGCAGTGAGATTGCCGTCATAGTCCATGTCGCCGGCGGCCACCCGCTCGGGGGTCGCTGTTTCCAGCTTGACAGAGCAGCGCAGCGCGATGCGGGCGTCGGCGGGAAGCACCTCGCCGTCGCCGTCCAGATCGCCGGTGGGCGCCGCTGCGTAAGCGAAGGGCGCTGTCGTCAGCAGCAGGACCGCCGCCATGATCAGACTGATCAGCTTTGTATATTTCATTTCGTTACCGCCTTATTTCTTTTTTAAGATAATACTCCATATAATTATACAACCTTCTCTGCAAAAAATCAATCGTTTTTTCCCGATTTCAAAAAAGTGGATACAAAACAATTGACTTTTTTTTCCTGCTCTATTATTATAAAAAATATCTTTAAATAATGTTGAAAGACAGGTAAAATCGAAATGAGCTATTTTTACGTAAAGGACGGCGCCCCCTGGACGCCGGAAGCCATCAACCCGGAGCTGGCGAAGCTGGCCAGAGCGGTGGTCAAGACCTGCCGCCTCAGCTTCAAGCTGCAGATGAAGACGACGGCGCTGACCAACGCCCTCAAAAGCGACGACAAAGAGCAGCTCTTCGGCGTGATGCAGAAATGCATCGCCAAGAACCGGAGCCTTTACAATCAGGATATGTCCCTGACCGGCGTAAAGATCGAAGAGATCGACGACGCGTTTTTTGCCGATAAGGACGTTGATTTCTTCAAGCGGCAGCTTGCCGTGCTGATCGACTTCGCCGCCATCAACACCGTGGTGGAAGGCCGCATGATGCCGCTGATGAGCGCCGCCTGCCAGAAGACGCTGAACAAGCCCATCGACCAGCTGCTGTTCTTCTCCAATCAGGATAAGATCTACAACGACGAAGCGCAGACCGACGAGGGCGAAGCGGAAGAATAAAAAAACTGGATCATCACGGATTTTTGTGGGATTGAAATCAAATCGACAAAAATGATGAAAGATGAGAGATGAGAGATGAAAGATGAAAGTCGGGGCCTGCGGCCGGCATTTATAAATGGGTATGGGCAATGCCCATCCGATTTTCATCATTCATCATTCCTCTTTCATCTTTCGAGCCAACGGCTCGACAAATCCCTGTTTGTCACTATCCCACAGTTTTCCGTGAAGATCCAAAAAACTAAGGCGACCGGTGTGGGAATGCCCCGCCGATCGCCTGTTTACCGTCAGGCTTGCTTATAGCTTGATTTTGGCCAGATTATCCATGGAGGAGACGGCCTCGCCCCGCTCAATTTTGTGGATGAACGCCGTGATCTGATGGTTCACGGGCGTATCGACGCCGTACTCGTCGCCCTTTTGGGCG
>CADAMO010000183.1 GCA_902788995.1 Oscillospiraceae bacterium
GGAACCGTTACGCTGGATTACGACAGCTTTACGGTCACGGATTCCGCCTCCGGCGAAATGCAGACGCTGCCGCAAAAGGAATTTCTGCTGCTGTATAAGATGCTGTCTTATCCCGGAAAGATCTTCACCCGCATTCAGCTGATGGACGAGATCTGGGGCGCGGAGAGCGAGACGGGCTGGGAGACCGTAACGGTGCACATCGGACGGCTGCGCAAACGGTTTGAGGGCTGGAATGCGTTTTCCATTGAATCCGTGCGCGGACTCGGTTACAGGGCGGTGAAAAAAGAATGAACAAAAAAACGGAAAGACAATCCCGGATCGCGCTGACGCTCCTTTTGGCGGGCGTCACCTTTGCGGTGGAGCTATTATTTTTGCTGCTGATGGCGGCAATTGTGATTACGCTGAGCGGGACCGGCGTATTGAAACTGGAGATTACCGGCGCGATCAACCGTCCGCTGCTCATCGCTCTTTTTATCCTGTTCTGTCTCATCGTCGGCGCGGGGATCTCCTTCCTGCTCAGCCGGATCCTGACCGGGCCGATCAATAAAACAATCAACACGATCAACCGGCTGGCGGAGGGCGATTATAAGGCGAGACTCGAGATCGGCAAGCCCTTGAGCAGCCACCCGACCATCATTGAGATCACCGATAGCTTCAATCAGATGGCGGCCAGGCTTGACAAAACGGAGATCCTGCGCACCGATTTCGTCAACAATTTTTCGCATGAATTCAAAACGCCCATCGTTTCGATCATGGGCTTCGCAAAGCTCCTGAGGCGCGGCAATCTCACACCCGAGGAGCAGCGGGAGTATATCGACGTGATCGAGGAGGAATCCGGGCGGCTTTCCAATATGGCGGCGGGTATATTACAGCTTTCAAAAATCGAAAACCAGAGTGTACTCGGGCAGAAGCGCCGGTATAACCTTTCGGAGCAGATCCGCAACTGCGTGCTGCTGCTGGAAAAGAAGTGGACGGAAAAAGGACTTGAGCCGGAACTGATCTTCGACGAATACGAGATAGAGGCGGACGAGGGTTTATTAAAACAAGTGTGGCTGAACCTGATCGACAATGCCGTGAAATTCTCGGAGCCGGACTGCGCGTTTCGTATCTCCATAGAAAAGGCGGATAACAGAATCCGCGTCAACGTTGCAAACACGGGACCAGATATCCCGGAGCAGAGCCTGCCGTATATCTTCGATAAATTCTATCAGGCGGATGAATCCCATTCCGGCAAGGGCAACGGCATCGGTTTGGCCGTCGTGAAACGTATCGTGAAGCTTCACGGCGGCGAAGTCAAAGCGGAAAGCAGCGGCGGTAAGACGGAATTTACAGTTACGATCCCGCAATAGAAAAAACGGCTGCGTATCTCTTTGAGCGGAACGCAGCCTTTCTATTTTTCTGATATTCAAAAAATCATTTGCACATACGCGTAAAACAGCGGGAGCACAAAAACAACGCTGTCGAAGCGGTCTAAAATGCCGCCGTGTTCCGGCATAATGGAAGCAAAATCTTTGATGCCATGTTCCCGCTTGATGTAAGAGAAAAACAGGTCGCCGACCGTGCCGAACGCCGCGCCGAGCAGCCCGAAGCACAGCAGGGAGAGCCACGAAACGTCGTGGCCCATAATATGTATCACAATTCCATAGATCGCCATGCCCAGCACGCCGCCGGCAAGCCCGCAAAAGAACCCCTCCACGGTTTTGTTCGGGCTGATCCTCGGCGCAAGCTTATGTTTTCCGAAGAGCTTCCCGCCGAACTGTGCGCCGGTATCCGTGCTCCACGCCGCAATAAACGGGATCAGAATGAGCCGCTTGCCGTTTTCGTCGCCCAATACCGGCAGCAGAAGGGAGAAGAACGTCGGAAAAACGATTGAAGCGAGAAACAGGTACGCTATGGCTTTTGAGTTGTGATATTGACCTGCGGCGGCAGAATACAGAAACGCGAAGGTCAGCAAACACAGCGAAAGCAGCAGCGTTCCCGTTTCGGAGGCATGAAAATATCGCAGCCATGGCACCGCCGCGGCCGTCAACAGACATACGATCATGGGAACGGGTTTTTTACAGACGCCGGTGGGAACCAGCAATTCATAGCAGCTCATAGCGGAGAGCGCACACACTAAAATCGCGGTTCCCCACAGAGGCGTAAAGAACAAGATTGCAACAGTCAGCGTGATTCCCGCCAGCGCAACCAAAACTTTAATCAGCATTTTTCTGTTTTTCATCTGTTTCCTCATTTTCATTCACACAAAATATTCGCTGTCAGGGCAGAAGATCCTGACGGCGTTGTTTTTTACGTCGATCCGCACGTCGTCCACCGGCCCGCTGCATTCGCCGTCCAGCGTCCAGCTTTCCGGCTTTTCAAAGGTAAAACGGAGCTTGGAAGCCTGAAAATGAACCAGCGTCTCCCCGTCGTACTCATGGCGGCGCATTTTTTTGAGAAGGGAAAAGATCTGAAACGGCGTCCTGACCTTCCGGATCAGCACCACTTCGAATTTTCCGTCGTTGAACCGGACTTCGTCCTTGCGGAATTTGAACATACCTGCGGCGGAGAGCGTATTGGAAACGGTGCCGAAATAAAAATCGTCCTCCAGCACGTTCCCGTCGTGTTCCACGCGGATATGCTTGGGCTTCAGGGCCTTCATCGTGGGGATCAGCTGCAGCCCGAAGCCGTTGAGCATATACGCGCTGTAGCCCAGCACGTTCTTCACCCGCTGCGGCGTGGCATAGGAGACCGATACGCCGGGGCCGAAGGAGGCGATATAGGTAAAACAGCGGTCATTGAACGCCCCGACGTCGTACCCGCGGCTCTCCCCGCGCCGGATCGTCTCCACAGCGTCCGGCATGTCGGAAGGAATACCGAGGTTGTTCGCAAGGTCGTTGGTCGAGCCCATGGGGATATACCCGATCATCGGGCGCGGTCCCGCATCCGGCAGGCCGCTGATCACCTCGTTGAGCGTACCGTCGCCGCCGCAGCAAATCACCGTTTCGTAACGGTCGCCCTCAAGGGCGGCAATCTCCCGCGCGTGCCCCGGATATGCCGTTACCGCAACGTGGATCTTCTCCGCGTCCCGGCCGAAGCGTTCAAGGATCTCCTTTGGCTTCGGGCGGCCGATGCTTTTTCCCGCGCGGGGATTATAAATCAGAAGCATTGATTTTTTGTCCATAGCCATCACTCTTCCACACTTTTTGAATTTGCGTATATCGTATGCATGGTTTCATCGTCAAAGTGGTTGTCTAAAAAAACTTCTATCCTGTTGTCCGCGGGAACGCCCTTCTGCGGTTGATCCATCCGAACGGCGGCGACCGCGGAAAGCGCCGCGTCAAATACAAAGAACGTGATAAACGTGCCGACCAGCACCTTTTCAAACGGTATGTGGACCTTTTCAAAAAGCAGATGCAACAGCGGCATGATCAGCTTCACCCATCCGAGGCCAATCACGCCCCAAAAGACGGAATACAGCAGACAGACTCTGCCGTTGATATTCAGCGGCAGGTGGCTGTAATCCCACGCGACGGAACCGAAGCAGATCTCCTGCCCGAGGGAGCAGATATATTCCGTCACGGTCCCGCTGACAAAAGCGATCAAAAAAATCTTCCACCACGAAGCGCTTTGGAAATGAATGAGAATCAGCGTCAGCAGCACCGCGCCCATGCCGTAGGCCACGCTCAGATGCCCCAGCACAAGCGAGCTTCTGCTCTCAATATACCCGTTTTTGACCAGACACCAAAGCGTTTCGATCGCGTAGCCGACGTAGCACCCGATCGCAAAGATCCAGACGTATTGTCTGAAGTTGAATGTTACCTTCATACCGTTCTCTCTTTCCTGTCAGAACAATCATGGATGCATTTTAAGACCGCTTTCTAAACTCAGTCGAAACAAAAAAAGAAAATCCGCCCCAAACGGAGCGGAATATGCGAAAAAATGATTGTACGCAGAAGCGTATTTCTGTCTTACTCGATCTTTTTTCAGACGTTGAAAAGACGATTCAATAATTCGGCAAATAGTCGGAAGATGCGGATCAGAGCGTGCAAGGTTACGGCGTTTGTCGTTTTCCCGGTCGGCAGCGTGACGTTCAGATCTTCCGGCGCGCTGTAATCATCGATAAAACCGCCGGTGAGCGTTTCCAGCAGAGCCAGAGCGGTTTTTTCGGCGATCTGCCTTTTCAAAATTGAAACGGGCATGGCCGCAATCCTTTTCGTCAGCGCGTCGTCGCCGGAAAGCGTCGAAGCCAGCGCGCGCAGGGAAGAATCGCCAAAACCGTCGTTCAGCGCGGTCAGCACGGTCAGCACGGCTCCCTCCAGACAAGTGAGCAGCAGCCTCGCGTCCGCCTCATTTCCCTCAGTATCTTCGTCACCGGCAAAGAATCCGTACATAATTTTCGCCGCAACCTGATATGGCTTCTGATATCCGCTCTCCGGCACGGTTATACCGTAAGGCAACAGCGCCGCTTCGATACTGCGTCCGTTTCCGTCGTCGTAGATATCCTGTCCGACGGCCGCGCCGATGGTTTTCATCAGCTTTTCGGCGGCGGCATAGGCTGCCGTGCCCTCTTTCAGCTTGAACCAGCGGGCAAGGCGATTCACCGAACCCAGGTTCCGGTTCATCCATTTGCATACGCCGTTTTCAAAATAAGCTTTTGCCTCTTCCTTGTCTACCGTATCCTTCAGTCGATCAAACAAGCCGAACTCATTTATATTATCCCGATTGACCCCACGGTCCATAAAAGCGCGCAACTGTGCTTCATCCACGCCAATGGCAATGGCAAACCTGTGGATGCTGTCGTTTCTCGCTTCAATCTGGTATTCTGTGATATAGTCCGACAGGCTCTTCCCATCCTCAACTTTCTTACTGCCGCGTTGGGTGTCGAGAAGCAGCATATTTGCATACTTCTGTTCTTCCTGCGTCAGAATAGCAAAGGACTTGTGCAGCTCGTCCAGCACGTCCTTGGTCTCCGCGCCGTCCTGGAGGGCCTTGATAAACTTGACGAACCGAGAGTTCATGTAGTCCTTGTCAATCGCGCCGGTGTTGATCTCGGTGAGATGCGTATCGATC
>CADAMO010000184.1 GCA_902788995.1 Oscillospiraceae bacterium
TGCCTCTGTTTTGTGTTGCTGTTTTCTTGCATTGTCTTTGCTTTTTCAGTCAGGGCCGCCACCTGGACTCATTACTCACTTAATGAGACAGCCCCTTTCCTTAATAACTGAACCTTCCGTATTTCCCTTTCCGCAGGTCCAGCGGGTCGTCGCCGAAGACGGGCGTTTCCGGCTTCACGGCGGGGGCGATGGGGCGGGACATGCAGAAGTACCGGAAGCTGTCGGCAAAGTGGTCCTCCTGGGCGGTGTTCAGGTCCTCCGGGTCCAGCGCGTCGTATTGCAGCAGCGGCAGGGTGCGGATGGCCGCCTTGCAGGTGTTGAAAAAGTAGACCATCGGCCGCCCGGTTTCGTCAAAGCTCAGCCGGTAGTGGCACTGCATCCACCCCGGCAGCCGCTTGTTGTCCCCCTTGGCGAAGTAGACGAAATGGCGGTCGGCGGCCTCGATGATGGCCTCGCCCCGGCTGGCGTCCCAGATGGATGGGTCCGCCACGCCGTCGATGCACTTTCCCTTCAGCCAGCGGTGCTCCCGCTCTATCCGGCGGATCTCCGAAAAGATCTTGTCCGGGTGCCATTTCACGCCCTCGTTGGGGGTATCGGTGCAGCCGTAGAGCTGCAAAATCAGATAGGCGCGGCCCTCATAGTCAATGGCCCACCAGTCGCAGGAAAAAGGCTTCGCGAAGCCGAAGTCAAAGCTGCGGACGATCTTCCACTCCGGCGGGATCTCGAAGGGGGCGATCACGTGGGTATAAAGCCGGTCGCCGTAGTGCTCCGGCACGTCCTTGAACTCCTCAAAAAACTGCCCTTCAAAGATGTTCCAGTCGCCGTCCAGCCACGCCTTGCGGAGTTTGGGCGGCAGCGCCTGCAACTGGCGGATATACTCCGGGTCGTTTTCCATCAGGGCGGTGTTGTCCGTCACCAGCGACCGGATGAAGGAGTAGTCGGCGGGGTTCTCCGTCTCCCGGAAGGCCCTGTCCACGAACAGCCGTTTCACGTAAGAATGGCCCACGCCGCCGGGGTTACAGGTCAGGTACACCCGCTTGGGAAAGCTGTTCACGCCCCGCACGCAGGTCTTGAACCGGTCGTATTCCTCCTCCGTCAGCTGGGTGGCCTCGTCCAGAAACAGCACGTCCACCTCCGTCCCCTGATATTTATCCACGGCGGAGGCGTTTTCGCAATGGCGGAATAAAATGACGCTGCCGTTGGGAAAGGTGAACTCTTTGGTGCTCTCCTTGTAGTCGGCGCAGTCGCCCAGCAGCGTTTTCAGCGGATTGATATGGTTGGCCCGCAGCTCCGGATAGGTGCGCCGCACGATCATGATCTTGATGCCGGGGTAATTGGACGCCAGCAGCACCGCCTTGGCCCGGACCGCCCAGCTTTTGCCCCCGCCCCGGGCGCCGCCGAAGGCCACGTAGCGGTGGCGGTCCAGCAGAAACAGACGCTGTTTGGGGTTGGGGGTGGGGATGGTTACGGTTCTCATAGTGACCTCCTTTTTTTAGTCGCCAGTCGCGAGTCGCCAGTCGCCAGAAGTCCTCCGGACGATCCTATGGAGAATCAGGTGAAGCAACTTTTCTGGCGACTGCGGCGCAGCGCGCCGCTTCTGGCGACTGGCGACTATTCCGCGGACTGGTGGTCCGCGAAACCTCTATTCCGCGTATTCCGCCGCGGCCGGTTCCACCGTCACGGCAAACCGGGCGCCGTCGCCCGCGTTCCGTTTGCCCACCAGCTCCGCCACGTTGGCGCTCTCCTTGACCGCCGCGCTCACGTCCTTCAGCGTTTTTGCGTCCACGGGGTTGGCTTTGCCAGTCCCGAAGGTCTCTTTGCACAGGCGGTAGGCGTTCTTGCAGAGTATATCCGCGGATTTTTCCAGTTGTTCTTCCCGTGTCATTTTCTTCGACAATTGTGTGGTCCTCCTTTTTTGTCGTTGCCGGCCCGCTGCCGGCCCTTATTTTTGCATGGTGCGGCAACAGCATAGCATAAACGGATTTTTTTTGCGTCCTGTTTGGTGCTGAAAACGAGATAATATACATAATAACGGTCTTTTGTTCGTTGTTTCACCGCGCGCCGCGGTTGCTTTTCCTTGTCGGCTGTGCTACAATGGAACCGATTATCCGGGCGGCGGAGCGCCGTTCCGGCAGCGGAGCGTCAAGATGCATTCCATCAGAGAGATCTATAAAATCGGGCGCGGCCCCTCCTCCTCCCACACTATGGGACCGGAGCGGGCCTGCGAAGCCATGAAAAAAGAATACCGGGACGCCACGGCCTTTGAGGTCACGCTTTACGGGTCCCTGGCGAAGACGGGGGAGGGCCACCGGACCGACTACGCCATCCGGCAGACCTTCGGCGATATTCCCTGCCGCATTGACAAGGATACGACGAAAACGGACCTGCCCCATCCCAACACCATGGAGATCGTCGCCCTTCAAAACGGGCGGGAGCTGGGGCGCAAGACCTGGCTCAGCGTGGGCGGCGGCGACATCCGCGCGGCGGGGGAGGAAGCGCCTGCCGAACAGGCGGAGGTCTATCCGGAAAGCTCTTTTTCCGCCATCCGCGCGTTTTGCGAGGCGGAGGGCGTTCCCCTGACCGCCTACGTCTATCACCGTGAGGACCCCGGCCTGCGGCGCTACCTCAACGAGGTGTGGGCGCAGATGAAGGCCACGGTCCGCAAGGGCCTGCACACGGAGGGCGTTCTTCCCGGCGGGCTGGGCGTTAAGCGCCGGGCGCTGGAGCTGCGGCGCGCCGGCCGGCGGGAGCACAACCTGATCAAAAAGGAAAACTTTCTGATCTCCGCCTACGCCTACGCCGCCTGCGAGGAAAACGCGGCGGCGGAGGGCGTGAAGGGCTACTATCCCGCCTTCGATATCACGCCGCCGCATCTGGTCTCCGGCGTGGTGACCGACCTCGGCATCTATTCGCCCTACGATCTGCACCGCTATTTCACCGACGGGCACATCGACGAGCACAACCTTGTGGTGTGAGGAGGGGAAGACGATGAAAACGATCACAGAGCTTCGGCAGGAGATCGTGGACCGTTCCCTGCAGGCCTTTCATGAGGGACTGTTTTCCGGCACGAGCGGGAATATGAGCTGCTATCTGCGCGAGGAAGACCTCATGCTCATCACGCCGACCTCGGTGCGCTACGACGTGATGCGCGCGGAGGATATCGTGGCCCTGCGGCTTGACGGCACGGTGGTCGAGGGACATCTGAAGCCCTCGAGCGAGTGGCGGATGCACACGGCGGTGTACGAAAACTGCCCCGATGTGAACGCCGTGTTCCATACCCATTCGCCCTATGCCACGGCCTTCGCCGTGAACCACCAGACCATCCCCGCCGTGCTGATCGAGGCGCTGGTCTTCCTCGGCGGCGACATCCGCTGCGCGGACTACGCGACGCCCGGCACAAAGGAGGTCGGGCTGAACGCAGTTCCGGCGCTTGAGGGACGCAGGGGCTGCACGCTTGCGAACCACGGTGTGCTCGCCGTGGGCGGCGACCTCGCGCAGGCGTATCTCAACGCCGAGTACATCGAGGATGTGGCGAAGATCTACGCCATCGCCCGCTCCGTCGGCACACCGGTGGAGCTGAAAAGTCTTTAAAAAGCAGGAGAGCCGTTCCGTTTGGAACGGCTCTCCCGACAGTCTGTCGGCGGGGAGAGGGATCCCGCCCTTTTGCTTTTTTGGGGCAGCGCTGCGCAGACGCAGTTGCGCGGTGCTGCCTTAGAGCTCAGGCCCCTGATTTCTCTTTACTGCCGCGACTGTCTCCTGCGGCGCAAAATAGCGGGATAGAGGGCGGTAGAGCAGCGCGGTGATGACGAGGCAGAGCACCATGTCGATGAACACATAGCTGCCGTTGTAGACGGCGGAATAGAGGTAGGGGTTGGTGAAGGTCGTATTAAAGACCTCGGTCGGCTCATAGATGCGGTAGATGGTCACGCCGCTGATGAAGTGGACGATGAAGCGGCACACACAGCCGACGACCGTGCCGACGAAGACGCCGCCCCTCTGCTTACGGAACAGGCAGGCAACGCCCAGTACGCCGAAGGCGAGCACATAGTCGAGCAGCATCGAGGTCGGGCCCCAGGCGTAAGCGCCGTCGAAAATGAGCTGCAGAAGGCCGTAGGCGAAGGAGGCGAGGAAGCTCTCCTTGCAGCCCCAGCGGGCACAGTAGAGGAAGATCGGCAGCATACCGATGCACACGCTGCCGCCCTGCGGCAGCTCGAGGAGCTTGACATAGCTTAGCGCGGTGGCGGCGGCCACCATCAGTGCGCCCTCGGTGAGGGCGCGGGTCTTGGTTTGGGTCATGTTTTTTCTCCTGCTTTCTGAAAAGATCAACCCCAATGGTCCGATGAAAAAATGCCGCATTGCGGCGATCGCAATGCGGCATACCTCATCAATATCCTTCGCATTCCTACGCCGGCATTACCCGGATCAGGTTCGAGGGACTGGGACGGCGTTACGCCCCGATCTCAGCCGGCTTGCGCCAGCGCCCCTTGGAATTGTCGAATTTTATTATAGGTTTTTGAACGGGTTTGTCAAGGGGCGATCTGCACAATTTTTGCGGCTTGCCATCGCGCGCGGCTTACGTTACAATAAGGACCATAAACCATCCCGGGGAGGGAAAACCATGAAACGCTGCTTT
Source organism: Oscillospiraceae bacterium (assembly GCA_902788995.1). Taxonomy (GTDB): domain Bacteria; phylum Bacillota; class Clostridia; order Oscillospirales; family Acutalibacteraceae; genus RUG806. The sequence goes on from CADAMO010000184.1 coordinate 4,634, forward strand.
ATCTACGCCGCGGGCACCTTTTACGGCCTGCGGGAGCGACCGCGCGAGGGCGATCTTCAGATCGCCGCAGACGCGGGACTGCATCTGTGCGAGCGCCTTGGCGTCCGACCGGACGTTGTGCTCGGCGACTTCGACTCGATGGACGTCCGTCAAGCGCCGCCCGACTGCATCCGCGTGCCGGTCGAGAAGGACGACACCGACACCATGCTTGCGCTCCGCGAGGGGCTCAAGCGCGGCTGTGACACCTTCTATCTCTATGGCGCGACGGGCGGCGCGCGGCTCGACCACACGCTCGCTAACCTCCAGTCGCTCGCCTTTCTCCTGCGTCATGGGGCAAGGGGTTATCTCTACGACCAAAATTTCGTCTACACCGCCATCG
>CADAMO010000185.1 GCA_902788995.1 Oscillospiraceae bacterium
GTAGTGTACCGGGATGGTCGTTCCGGTGGATTTCAGGAACTGATAGCACTTGTCCTGGCACTTGTAGCCGCCGGATTCGTTGCCCAGCGACCACATGAGGATGCAGGGGTGATTCCGGTCGCGGTCATACATTCTCTTTACGCGGTCCACGTAGTGCTTCGCCCACGCCGGGTTGTGGCTGATATAGCTGAAATCCCCCGCCATCTCGCAGCAGCCGTGGGTCTCGATATCCGCCTCGTCCACGATGAACATGCCGAGCAGGTCCGCCATAATAAGGAAGAAGGGGTCCGGCGGGTAGTGGGAGGTGCGCACCGTGTCCACGTTCAGGGATTTCATGATCCGCAGGTCCTTTTCCATGTCCTCCAAAGACATGGCGTAGCCCTTGTAAAGGTCCGTGTCGTGGTGGTTGACGCCCTTGCACTTGATGGGCTTGCCGTTGAAATAGAAGACGGCGTTTTCAATGACGATGGTCTTGAAGCCCGTCACGTTCCGCACGGTCATTTCGCCGTCCTCGCCCTTCACGGTGAGGTAGAGCATATAACAGGTGGGAATCTCCGCGTTCCATTCGGTCACATCCAGCACGCCGAAATCCAGCGCCGCTTCGCCTTTGCCTGTCACGGTCTTGATCAGAGCGCCGTCCGGGGCGTAAAGCTGAGCCGTCACGTCGGCGGCTTTCTCCGCGCCGAGGGTGGGCAGCACCTGCAGCGAATAGCCCTGTTCCCGCTTCTCCGTTTTAACCTCATAATCCCACAGATAGGTTTTGCCGTAGCCGTAGAGCAGCACGTCGCGGAAAATGCCGTTGTCGCGGAACATATCCTGGCATTCCAGATAGGTACCGGTACACCATTTGAAAGAGACGGCCAGCAGCTCGTTGGCGCCCTCCGTCAGCAGAGAGGTAACGTCGAATTCCGCCGTGTTGTGGCTGCCCTCAGAGTAACCTGCGAATTTGCCGTTGACGTACAGCGACAGGTTGTTGGCAACGCCGAGAAAGGAAACGATCTCAGTGTCCGCCACCTTGTCCAGCTCAAAGATCTTTCTGTAAACGCCCACCGGCATATCTTCAGGCAGCTCCGGCGCCAGCGTTTTGATCTGGTAGGTGGTATTCAGGTAGACCGGCTCTTCAAAGCCCAGCCGCTGCCAGTCGGAGGGGACTGTCACGGGGCTGAACTTGACCTTCAGGGAATCCAGCTTGTCCGGCAAATCATTGACAGAGGGGTAGAACCGGAAATCCCAGTCGCCGGAGAGTACCTTCACCATGTCGGATTCATACCGTTCCCGGATGGGGGCGGCGGCGCGCAGCTTTTCTCCGTCCGCGTAGGGGATGGCATAGGCCCTGGGGGCGAGCTTGTTCTTTTCAAAAACGCTGAAATCCTGATGGAGTTTTTTGTTGATCTGATACTTCAATCCAAAACGTCCTTTCCGTTTTTATTGGTATTTTTATCATATCACAAAAATAATTGAAACACAATATAAATATTTATTTGACAATCCGGCTTTTTTACGCAATAATATAACTATCATCAAAAAAGAGGTTTCTGAGATGACCGGAACAAAACTGACCGCGGCGATCCTTGCCGCCGTCCTGCTGGCCGCGTCCTTCGCCGGCTGTGGAAAAAAGAAGAATAAAGGGGAAGAGGTTCCCTCGCAGTATAACTATACGCCTGCGGAATCCACGCAGGAGGCGGAAGAGACCACCGGCGACGTGAAGGATTTCCAGAAGGCCTTCGTCAAGGACCTGTCCTGGCAAAAGAATTATACGGTGAAATACCGCTATTTTAACGCGGCGCAAAGCGTGGATAACGCGCAGATCGTGGAAAAACGCGCCTCCACCGCCTTTTCCGTGGAATATACCGACACGGGCCTCGTGCTCTATTACAAGGCCGCCGGCGACGACGTGGATTACTACGTGATCGACCCGGCCCAGAACCAGCAGATGCACTCGGTGATCGCGGGCAAGAAGATCGCGTCCCTGTCAAGCCTGTTCATGAAGCTCTCCAACGTGGACGCCACTATGCCCGCCCAGAGCAACGTGCTGTATATGTACGATGAGGTCGTCGCCGGGCGCAACTGCCACAAGTATATTCAGCGGGCCTATGCGGACGCCAAGCTGACGGAATCCGTCTACGTGTGGATCGACGCCCAGTACGGCTTCGCCATGAAGTGCGAGGACTATGACGCAGCCGACGTGCTGAAGACAAGCTGGGAGGTCACGGAGTTCGCCGCGGGCGGCGTGACGGCCGACGACGTGGTGATCGACCTTTCGCAATATTCGTTTACAGAGGAAGTAGGATGAACGTTTACGATTTTGACAACACGATCTACGACGGCGAAAGCGCGCTGGACCTGTTCTTTTTCTACGTCCGTCGGGACCCGTACCTGATCCGGTATATTCCCAAGGTGTTCCGCGCCCTGGCAAAGTATAAGGCCGGCAGACTGACGGTGGAACAGGCCATCGCGGAATACGCCTCCTTTGTGGAGGACTATTTCAGGGGCATCGAGGACTTCCATGCGGATTCCGTCGCCTTCTGGGACGGCCACATGAAGAACATCAAGCCCTTTTACGCCAAACAGCAGCGGGAAGACGATATCATTGTCACCGCCTCCCCGGAAAACCACATGGCGGAGATCTGCAAACGCCTCGGCGTGAAGCACTGCGTGGGCAGCCTGATCGACGAGGAGACGGGCAAAATCACCCGCCTGTGCATGCGCTCCCGGAAGATCCCGGCGTTTCTGGAGGCCTTTCCCGACGCGCATATCGACAATTTCTACACCGATTCCCCGAAGAACGACGCGCCGCTGATCGACATGGCGGAGCACGCCTTCGTGGTGAAAGGCAATAAAATCAAACAGATCAAGTGAGGTACCGTTATGGAACATCTGACCCCTATCAGCTTTGACAAAGTGGATATCACCGGCGGCTTCTGGGCGGACAAACAGAAGCTGAACCGGGATGTGACCATCCGCGCGGTCCGTGACCGCTTTGCGGATACCGGCCGTTTTCAGGCCTTCGCCTGTAACTGGAAGGAGGGGAGCGACGAACCCCGTCCCCATTATTTCTGGGATTCCGATATCGCCAAATGGATGGAAAGCGCCGCGTACATCATCGCAAAAGAGCCGGACGCGGAGCTGGAAAAGAACGTAGAGGACGTGATCGACCTCATCGAGAAGAACCAGTGCGAGGACGGCTATTTCAATATTTATCATCAGGTGGTAGAGCCGGAGCTGCGTTTCAAGAACCGGGACCATCATGAGCTGTACTGCCTCGGACACCTCATCGAGGCGGCGGTGGCCTGGTATAACGCCACGGGCAGGGACCGCTTCCTCAACATCCTTGATAAATACATCGATCTGGTGATCCGCGTGTTCACCGTGGAAAAATCCTCTTCCTTCGCCACTCCCGGCCATGAGGAGATCGAGCTGGCTCTGTTCAAGCTGTACCGGCTGAAACAAGACAAAAAATACCTTGATCTCGCCATGTTCTTCCTGAACGAGCGGGGCGTCAACGAGGAGAATATCGGGGAGTGGTGCAAGGGCAAGTACCACCAGTCCCACCTGCCCGTCCGTCAGCAGCGCACCGCGGAGGGGCACTCCGTCCGGGCCTGCTACCTCTATTCCGGCATGGCGGACGCGGCGAAGGAGACCGGCGACCCGGAGATGCTTGCCGCCTGTCAGGACCTGTTTGAAGACATCACCAAGCGGAAGATGTACATCTCCGGCGGCGTCGGTTCCAGCAACAAGGGCGAGGCCTTCACGATTGCCTACGATCTGCCCAACGACACCGCCTACGCGGAGACCTGCGCGGCCATCGCCCTGTCCTTTTTTGCGGACCGCATGAAGGAAATCGAACCCGATTCCAGATATGCGGACACCGTGGAACGGGAGATGTACAACGGCGTGCTGTCGGGCCTTTCGCTGGACGGCAAGGCCTTCTTCTATGAAAACCCGCTGGAGATCAACCTGGCCGACCATACGCGCCACGTCAGCGTCAACGATCACGACCGTCTGCCCATCACCCAGCGGCTGGAGGTGTTCGGCTGCTCCTGCTGCCCGCCCAACGTGACGCGGTATATCGCCTCTCTCGGCGGCAGCGTGTTCTCCGTGAAAGAGAACGCCATCTACGTCCATCAGTTCATGGAGTGCGCCGCCGACGTGAACGGCGCGGCGGTGACCATGGAGACCAATTATCCCAACGACGGCCGCGTCAGGCTGACCGTCGCCGGGGCCAAGGGAAAGAAGCTGTATGTCCGCGTGCCGGGCTGGTGCAAAGAATATACCTTCTCCGCGCCCTATACGCTTGAAAACGGCTATGCCGTCATTGATGTGGACGGCGACCTGTTCACGGTGGAGATCGACTTCGTCATGAAGCCCGCCTTCTATCTGGCCAACCCCGCCGTCCGTGCGGACGCGGGCAAGGCCGCCATGATGCTGGGGCCGGTCCTCTATTGTTTGGAGGGCGTGGACAACGGCGCTGAATTGTACGACCTGACCGTCGATACCTCCGCCGCTCCGGCGATCGCCTATGACCCCTGTTTCGGCGTCAATACCGTGGCCCTTCCCGCCCTACGTACCGACAAAGCGCAGTTTGCGTCTCTCTACCGGCTGACAAAGCCCCTCGCCACCGTCCCCGCGACCGCGAAATTCATCCCGCATTTCGCTTTTGCCAACCGCGGCGAGTCGGATATGACGGTCTGGTTCCGGTATAAGTGAGAGGCAATAGGCAATAGGCAGTAGGCAATAGGCAATAGCGGCAGCGCCAACCCTTTGATAATATCTGAAACATAGAAAAAGACGGAAAGAAGATCGCTCTTCTCTTCGTCTTTTTTCGTTTCATCACGGAAATTGTGGGATGAACCCTTTTTTCAGAACAGGCAAACGGGGAACCGTTCCAATGTCATTAAGTTAGCCCCTGCCCAAAACAATTCTTTTATAAAATTTCAAAAAAAGACTTGACAAATGCATAAAAATGTGCGGCCGCG
>CADAMO010000186.1 GCA_902788995.1 Oscillospiraceae bacterium
AGATATCGCCGTCCTTCTCCTCAAAAATACGGTTGCGGCTGTTGGCGCTGCGGCCCATGATGAAATAGGCGGCGCAGGCCTTTTTGCCGTCCCCGCTCTTGCCGATGACAATGCCCCGGCCCACGTAGGAGTTGCCCGTCAGCAGCTCGTCAATGTCGTTGATCTTGTAGATGTCCATGATGATTCCCTCCGGTATTGTTTGTTTTTTTGTATGATTGATGTATCGTTTTGAGTCGTAAGTCGTGAGTCGTGAGTCGTAAGTGTTGGGTGGGATCGGTTGACTTTTGTCATTGTGTTCCGGAAACGATGCTGCAAAGGATCGTCCGGAGGACGTCTCACGACTTGCGACTTGCGACTTACGACTGTTGATCGGGCTTTTGCCCGATCAACGTCAGCGCCGGGATCAGCATCCCGCCGATGGAGTTGCCGAGAATGACCGTCCAGATGAACCCGCAGGCCTTCAGCGACACGATGCCGGACGCGGCGAAGTAGAACATATCCGCGATGGAGTGCTCGTAGCCGCTTAAAATAAACACCGGGATGCAGAAGATGATGCCGATGGGGGTTTTGTGCTTGGCGTAGATATCCACCGCCAGGTAGATCAGCAGCCCGCAGAAAAAGCCTCTTATCAGCGTCTGCAAAAAGGTCTGTTCCAGCTTGGCGGAGCAGATGGTGAAGGCCGTCTCCTCCAGCGCGGGCAGGCCCAGCCGGACCAGTTGCCCGCAGACGTAGGTGCCGATCAGGTTGCCCAGCAGTCCCAGCAGCAGGACGGAGAACTGCTCCTTGCCGTGCTTTTCGGGAATGTAGCAGATCTTGCCGGTGTAAAGGGCGTACTGCTTGATGCAGATGCACAGCAGCGCCACTGAGAACAGCACCGCGCCCACGTAGCGGTTTTCACAGGCGAGGAACACCCCGCCCCCCAGGGCGATCAGAATACCGGCGATGACGCCGCTGATGATTTTTTTCAGCATAATGATTTTCCTTTCCGCGGGTGAGCGCGCATAGTCCTTTCCTATCCCTTTATTATTCTTTTTATATATACTTTCTTATATATTTAGTATTGGGGTAAATTTCTTTACCGGTTTTGTAAAATTTCTTTACCACCCCGGGAAAGTTTCTTTACCGGTTTTGTAAAATTTCTTTACCGCCCGGTAAAGAAGCTTGCCCGGTACAATTTCTTTACTGCCCGGCGGGCGTTCCGACAATAAAACAGGGCACACCTTGAACGCTTTCAAAGTGTGCCCAGACGGTCGGCGTTATATGAGGTTCTCTGCTTCACTGTGGTGATCCACAATTATCCGTCAGTTACAAAGAACCGTATCATTGATACAACTGCATTGTACCATACGGCGGCAATGGGTGTCAAGTAAAAAATAACCGGAGGCAAGGCCGTGTTTTTGTGAAAAACGACTTGCCATTTTTGTCCCGAAATGATATAATGCCAAACGGAAGTGCGGATTTGCTCCGAAAAAGCGGATTCGTCTGCTCCGAAACGTTTCCGAATGAATTGGAAGGAGAAATGATATGAAACCGATGCTTTACAGAACGCTTACGCTGTCCGAACCTGACGCGGCGTCGGCAGACGCCGAGGAAGTGCAGATCTGTCCCTATTGCGGCGAGCCCTACTCCGGCGTGCTGGGCGCCATCGGCGCCGCCCTTCACGGCGTCATCTGGCTGCTTTTCACCATGTTCGGCCTTGACAACCCCTTCGGGAAATAATCCGTAAATGATTTGCCCCGGGCGCTTCATCAAAGGGAAGCACCCGGGGGCGTTTTTTTGAGACGTTCGTCCGACGTGATTGCGGTATCCCGCATCAAGCCGTGATGAACCTCTTTTTTTATCTGTTTGGGGATTACAGCGCTTCGTAGGCCTTTTCCCAGGCGGCGACGGCTTTTGCGTCGTATTGCTCCGGCATCTTCGCGCAGACCGCGTCGATCTGCGTCAGGTGGGTCAGCGCCCGGGCGAGGCCGGGGATGATCTTCGGCTTTTTGACCAGATTCAGCTTATCCAGCAGCTCCTTGGCCTTGTACTGGGGCACCCCGCCGGAGGCGATCTCCTTGAGGGTCAGGATGCGGGCGTCCAGCAAAAAGTCCACGTCCTTGCCTGTCAGGTTGCCCAGCACGCCTTTCAGCACGTCGTTGCCGATCTGGCTGTTGCCGTATTTCTGATAATACGTGTACTGGTAGGGCCACAGCTTGTCGACGGTCAGCTCCGCTTCTCCCGCGGCGATCACCGCGTCGGCCAGGCACCGGCCCGCCCGCAGGCTCAATGAAATGCCGGAACCGCTCAGCGGCTCTGTCATGGCGGCGCTGTCGCCCACCGCGGCGTAGCCGTTTGCCACGATCAGGGGCAGCGTGCGGCGCAGCGGAATGGTGGCGAACTGGCCGCCCCGGATCAGCTTGCCCATGTAGGGGTATTGCTGCCGGAAGTCCTCCACCGCCTTGTCCACGTCCGTCTGATCGATGGGCTGGAAGCCGCCCACGAGGATATCCACAAAGGCTTCGTCTGTGATGACCCAGTCCATGCCCGGGCGATGGTTGTGATAGAAAAACACCCGGTTGGTGGGGTCGGAGAGCTTTTTCTCCGTGTTTTCAAAATAGGCCCGCCAGGTGTAGAAGGTCTCTTTGGGCAAAATCTCGTTCCGCACGCCGAAGCTGCCGGGCAGCGTGCGGCGCACGGGGGAGGCGATGCCCGCCGCGTCGATCACCAGATCCCCGGCGTATTCCTTCACGCGGCCCCGCTCCCAACATCTCACGCCCGTGACCTTTTCGCAGTCGCAGGCAACGGAGAGGAGCTTCACGCCGAACCGGAAGTTCACGCCCGCCTTCTCCGCCTCGTCGATCAGGTATTTCAGCAGGAATTTCCGGTCGATATAGCCGGAGTATTCGCTGACCCGGTAGGGCTCCGTGATCTCCGTCTTCATGGAGGGCGCCACGTAACTGGTGTTGGCGAAGGGCGTGAACGCGTCCTCCCCGGGCAGGTCGAAGCCTGCGTCGGTCAGGGAGCTCTTCACCATCACGTCGTGCCAGTCGTGGCCCATTTCCGCGCGCTTCTTCGCCTCGATGACGGTCACGTCATACCCTTGCTTTGCCAGCAGCGCCGCGGCGGCAAGACCCCCGTGTCCGGCGCCTGCTACAATGATCTTTTTCATCTTCATGACCCCTTTATTCATAAGATTTAATGATATTCTCCGCAATGCTCCGCTTGGAGCTGCGTGCTTCCATGGCCCGCTGTTCAATGTAGGAATGGGCTTCCTTTTCCGTCATGCCGAACTGCTGCACGAGGATCAGTTTTGCCCGGCTCATGACCTTGACCGTCTCCATCTCTGTTTTCAGCTTGTCGTTTTCCCGCCGGGCATCCTTCAGCTTTCGGGCTGCCACGGCCAGGGTGGAGAGTGTCAGCTTCACCTGCGAGACGGAGGCGTTCTTCGGCAGCGCCACCACGCCGTGGGGTTCCGCCTTCGCCCTTACCTGCTCCAGCAGGTCCGGCGCTGTGAAAATGACGACCCCGGCGGCCTGCTCCGAGGCGGCGTAGACCGCGATGTCCAGCCCGAACTCATCCGGCAGGGGCGCGTTGATCAGCAGCAGCGTGTAATCGCCCGTCAGCAGCATGCCCCGCGCCTCGCGCACGGTGGAGGCCAGCGCCGTTTCGCACTGCAGCGCCTCTTCCGCCAGCTGTTTCGCGGAGGTATAAAATTTGACCGAATGGCTGACGATCAGGCAGTTGGCGTCCGTCATTTTTGCCTCCTTCCGCGAAAAAGAATTGCTTTTTTGATCATCACATATTATTATATAATCAAACCCTGAAAAAGGAAAGAGAAAAATCAAAAAAATCATCGGAAAGGGAAAAAGACATGGCGGAAAAACTGTTTCTTTACGTATTGACCGATACCCACTACATCTCCGACAAGATGTGGGAGGAGGGCGACCCGATCAACGGACGGGAGAAGGGCGACCAGATCGCCATCAAGTCTACCCCCCAGATCCTGCGGACCTTCTTTGACAAGATCCTGGCGGACGACGAGGTGAAGCACGTGCTGATCACCGGCGACCTGATCAACAGCGGCGACAAGCAGAGCCATCTGGATTTCATTCAGGAGCTGAAGGTCCTCACCGACGCGGGCAAGCACGTCTACGTGACCACCGCCACCCACGACTACGCGGGCGAGGGCGAGGACGGCGACGAGAACATCTTCCACGCCACCTACTACGGCAAGGACGAGTGCCGACCGGCGGAGCGTGTGGGCAAAAAGGACCTGCTGCCCCTGTACTACGACTTCGGCCCGGCCCAGTCGGATTCCGTCCATGAGACCGGCTCCTACTCGCTGCCCATTCAGGAGGGCTATCGCCTCATCGCCATCAACGACAACGGAAACGGCCGCTCTCATTGCGGTCTCTTCGACGAGGGCTTCGAGTGGCTGGTGAATGAAATTCACAAGGCGAAGGCCAAGGGTGAGCTGGTGTTTCTGGCGGTTCACCATCCGGTGATCCCCCCGTGGGAGGTCTTCCGCGCCGCAGCGGAATTTGAGATGTTCGGCGGCTATGAGCGGCTGCGGCAGATCATGTGTGAGGAGAACGTGAAGGTCATCTTCACCGGCCACACCCACGTGCAGGGCATCAAGAAATATACCGACGAGCAGGGGCGCTTCTTCTACGACGTGACCACCACGGCCCTGCCCTCCGCCAACGGCAAGATGCGCCGGGTGATCTTCGACAAGGACGCCGGCACCTGCGATATCAAGAGTATCGGTATCGAGACCATCAAGGGGTGGGATACCAAGGGCCTTTCCGCCCACGACTATATCTCCCAGCTCAACTTCGGCGGCGCGCTGGAGCAGGCCTTCAAACTGGCGGATACCGATTGGGAGGGCTTTTTGGACAAGGCCTCCGGCGTTCTGCCGATGGATATCATTAAAAAACACCCGCACCTTGCCAAATGGGGCGTGAAGAAGTTCAACGGCCTGAAAATG
>CADAMO010000187.1 GCA_902788995.1 Oscillospiraceae bacterium
ACAGGCAAAAGACGACGGCGCCAGCGAGTACGTGTTCTTCTCACCGCTGACGAACGGTCCGATATCTCCCGATAGTGTGCTGCACATGCTTCATCGTGTGCTGGACCGCGCCGGATTGCCCCGCATCCGGTTCCACGATCTGCGGCATACGTTCGCTACCATGGCGCTGCAGAATGGCGTGGATGTGAAAACGCTCTCCAACATCCTCGGCCACTTCTCCGCGGGCTTCACGCTGGATACCTACGCCCACGTCACCACCGGCATGCAACAGGACGCAGCGAATAAGGTGGGAGACTTCCTAAAAGCAAACATATAGAATAGAGGCAAAAAGATTTTGAATAACCGAATTATGTTATGTTGTTTGACAAAGAGATTAAATAATTGGGCTACGGACTGATGCGTCTGCCGCAAAAGGACGGCGCGATCGATATTGATCAGATGAAGGAGATGGTAGACCGTTTCATTGCGGCGGGGTTCACCTATTTTGACACTGCGTGGGCGTGCCCCGGCTCGGAGGACGCTATCCGCCGGGCTCTGGTGGAAAGATACCCCTGCGAGCGCTTTCAGCTCGCGACGCAAAATGCTGCGTGAATCCGATGTAAAACGAGGGAGGACGAGATCGAACAGTTTGAAACCTCGCTGCGTCAGACAGGTGCCGGCTATTTCGATATATCAAACAGCGCTGCTCCTGCTCCGTTTTTTGATGCTTCTACCTGTTCGTGGATCAATAATTGGTACGCTTAATCAAAGAATACTGAGCAAAAGCGGGAGGATGCTCCAATAAGCCCTCCCACTTATCCAGTCTGTAATTTCTTAGTCCATGTGCTAAAACAATTCACAGATAAACGAGATTCTTCCGTCTCGCCAATCCGCACGGATGGAACCTTTATGCTGCTCGCAGATCTTTTTTTCTGCCCTCACAGTTGTTCAATCTTTTCCTTATGAATATCATCAATGGTGGCAGCTGCCAATTACGCAGCTGCCACTTCCGTCAGTTATGGCGATTCTAAAATCAGCGGGGTGAATCGTTCGATGGCCTCCACCATCTTCGGATGCCGTACCACAAAGTGGATCGCCGGCGCTTTGCTTTTAGACACCAACGCCCATTTTCCGATGTCGACAATGATCTGAATGTTGCGGAAGGGCTGAAATTTACGCAGCTGCACCTTGATCGTCCCTCCGTTTTCCCATGCCAGCGTCTGACGTAAATGCTCCCGGTATTCCTCATAGGTATAGAAAACGTCCGTTTCATAAAACATCCCGGACAGCGTGAGCGACAGCGGGTATGCGGCAAACTCCGCCCGGTCCAGATCCGGCGCCTCTATGGTGAGATATCCTTCCCCGCTCAGGTGCGCGTAGAGCGACTTTTGAAAGGAGGCGTATTCCATGATCCGCTCTGCCTCGTCGGGCGGCACGTCGTTGTGGGCTATGATTCTCTTCAACAGTTCATCTGCAATTGTAAAGAGCGGCGGAGAGGAGAACAGCAGACGATACGACCCTGTCGGTTGGAAATCCCGTTGTAAAAAATCCCGGAACTGCCGCTCGGAGGGCGTCCGATAAATATCCATCAGGGGCCTGGCCTTGGAGAGCAGGGCTTCCGCCCGCGCCCGGTATTGCAGGAGCTCGTCCCGGTTATTCGTCAGGTAGTATTTTCCTTCGGCGTGATGCCCCACAATGGCCGTTCCCTCCAGGGCGGCCCCACCGGAGACCTCCAGCAGATAATGAAAGACCTTGCTTGACGCCGCCGGCAGATAATAGGGAGAGATCTGCCCGGTCATATACATCGGAATGTACGCCTCAAGGCCCAGCATCATCTCCTGAACGGGACGGTCAACATTGTGGATGATATTCAGATGCAGGCCCTTTTTCAGAAGCGCCGCCATGCCGTACATCCACTTTTTCGGAAATTCCGGATCCTTCGACATCTTCTCCATGGGCATATCGCTGTAGAGCAGCACCGGATCGCCGGAACGGGACAGCACGGTGGCCTTCAGAAAATTCAGCTCTGTTTCCATCATATCCTTCAGGCCTGTGGCGTTGTGCCGCATGGGCAATTGGAAGGCAGCGGCTGGAAGCCGCATTTCATCAAACCGAATGGCGCGTATATACGCGTTGAAATCAAAATCATTGAGTTTTTTCAGAAAATTCTCTGCGGTATTCGGCGTTTTTAGCTCGCCGCCGTAGATCCACGCCACCAGCGTTCGATAAAAGGCGTCCGCGCTTGTGAGCAACTTGACGTCCGTTCCGACCAGAGAGGCAATGGTTGAAAGATCACCTTCTGAGTAATATCTTCGCACAACATAACGGCAGACGCCGTCCACAAACTCCGGCAGGTTCGCCGGACGGCGCCGACCCGATTTGATCCGGGACAAGTAGGAGGCATCAAAGGAGAGTTCCCTCGCCAGCGCAGAGGATCGAAGATTCAGCGCAGCGGTAAGGGAATTCAGATTCCTGATGATGCGGTCGGAATCCACTGCGCTTTCCGCAAGTGACGCAATCAGCGCGTCACGGACGCTTTCCTCGTCCGCCTCCGGCAACAGTGCGACGATCCCGGCCGCCAAAAGAGCCGCTTGTTCCGCTGACGGCGTTTGTTTTCCGGTTCGCCATCTGCTGAGCTGAACCTCCGATACACCCGCCGCTGCCGCCAGCTCCTTTGCGGTGCAGCCGATCCGGGCAAGATACCGGTTGAGCCTTTCGCCGATATTCATACGCTGCCTCCAATCAATCTTTCTTGTCAATAGTATAGAATCGATTTCATAAACTGTCAATGTCATATCATGAAATACTCTTTTCTTTTTCTTCAAAATGTCTTATAATAAAATATGAAACTAAAAAAGACATGGAGGCCAACAATATGGAACGATTCAATAAGCTTCTGTCCCTGCTACTGACGGCTGCGCTGCTATGCTGTCTTCTGCCCACGGCGGCCTTTGCCGCCTCCGGCACAAAGAGTGACCCCATCCCGCTGAAGGTGGGGAAGACCGTTCAGCACACTCCCGGGGAAGATGTATACTATACTTTTACGCCCGAGGAAGACGGGGTCTACACTGTCCTGATGGAAGCCACACCTGGTTCTATCATCGAGCCCGCCGACCTGCCTGTTCCGCTGGCAGATAACGGCGGACGCGGATTGTCCGGGTATCTCCTGAAAGGCGAAACCTATCATCTCAAAGGGTTAGGGAATATGGCATGGGTTCAGGTCCTCAATGAGGGCAGGCTTTACAGTAAAATGTATGATGATGAGTATCTGCTTTGGGACTTCGATCCGGAAAAGGGGATCCTGACCATCGACAACGGCCGGGGGGGAGGCAAAATGAGGCCCTACGCGGAGGATCGTCATGACTTTCCTTGGTATTACATTGAGGACCGGATCAAGCATGTGGTTATCGGCGAGGGGGTCGTCAGTGTGGCTCCTCATGCCTTTTCCACTCAATCCTTATTTGATTCGATCGAAGCGTTTGCGGCGTTGGAGGAGGTGTCCTTCCCATCCACACTCAAGAGCATCGGGAAGTATGCGTTTTACAAGTGTCCGTCACTGAAAACCGTCACGTTCCCGGCAGATTTGGAGACCATTGATGAGTATGCTTTCTTCTATTGCACAGGGCTGGAATCTGTGACCTTTGAGGGACCGACGGCGCTCGTTTGGCCTGCTTTTGAATCATGTGGAGCGCTGGAAGAGGTGACCGTCAAGGATCCCAATATGACGAATTTCGGCTTCCGCCCGTTCTTTAACTCTCCCTGGATCCGCACTGTTGCGGCGGAAAACAAAGGCGCGGTGGTGGTCAACCACGTGCTCATCGGCGCATGGCAGGCCTGGGACAAGGAGGAGGGGGACGGCATCCTTGTTATCCCCGACGGTGTGACGAAGATCGGTGCGGGTGCCCTGCACGGGATCACCACGGACCCCGCCGGCGGCGAGGAAGGCTACCAGGACAACTGGTACCTGGAGGAGGTCGTTATCCCCGACAGCGTGACGGAGTTGGAGGAAGATGAGTTTTTCGGCGGCCCCTTTGACAGCTGTACCGATCTGGAACGCGTCACCATCGGGGACGGCGTCACCACGATCCCCGAAGGCTGTTTTGAGGATGATTTCGAGCTGCGTATCGTGAACTTCGGAAAGAACGTAAGGAGAATCGAAGCCAACGCATTTAAGAATACGTTCCTTCCCGGGGACGTTGAGATCCCCGATACAGTGAAATATATCGGTAAACAGGCGTTTCAGCTTACCGAATCTTCTTTGGGGGCGTCTTGGGTGGAAAATCATCTGGGCGACAAGCCCTACAAGCCCAAGGACTTTATGCACAGAACCGTTTACATGGGTCCTGCTTTGACGGAGATCGGAGCAAAAGCATTTGACGGCTGGGAGAGTGGCTGGGACGGGGTGTTCACCATCCAGGGCTACGACGGCACCTATGCCGAGAAGTGGGCGAAGGAAAATAGGTATCCTTTTGAATCCCTGGGTGCGGCCCCTGCGCCGGAACTAAAGCCCGGCGACGTGGACGGGGACGGCAATATCTCCGCCGCAGACGCACGGCTTGCGCTGCGCAGATCTGTTGGTCTTGAAACTTATGAAGAAGGTTCGCCTGCTTTCCTTGCCTGCGATGTGGATCTTGACGGCAACGTTTCGGCGGCTGACGCTCGCCTGATTCTCCGCGCTTCCGTCGGCTTAGAAGATCCCAAAACATGGGTTAAATAGTTTTTCTGTTTTTCTGTCTCATTGAAAAACAAAAAAATACTATAACTCAGCCAACTGCGGGGCCCGAAAAATGGCCCCGCTGGTTTTCTGTAAAAATTCCCGTATGGGTCAAACATGGGTCAAAAGCGAAATTGCCCGGTTTTGGCCTTGATTTTTGAAAAGGAAAAATCCCCAAAATCGGCGGTATTAAGCCATTCTTGGGGATTTGTTTGGTTGCGGGAGAAGGACTTGAACCA
>CADAMO010000188.1 GCA_902788995.1 Oscillospiraceae bacterium
GGCGTATATGGTCTGCATCCTCTCGGTGCTGTATTTCCTCTACTATTATTTCTCCCGCTACGAGCTGTCCTCTCCGCTGCTTCGGAAAAAGGACGCCCCCGCGGAAGGGGAGGAGGGCTTTGAGGTCATTGCTCCCGCTTCTCCGCTTGCCGACCCCGCTTCGCCGGAATCCGCCGCGCAGGCCTCCGCAGCGGAGGCCGACGCCATCGCCACCGCCGTGACGGAAGAGGCCGCCGCCATCGACGCGGCCATCAACGCCGCTTCCGCGCAGGCGTCTTCCGCCTTCACGGAGGGCTTCACCCTGTCGGAGGACGCGCCGGACGAGCTGCCCGTGACGGGGGATCTGACCGAACCGGCCCCGCCCGCCCCCGCGCAGGAGCCCGCTGCCACCGCCGCCCCGCCGGAGGGCTTCGTCTACGCCGAGCCGATACAACCGTCGGTTCCCGTTGCGCCCCAGGCCGCCGGCCCGCAGGGCAAAAAGGCAAAGAAGAAAAAAGAGAAAAAAGACTGGCGCAGACTGCGCGACAGCCGGTTCTGGGTCAGCGGCTGGTCCTTCGCCCTGGCGTCGGTGCTGTGCTTCCTGCTGTCCTCCTTCGCCCTGATCCCGGTCTATTACTGCCTGCAGACCTCCTCCGCCACCGGCGGCACCTTCCCCACCACCATGAAGGTGTATTTCAACCTGTTCGACTTCGTCGCCAACCACCTGCCGGCGCTGACCACCACCATCCGCAGCAGCGGCGATATCGTTCTGCCCAATATCTACTGCGGCCTGCTCAGCGTGCTGCTGTTGCCCTTCTATTTCTTCAGCAAGCACGTCTCCGGCCGCAAAAAGATCGCGGCGGTGGTGTTCATCGGCGTGTTCTATCTCAGCTTTTCCCTCAACTATCTCAATTATATCTGGCACGGCATGCACATGCCCAACGACCTGCCCTTCCGCTATTCCTTCGGCTACACGTTCCTGCTGCTGGTGTTGGGCTATGAGGTCTTCCGCAACATCGGCGAGTTCAGCAACCGCATGTACGTGGGCGCCGGCGTGGGCGTCATCGCCTTCGCCATTCTGGTGGACAAGCTCGGCCAGCAGAACGTGACCTCCAAAACTGTCAATATCGTCCTGATCTTCGCCGTGGTCTACGTGGTGCTGCTGGGCCTGCTGCGCAGCAAGCGGTTCGAGCGCAACGCCGTCATCTCGCTGCTCATTATCGCCATCATCGCTGAGCTGGGCGTCTCCGACGTGAGCAACTTCGTCATGGAACAGCCCAAGGCCAACTACGTGACCGACTATCCGGACTATCAGCAGATCAAACAGGCGACGGAAGGGGAGGACGGCGACCTCTTCTACCGGACGGAGCTGTCGAAGCTGCGGGCCAGAATGGACCCCTGCTGGTACGGCTACAACGGCGTTTCCACCTTCTCCTCCATGGCCTATGAGCACGTGGCGAAGCTGATGGAAAACCTCGGCATGTTCGGCAACGACATCAACAGCTACACCTATTATCCCCAGACGCCCATTTTCAACAGCATGTTCGCGCTGAAATATATCTACGACAACGGCAATCTGATCAGCAACAACGAATACTACAAGCAGGTGGCCGCGAACGATTCCTTTACCTCCTACCGCTATCAGTACGCGCTGCCCGTGGCCTT
The DNA here is from genome assembly GCA_902788995.1 of Oscillospiraceae bacterium. Lineage (GTDB taxonomy): Bacteria > Bacillota > Clostridia > Oscillospirales > Acutalibacteraceae > RUG806. Next base: position 1,645 of record CADAMO010000188.1, read on the forward strand.
CGCGGTGAACGACGCGATCGCGGAGTGGGACCTCACCTCCGAGAATCCCTTTGAGGTGCAGAACGACCTGATGGCCAAAGCGACCGGCGTGTCCGATATCCTGATCCCGGCGGAGGTGACGGAGCTGGGCTTTGACAACGTCAACGACGACGTTTCCACCGACCTGCTGCGGACCGTGGGGACCTTCACGATCTCCAAGCGGGACGCGGGCAGCGACGGCACCTTCACCGCCTATATCGACGTGACGGAGCCGGGCCAGTATTACGTCTATTCCGGCAGCACCCGCGTCACGACGATTTCCGTCTCAGCCGGCGATTTTGAATACAGCTATTCCAGCTCCGCGGTGCAGCCCTTCACGCTGGACCTCGGCTATCAGGAGGAGGGCGCCAGGATCAGGCTGGTGTACACCCTCAGCGACGACAGCAGCGCTTCCGTGGATCTCTACGCCGTTCGCATTGACAGCGAGAAGTTCCGTCAGGCATACGACAAGCTGAAGGAAAACGGCCTGCTGCAATTGACGGAATTCGATGAGACCCGTCTTTCCGGCACGGTGAAGGTCAGCGGTGCGGATAAGCTGCTGTATACCTCCATTCCTTACGACGAGAGCTGGGGCGTCTATATCGACGGAGAATACGTTCCCTATGATTCCGGCGAGATCGTGAAGGTGGGCGACGCGCTGCTGGGCGTTTACGTGACCCCCGGCGAGCATCAGGTCACCTTCCGCTATCAGGCGCGCGGGCTGGGGCTGGGCCTGCGCATGACCGCCTTCGGTCTGCTGATCGTCGCCCTGATGCTGCTGTGGAAGTTCTTCCTTGCCGAAAAGCTCAAAGGCAGATTCACGTTGAAATTATTCCGTCATCCGGATTGGGAAATCGCCTGATCTGCGCGCCGCCGTTTCATTATCATATCTATATCACAAAATAACGGTTCCGCCGCCGGAACCGCGTCTGCGCACGAAGGGGGTAACGCGTCATGAAAATCGTCAGAGTCTCCGGCTCCAATGAGCTGCACATCCACAACGACCGGTTTTCCGTCTACACGGGCGGGCTCCGGCTGTTCCTGTTCTACCTTGACTGTCCCGTCAGCCTGCCGGAGGCGGCGGATGCGGACAGCGATCCCGAGCTGGTTTCCTCCGAGGATAACATCTTCGTCTGGCGCGTTCACAGCACCCTGTGGCAGAAGAAGGAATACCGCCTGGTGGTGCGGGACGGCGCCTTCGTCTTCACCGTCACGGTGGAGGGCAAGGGCGCGCCCGTCAGCGTGGAATACTTCCGTTCCCGCTCGCTCTATAACGCGGCGGGCTATACGCTGTTCAACCTGCACGCCTGCGATCACGAGCGGGCCAGACACCTGATGTGCGACGAACCCGCGGTGCTGCAGCCCATGCGGGCCGCGCCGCCGCCCTATCTCTTCCCGTTCTTCAACGACTACAACGACACGGTGACGGGGCTTGGGATCGTCGCCAGACGCGGCGAACATAATTTCCGCCGGTTCGAGCTGCACGCCCCCGCCAACGGCTGGCGGGAGAATACCTGCTGGTTCACCCTCCCGCTGGAGGGCGGCGAGGCCATTGACGGCCGTTGGGAAAGCCCCGCCGTCTTCGGCTGCTTCGGCGAGACGGATCTGGACGTGCTGCGGCAGTACAGCCACTGGCAGTATAAGCACCGGGATTTCACCTGCCGCACGGCGCAGGACGCCACCCCCGACTGGTGGCGCGCCCCCATCTTCTGCGGCTGGGTCGCCCAATGCGATCTTGCGGACGCGAACCCAGGCAGCACCGCCAAGGACTACGCCACCCAGGCGACCTACGAGCGTTTTTCGGACAAGCTGGATGAGATCGGCCTCGACCCCGGCGTGATCATTGTGGACGACAAATGGCAGAAGGCCTACGGCACGCTGACGCCTGATCCCGTGAAATGGCCCTCCCTGCGGGAGTTCGCCGACGACCAGCACGCCCGCGGCCGTAAAGTGCTGCTGTGGTTCAAGTGCTGGGATCACGAGGGCCTTCCCCTTGAGGAGTGCGTCACCCGGAACGGCGAACCGGTTTGCGCGGACCCCACCAATCCCGCCTACCTGTCCCGCCTGAAGCGCGCGATTTATCAGCTCCTGTCGGAAGACGTCGGCTGCTGCGCCTGCGACGGCTTCAAGGTGGACTTTATGGATTGCCTCCCCGAGCTGACCGGCGCGGAGATCTGCCGCAAGGGCCTTTACGGCGTGGAGTTGATGAAATGCCTGTTCGAGGCCGTCTATCAGTTCGCCAAGGAGGCCAAGCCTGACGCGCTCATCAACGCCAGCAGCCTCCACCCCTATTTCGCCGGCACCTGCGACCAGTTCCGCATCCATGATTACGACGCCTTCGTCCGCAGTCCCATCAGCACCATGCGATTCCGTTCCGAGATGGCGCAGGCGGTCTATCCCGGCGTGATCGTCGATACCGACGGCTTCCACGGCCGCACGAAATATGAGAACCTACGCATTCTGCTGGCGCAGCCTGACTTCGGCGTGCCGGATCTCTATTACTTCCCGGCGGATTTCACCGAAGAGGATTGGGCGCAGGTCAGGGCCGCCTGGCTGAACGAGGACTGACCTTGCCGCAGCCCCGACGGGCCCGAAGAGCAATCCGATATTTCAATTGATGGGGATTAAATGATGAAAAACAACAATCTGAAGGAAACCCTTTCAAAGCTGCTTCCCATCGTGCTGCTGCTGGCGGGTATCACGGTGCTGGGGGAGGGGATCTCCCTGCTTGCCTCACAGGCGGGCATGCGGAAGACCGACGCGGTCATTTCCGAGATCACAGAGGAACCGTATCTTATCAACGGGCGGGAGAAACAAGTCGTCTCCGCCCTGGTTACCTATACGCTGGAGGATACCGTCTATACGGCGGATCTCGGCGGGGTGCGCAGCGGCTATGCGGAAGGGGATTCGCTGACCCTTCTGGTGGATCCCGCCGCCCCGCAGAAGGTGGCGCTTCCCTCCGCCGCCGCGGGCGTGTCGTGTACCGTGATCGGCGCCGTGCTGCTGCTGGCGGGCGTTATCTGGTTTATCCCGCTGCTCCACGCCGTGTTCACGGCGGAGCCCAAAACGGAAAACCGCCGTCCCGTAGAGCCGGAGGAAAAGAAAAGCGCCTGACCTCGCCTCGTTTCGGCGTCTTTTACCGGCTCTCCCCGTAAAAACGAATATCTGTCTGAAAAAACGCCCGGACGAAGCACCGTCC
>CADAMO010000189.1 GCA_902788995.1 Oscillospiraceae bacterium
TTGCAACATACAGGCAGTTGCCCGTTGCCGTAAAATAACAGACTTTCATCATGCGTCTCCTCAGCGAAGATGCAGCCCGCTCAGCCACGTGTCAATCTGCTGTGCGCTGTCTGCGCCGACACTGCTGCCGGAAAGCGCCAGCCCGTCGAGCACGGCGGCGTCCGGCTCAAAGTCTGCAATTTCGTTATAGGTGCCGCCGTCGCCGGAGCCTGCGTGTGTGTTGAACGGTACAATGGTTTTTCCGGCCAGGTCATAGGTGTCAAAGAACGTATACAGCACCATCGGCAGGGTATACCACCAGATCGGATAGCCGATAAAAATGACATCATATTCTTCGGGGTTCACGTTGAGCGGTTGAAACGCGGACAAAAGGAAATACGGGTCGTTTTTCAACGCCATCCGCGCCCGCTCAATGCAGGAGCAGGGAACCCAAAAATGAATGTGGAAACGCATTTTTGTGCAATCCGCCCCATATATCTCGTTTTCGGAATTAAATTTTATGAAAACAGTTGAAAAGCGGCTTGCGTCTATGTATAATGACTATGAGCAGAAGAAAAGAAACCGAAGAAAACAACAGCAAGGGCTTTTGACCACGAAGAAGGAGAAAAAAGCATGTTTATTTTAGAACGAATCGCGGCGTTTTTTCTGTCAATTCTGATGATGCTCGGTGCGTTCGGAGCGGATATTTCCACGAAAAAACAGACAGAAATCAAGGACATGAATCTGACAGATGCAGATGTGACAAACGGCTTCACCGTAACGGTGCCGGCCATTACAGGCACCCTGCGGTTCAACCGTATCAACTTTGCCTATCAAACCACGGCGGCGGTTCGTGCCGTGTTTAGCTACCGGCTGGATCGAGAAACCCTGGAGGAAGAACTGCTGCTGAGCGCAAAATCGCAGAAAGCCTCCATGCTGCTTGACTGCTATCTGAGCCGGAAAACGGCGTCGCGGCTGCTTTCGGTGCGCTTTGAACCCATCGTTGCCGGCCAACGCTGCATCCTCAGCGTTTCCAGCTTTACCTGTGATTTACAATCGGCGCCGAAAGAGAATGTTTTGTATATCGAAAACGAGCATTACAAAGCGGGCGTCAACCTGCAATGGGGCGGCGGTCTTTCCTGGTTTGAAGACAAGAAGAACGGCGACTACGGAAATCTGCTGAATAATCATGACACCGGCCGTCTTGTGCAGCAGTTCTATTACGGCCCGTCGGAGATCGAAGGCTATGAAAACGGTGTGTTCGGGAATACCGTATGGAGCTACAATCCCGTACAGGGCGGCGATCAGTATGGCAATCACAGTAAACTTGTGGCTGTTGAAAAAAGCGAGAATGAGATCCGCGTCGTCTGCCGTCCGCTCGATTGGGCGCAGGACAACATGCCCACGCAAACGTATTACACAAGCGTCTATCAGCTGACTGACCGGGGACTGACCGTCAGAAATTCGGCGGTGGATTTCCTTCAGACGCCATGGAAGGAGCGGCAGCAGGAGCTTCCGGCGTTTTATGCCATCAGCGCCCTCGGCAACTTCTGGTTCTACGACGGCGATCAGCCCTGGACCGGCGACGAACTGCGCGTGGAGCGCGATCTGCCGTTTTGGGCGGGAAGACCCGCATTTCAACTGAAGGACGGCAATAACGAAACGTGGTGCGCGTGGACGGACGACAGCGACTACGGCGTTGGGCTGTTTACGCCGAGAGCGAAATCTCTGCTCGCGGGCCGTTACCTGTATGACGGTTCTGCCGACGCGGGATCGGACTCCACGAATTATGTGGCGCCGCTCGGTGTTTTCGGGCTGGAATTTGACGAACCGCACAGCTATTACTACTACCTGACGGCGGGAAGTGTTGAGCAGATCCGAGCCACATTCCAAAGCGGCGACAATCTGAAGGGCGGCAATTTCCGGCGCGTGTTCCCCGATATGGGCGTTTGCGACCCGCACGTGCATATTTTTGACGGAAAAGCCTATCTGTATACCAGCCATGTTTACGGTCCGCAGCAACCGGTGTTCCGCATGGACGACTGGCGTGTATTCTCCTCGGAGGATCTTGTCAACTGGAATCTGGAATTCACCCTGCATCCGGAGGACACCTTCCTCGGAACGGATCATGAGTGCTACGCGACCGACGCGGCGGAACGAAACGGCAAATACTATCTCTATTTTTCCGATCAGCAGCGAAGCACCGGCGTCGCGGTCAGCGAAAACGGCCCGGGCGGCCCTTATGTCGACGCGCTCGGGAAGCCTTTGCTTCCGCAGGGCTTAGTGGATACCGCCTGTTATGACCCGACGGTCTTCATCGACGATGATGAAAACAAGACGCCGTACATCATGTTCGGCTATACAGTCGTCGGCAAACAGTATTACATTGCGCGGCTGAACGAGGATATGATCTCCTTGGCGGAAGAGCCGCAGGCGGTCGAGCTCATAGACGGCTGGGAAAACGACGCGTGCTGGATCACCAAATGGGGCGACACCTACTACCTCAATTCCCACGGCGGCGAATACGCGACGAGCAAGAACGTCTACGGTCCATATACGTATCGCGGCAGGATCTGTGAGGACTGCTTCACCGACCACGGCACCTTCTTCACCTTCCACAACCAGACGTACTTTACCTACGGTGTTCCCGAAAACTACGGCAGCGGCGAGCCGCTTGATCCGTATTACAGAACGACGAAGTTTGTATACGCCCACATCAAAGACAACGGCGACATCGTGACCGACGACTTTATTAAAAAAGTCGGGGTCGGGCAATATGACGCAGCGTGGGATACCATCAAAGGCGAATGGTTCTTCGACGCGTCCGACAGTATCGTCAAAACAGAAACCGCAGACGGCTTTGCCATCGGCGGAATCAAAGACGGCTCCTATCTGTATTATCAGAACGTGCTGCATGTTCCCGAAAACGCCGAAATCCGTCTGCGCGTTGCCAACGGCGGCCGGACGCCGGGCAGGGTGGAGGTCCGCGAGGGCGGGCCGGACGGCGAAATGCTGGGCGAAGTGACCGTCGGAAATACCGGCGGGTGTGACCGCTTTGAAACCTTTGACGTGGCGCTTCAAAACGCCGCAGGTACCCACGGCCTATGCTTCGTTTTCCGCTGCGATGCGGAAGATACGATGCGGTTTGAAGATTTCTGCTTTTGACAGCGGAGGCCGGCGGCGCGTTGGCAAAGGATGCCGCGCCCACCGATTTCATCGTCGACTACGTCAAAGTCTACCAGTACAAATCGCTGCTTGGGTAACCGGGCACCGCAAAGAATCGAGCAGCCGCACCTTCGGGTGCGGCTGTTTTACACTGTCCGGCGTGTTTTACGTTGTTCCGTTGATTCCGTCCCAAAAGCTGTAGATCATATCCGCCATTTCCGACGTGGTGATCTCACTGTTTCCTTCGATCCATTTTTCCAAAAGCAGAAGACTGCCCCCGGAAACGAAATAGAGCTTTTGCGCGAAGCGTGGGTCCTCTGAAGCGATCAAACCGCTTTCCTTTCGCATTGCGTACAGGCTGAACGCTTCATTGACGATCCTGTCACGAAAACCCGGCGCTTCATTCATCAGCAGCGTAAACAGCCTGCCGCTCTGATATAGATAATCAAGGTATTTTTCGAATTTTTGCGTGAAATTCTGCAGATTGCTTTCCGTTACCGTTTTTCGCAGCGCAATCAGAAATTCATCCTCGATCTCCCGCAGCAGGTCGAACTGATCCTCATAGTGCGCGTAAAAGGTGGAACGGTTCATGTCCGCCCGTTTGCAGATCTCGTTGACGGAGATCTTTTGCATTCCCTTTTCCAGCATCAGCTCGGTCAGGCTCTCTCTGAATACCCTTCGTGTTATTTTGGATCTGCGGTTTTCCTGTGTGGCCATTCTGCTCACTCCCGTTTTTTCAAAACCACAACAATTTCATCAAAATTGTCGGGATTTTAGCAAACATATAAAAACTGTTTGTTGAAATTCATACACTTTGTTGGTATAGTTATATCAAATCCAAAACCGCTTGTCAAGCGGTTTCAAGTTTTTCAATGGAGGATAAAGAAGGCATACCGGTTCTGCATGATTAAAAAGGAGAAGATCAGCGATGAAACAAAATCCGGACAGCTATCTGCTGTATGAATGCGGCAAGTTTATTACGTTCAACATTCGGCTAAAACTCGTTATGCGCGACGCGGTCGATCCCACCGCGTTACATGCGGCGGCGCAAAAGGCATTTCAGCGTTTTCCGTATTACGCGAAGGAGATCAGAATCGATCAGGACGGGTGCATTGATCTGATCCCGAATGATCGTCCGCTTGCCGTTACGCCGACAAAACCGGGCCATCCCGTTCTCGGCGGACCGGAGGCCAACTATCATCTCTGCAGTATTGATTATCAGGACGATACGATTTACTTTAATATGTATCATGGGCTTTGCGGCGGCTGCGGCGTGATGTTCTGGATCAAAAGCACGCTGTACCATTACGTGGAAGAAGCGTATGGCGTATCGGTCGAGCGGGGAAACATAAAAACAGCGGATACGCCTTTTATCGACGGTGAAACGGCGTATCCCGATCCGGGGAAGCTTTCGGACGACGAGCCGCTCGGCGAGGTTGAAAAGGGCATGGCTTACATTCCCGCCCTGGATTACGCCCGCCAGTTCGTGACGACCCCGTTTCAGGACACAAAATACTTTGAATTGGAGCTGAATACCGATCAGCTCATCAAATACGCCAGGAGCAACGACGGCAGCCCGAATTCGATTTTAGCGGCGCTGATGTTCAAGGCGGTGTGCAAGGTGACAAACCCGAAGATCGCGAAGGCGATCAGGGGCAATATCCTTTGCAATCATCGCGCCGATCTGGGCTGTCCCGAGACCTATCACGAT
>CADAMO010000190.1 GCA_902788995.1 Oscillospiraceae bacterium
TATTCGAAAAAATATTCAATCCGGAGCAGAGTGTGGAGGATATGAAGGCCGTGGCCGAGGCGTGCGGCACCTTCACCGTGGACCCCTTTGCCGAGCGGCTCAGCACCGTGGCGGTCGATCACAGCGACGACTGCGACCGCCGGATCGAAGCCAACCTGCGGGGCTGGAGGCTGTCCCGCCTGCCGAAGGTGACACTGGCGATCCTCCGGCTGGCCGTGGCGGAGATCCTCTACTGCGACGACATCCCCGATTCCGTCTCCATCAACGAGGCGGTGGAGCTGGCCAAGAAATACGGCGGCGAGGAAGCCCCCAAGTTCGTCAACGGTCTGCTGGGCACCGTGGTCCGCGCCAAGGCCGCCCCGACGGAGATCGCCGTTGCAGCGCAGGACGCTGTGAAAGAGGACGTTTCTTCTGAGCCCGCCGAGGAGACCCCGGCGGAATGATCTGCTTAGGCATTGACACCAGCAACTATACCACCTCCGTGGCGCTGTACGACGACGCCACCGGCGAGGTGACGCAGCAGCGCCGCCTGTTGAAGGTGAAGCCCGGCGAGCTGGGGCTGCGCCAGTCCGACGCGGTCTTTCAGCACACGCTGGCGCTGCCGGAGCTGATGCGTTCGCTCTTTGAAGAGAGCGGGCAAAGGCCCGACTGCATCGCCGTTTCCACCGCCCCCAGAGGGGAAGCGGGCTCCTATATGCCCTGCTTTATGGTGGGCAAAGGCACGGCGGACAGCCTCGGCGCTGCATACCGGCTGCCGGTGCGGTATTTCTCCCATCAGGCGGGGCATATCGCCGCGGCGCTGTATTCCGCCGGACGTCTTGACTGGCTGAAAAAAGAGTTCCTCGCGTTCCACGTCTCCGGCGGCACGACGGAAGCCGTGCGCGTTTCGCCGGATGCGCAAGCGCTGCTGCGCACGGAGCTTGTCGCCCGCTCGCTGGATCTGAAAGCGGGCCAGGCCATCGACCGGGTGGGCGTGATGCTGGGTCTGGCGTTCCCCGCCGGCCCGGCGCTGGACGAGCTCTCCCGGCAAAGCGATAAACAATATAAAATCAAGCCGTTCCTGCGGGACGGGGACTGCTCTTTATCCGGGCTGCAGAACCGGTGCGAACAGATGAAACAGGCGGGCGAAGCGGATTGCGATATCGCCCGGTACTGCATGGAATATATCTGCGCCGCCCTGCGGGGCATGACGCGGCAACTGACGGAAACCTATCCGGGCCTGCCGCTGCTGTATTCCGGCGGGGTCATGTCCAACTCCCTGATCCGCGAGCGGTTCACGAAGGAGTTCGGCGTGGTCTTTGCCGCCCCCGGCTTTTCCTCCGACAACGCCGCGGGCGTAGCGGTTCTCGGCGCGATGCGCCGAGAACCGAAAGATGAAAGTTAAAAATGCGGAAGAGCTTCGCTCTTGCCCATTGATATAAAATGCCGACCGCAGGTCCCGCATTTCAACTTTTAACTCTGAACTCTCAACTCTTCGCGCCAACGGCGCGACAACCGTATTCCTTTCATCAGAAAGAGGGCCTCTTATGAGCCTCCCCACCTTCTCGGTCTCCGAGATCAACAGTTATATCAAACGGAAATTCGATACCGACATGATGCTGCAAAGCGTGATCGTGTCGGGGGAAATCTCCAATTTCTCCAACCACTATAAGACCGGCCACCTGTATTTCTCCCTGAAGGACGATACTGCCGCCATCAAATGCGTCATGTTCAACCGGCAGGCGGCGCGGCTGAAATTTACGCCGGAGGACGGCATGAAGGTGCTGGTCTTCGGGCGGATCGCCGTCTTTGAGCGGGACGGCGTCTATCAGATCTACGCGGAGGCCATGGAGCCGGACGGCGCGGGAGCGCTGGCGGCGGCCTTTGAGCAGCTGAAAAAACGGCTGGCCGCCCAGGGACTGTTCGACGAGGCCCATAAAAAAAAGCTGCCGTTTTTTCCGAAGAGGATCGGCGTCGTCACGTCCCCCACCGGGGCGGCGGTGCAGGATGTTTTCAACGTAACGGGCAGGCGTTTCCCCCTGGCGGATATCGTCTTCTGCCCCGTCACCGTGCAGGGTCCCACCGCCCCCGCCGACATGATCGACGCGCTGGAGCGGCTGCAAAGGCTGGGGGATATCGACGTGATCATCCTCGGCCGGGGCGGCGGCAGTATGGAGGACCTCTGGTGCTTCAACGACGAGCTGCTGGCGCGGGCCGTCTACGACTGTACCGTCCCCGTGATTTCCGCCGTGGGACATGAGACGGATTTCACCATCTGCGATTTCGTCAGCGACCTGCGGGCCCCCACCCCCTCCGCCGCGGCGGAGCTGGCGGTGCCTGACCTCAGCAGTCTGCTGATGGAGTGCGCGTCCCTGTCAGACCGGCTTTACGGGGCCTATCAAAGACGAATCGAGGGTGAGCGGCGGCGGCTGGAGCTGCTGCTGAGCGCCCGGAACTTTACCGATCCCGGCCGTTTTTTCGACGCGGAAAAGCATGAGACCGCCATGCTCACCCAGCGGCTGAAAGCGGCGGGCGAACGATATCTCAGCGGTCAGAAAACGCTGCTGGCGCGCACGGTCGCGTCGCTGGAAAGCCTCAACCCCCTCAGCGTGCTGCTGCGCGGTTATGCCGCCGTCAGCGCCGGGGATAAGATCATCGGCAGCGTGAAGGAAATCGAAGTCGATCAGGATATCGACATCACCATGGCGGACGGCGTGCTGAACTGCCGTGTGCTGAACAAGAGGGAAGACAACAATGGATAAGGAAAACACAACCGTGAAGACGGAAAACAAGGACGCAAAGATCACCTATGAAGAAGGCATCCGCAAGCTGCAGGAGATCGTCAAGGCGCTGGAAAGCGGCGGCCTGACGCTGGATGAATCCGTCAAGCTGTTCGAGGCCGGCGCGGCCCTTTCCCGCTTTTGCTCCGGCGAGCTGGATAAGGCGGAGCGCAAGATCGTCTTTTTAGAGGAAGAAGAGAAGCAACATGGATAAGACCGAGCGGCTGATGAGCCTGATCGAGGAGGAGATCGCCTCTTCCGTCCCCACGCTCTCGGGGGAGCTCTCCGCCGTGCCGGAGATGCTTCGCTATTCGTTGGAGAGCGGCGGCAAGCGGGTGCGCCCGCTGCTGTGCCTGCTGTTCTGCGAGGCGGCAGGGGAAGCCGCGGAAAAGGCGCTGCCCTTCGCGGCGGCGGTGGAGTTCGTTCACACCTACTCCCTGATCCACGACGATCTGCCCTGCATGGACAACGACGACTACCGGCGGGGCAAGCCATCCAGCCATAAAAAATTCGGCGAGGCCAACGCCCTGCTGGCCGGGGACGCGCTGCTGACCCACGCCTTTTACCTGATCGCCCAAGGGGCGCGGGAGGGGCGCGTTTCGGCGGAGGCGGCCGTCGGGGCCGCCGCGGAGCTGTCGCGTCTGTGCGGCGCCGCGGGCATGATCGGGGGGCAGTATATCGACCTTGCCTATGAGAACAGGGAAGCGACCGCCGACGTGCTGTTCCAGCAGGACGCGCTGAAGACCGCCGCGCTGATCGAGGCGGCCTGCGTTATGGGGCTGCTGGCGGCCGGGGCGGATGAAGCGCGGATACAGGCGGCGCGGGATTTCGCATTAGGGCTCGGCATGGCCTTTCAGATCACAGACGACCTGCTGGAGACCGCCGAAGAGGGCGTTTCCAGCGACGAGGCCAACGGCAAGGTCACCTACGTGGGGCTGTTGGGCGAAGAAGAGGCCCGCGCCCGCGCGAAGGCATATACGAACGACGCCATCCGGGCGCTGGATATTTTCGGCGATAAGGCCGACGCGCTGAAAACGCTGGCAGACGCGCTGCTGCGCAGAACGAAGTAGGAGAGAGCCATGGAAGGGAAGTATCTTCCTAAAATCAAATCTCCGGCTGACGTCAAACAGATCCCGGAGCAGGAATTGCCCCTGCTTGCGCAGGAGATACGGCAGGAGCTGATCCGCACCGTCTCCAAAAACGGCGGGCATCTGGCCTCCAACCTCGGCGTGGTGGAGCTGACCATCGCGCTCCACCGGGTGTTCAACTCCCCGCAGGATAAGATCATCTGGGACGTGAGCCATCAGAGCTACGTGCATAAGCTCCTGACCGGCCGGGCGGAGCAGTTCGATACCATCCGGCTGCCGGGGGGCATCTCCGGCTTTACCCGCCGCAGCGAGAGCGAGCACGATATCATGTCCGGCGGTCATTCGTCGGTGGCGCTGTCCGCCGCCTACGGCGTGGCGGCCGCCAACAAGATCAAAAAACAGAAAAACTATACGGTCGCGGTGGTGGGCGACGGCGCGTTTACCGGCGGCATGGTCTATGAGGCCCTGAACAACGCAGGTCGGGCCGGCAGCGGCACCCGGCTGATCGTCATTCTCAACGACAATGAGATGTCCATTTCCCCCAACGTGGGGGCGCTGGCAAAATACTTTGCCATGATGCGGGCCAATCCCCGGTATTTCCGCCTGAAGGCTCGCACGGAAAACGCATTGAACCACATTCCGCTGGTGGGCAAAAAGCTGGCGAAGGGCATCTATAATCTGAAAACCCACGTCAAGAACCTGATCTATAATTCCACCATGTTCGAGGACCTAGGCTTTCGCTATATGGGCCCTGTGGACGGCCACGATATCGGCCATCTGGTGTC
>CADAMO010000191.1 GCA_902788995.1 Oscillospiraceae bacterium
CTTTTTCTTGATTATACCATTACGAACTTCAAATGTACATTTTTATTATACAGGTTCATCCGACTTCCGACTCTCGACTTCCGACTGAGGATCAGTCTTTCAGCCCGAAATAACGCTTCGCGTTGCCGAAGGCGACGTCCTTCACGATCCGCTCCAGCGTATCGAAGTCGGCGGGGTATTCGCCGTTTTCCACCAGATCGCCGATGAATTCGCAGATAATGCGGCGGAAATACTCGTGGCGGGGGTAGGAGAGGAAGGAACGGGAATCTGTCACCATGCCCACGAATTTGGACAGTACGCCGAGGTTTCCCAGCGCCCTGATCTGCTCGCGCATGCCGTCGATGTTGTCGTTGAACCACCAGGCGGAGCCGAACTGGATCTTGGAGGCTGCCTCCGGCGACTGGAAGTTGCCCAGCATGGAACCCAGCACGTAGTTGTCCTTGGGGTTCAGACAGAACAGGATGGTCCGGGGCAGGCTGTCCTCCGCGTCCAGTGAATCCAGCAGGCGGGAGAGCTTGAAGGCCACCTCGCCGTCGGAGATGGAGTCAAAGCCCGCGTCGGGGCCGATTTTGCGGAACATTTTCGTGTTGTTGTTGCGCATGGGGCCGATGTGGATCTCCATGGCCCAGCCCCGCCGGGCGTATTCCTTTGCGAGGCAGCGCAGCAGCTCGGTGCGGTAGCCCTCCGCCTCTTCCGGCGTCAGCGCGGCGCCGGAAAGACGCTTGGCAAATACGTCCTCCAGCTCGTGTTCCGTCATCCGGCGGTAGGGGACCGGCGTCAGGGCGTGGTCCGTGGCGCGGCAGCCCATCTCCGCGAAAAAGGCGACGCGCTCCAGCAGGGCTTCCTTCAGCGCGGCGTAGGTTTTGATCTCTCTGCCGCAGACCGCTTCCAGCGCCGCCAGCCACGGCAAAAAGGCCTCCGCTTCAATGGCCAGCGCCTTGTCGGGGCGGAAGGCGGGCAGCACCTTCGTTTGGAAGGAATCGTCCGCAGCGATCAGCTTGTGGTATTCCAGCGTGTCGGCGGGGTCGTCGGTGGTGCACACACAGGCCACGTTGGACCGGGCGATCAGGTCCCGGGGCCGGAAGCCCCCGGCTTTGATCTGCGCGTTGGCCTTCTCCCAGATCGCATCCGCCGTCTTTTCGGACAGGGGTTCGTTAATGCCGAAATACCGCTGCAATTCCAGATGGGTCCAATGATAGAGGGGGTTGCCGATGAATTCCGGCAGGCAGGCCGCCCAGGCTTTGAACTTTTCATAGGGGGCGGCGTCGCCGGTGATGAAGCGCTCGTCCACGCCCACGCCGCGCATTCCGCGCCATTTGTAGTGGTCGCCGGAAAGCCACAGCTGCGCGATATCCCGGGGCGTCTCATTTTCATAGATCTCCTTCGGAGAAAGGTGGCAGTGCCAATCAAAGATCGGCTCGTCCTTGCAGGCGGCAAACAGCCGCTTCGCCGTTTCGGTGGAAAGCAGAAAATCTTCTCCCATGAATGGTTTCATTGTTTCTCTCTTCCTTTCTCAAGTAGCAGCGCGGCGTTTCAGCGCCGCGATTGACGCAAACAATTATGGCAGCACAGCACATTGCGGGCGGATCGCTGATCTGCCCTATGGTGATATTGCTGGCGACTTACGGCTGGCGACTGGCGACTGGTTCGGCCGTAAGGCCGAACCCCAGCATCTCGATCACGTGCTTGGGGCAGCCTTCGGCGCACTTGCCGCAGGCGGTGCAAAGGGCGGGGGCCACGTGGGCCACGTTGCCCGTCACGGTCACGGCGGCGGATTCACAGGCCTTTACGCACTTCATGCAGCCGATGCAGCCCACCTTGCACTCCTTCATGGTCATAACGCCCTTGTCGTGGTTTTTGCACAGCACCGCGGCGCTGACCTTGTTCTTCGGGATCAGCTCGATCAGCTTCTTGGGGCAGGTGGCCACGCACATGCCGCAGGCGCGGCACAGCTCATAATCCACCACGGCCACGCCGCCGCAGATCTTGATGGCGTCATAGGGGCAGCGCTGCACGCAGTCCCCGAGGCCGAGGCAGCCGTAGATGCAGCTTTTTTCGCCGCCGAACAGCTGGGCGGCCATCTTGCAGCTTTCCACGCCCTCGTAGATCATTTTGCGCTCCGCGGCGTCGGTGGTGCCGTTGCAAAGAACCACCGCCGTCATGGGGACCACCTCGCCGGCGGCCAGCCCCATGATCTCCGCGATCTTGGCTGAAACCTCGCTGCCGCCCGGGTTGCAAAGCCCCGTCTCGGTGGTCTTGCCGGAGGACAGTGCCGCCGCGTAGCCGGAGCAGCCGGAAAAGCCGCAGGAGCCGCAGTTGGCGCCGGGTAAAATTTCTTCAATGGCCTGTGCCTTTTCATCCACCGGCACGGCCATCACTTTGGAGAGGATCGCCAGCAGCAGACCTGCCAGAATGCCGATCCCCGCTACGGTCGCAACCGCAATCACAATCGCGTTCATGGCGTTCCCTCCTTACATTAAGCCCATGCCTTCCACGATGCCCGAAAACCCGAGGAAGCTCATGGAGACGATGGCGGCGGCGATCAGCGTGATGGGCAGCCCCTTCAGGGATTCCGGCACGTCCGCCGTTTCCAGCCGGGAGCGTACCCCCGCGAAGAGGACCATGGCCAGCATAAAGCCCGCGCCGGCGGCAAAGGAGCTGACCATGGCGTGGCCGAACCCGAAGCCGTAGGCGGAATAAGCGCTGATGTTGTCGATGTTGAGGATCACCACGCCCAGCACGGCGCAGTTGGTGGTGATCAGGGGCAGGTAGATGCCCAAAGCGTTATACAGGGATTTGACGTATTTTTTCAGCACGATCTCCACCATCTGCACCAGCGCCGCGATCACGAGGATGAAGACGATGGTCTGCAGGTAGGCGAGGTCGTGGGCCTCTAAAAAGATGTTGAGGGGGTAGGTGACGGCGGTGGCCAGCAGCATGACGAAAATGACGGCCAGACTCATGCCCACCGCGGTGTTCAGCTTTTTGGAAACCCCGAGGAAGGGGCAGATGCCGAGGAATTTGGCCAGGGTGAAGTTCTGGGTCAGAATGCCCATCACCAGCAATGCGATGACGAATTTCATTGCGCGTCAGCCTCCTTTCCGTTGCCGGCGGCAGGTGGCGTCGCCGGTGCGGGCTTCGCCGTCTCCGGCGCTTTCTGGGTGGCTGCCGCCGTTGTTGCCGCGGTCGTCGCTGCTGTCGACGCCGCCTTTACGGCTGCCGCCGGTTTCGCGGCGGGCTTTTCGGCGGTCTGCTCCGCGCAGTCGCTTCTGCCGCACACGGCGGCGTGGGGGCAGCCCTCGCAGCCGCGCAGCTCCGCCTTCTGCAGGCCCTTCTTGTCCGCCAGCTTGTTGGCCAGCGCCATGATGACGCCGAAGGTGAAGAAGCCGCCCGCGGGAAGAATGAAGATGGTCATGGGGGCCACTCCCAGATGGGTCAGCCTCTCGTTGAAGTCAAAGCCGGTAAAACCGTTGAGGTCGACGAAACCGCCGATCATGGTGTCGATGCCGGAGAGGAAGGTGCCCGCGCCGAGGATCTCGCGCACGGCGCCCATGCAGAACAGGGCGGCGGTGAAGCCGATTCCCATGCCGAGGCCGTCCACGGCGGAGACCAGCACGGGGTTCTTGCTGGCGAAGGCTTCCGCCCGGCCGAGGATGATGCAGTTGACCACGATCAGGGGCAGGAACACGCCGAGGGATTCGTCCAGCGCGGGGACGAAGGCCTTGACCAGCATCTGTACCACCGTGACGAAGGAGGCGATGATGACGATGTACGCCGGGATTCGCGCCTTGGAGGGAATGACCTTCCGCAGGGCGGAGATGGCGATATTGGAGCAGATCAGCACGATGGTGGCGGCGATGCCCATGCCCACGCCGTTGACGACGGAGGTGGAGGTGGCAAGCGTGGGGCAGGTGCCCAGCACCAGCCGCAGCACGGGGTTTTCCTTCAGAATGCCCTTGGTCAGCTCGTGCCCGTAAGAGATCTTTTTGGTTTCCGCCATTATTTCGCCGCCTCCTTTCCGGTCGCTGCCTCAAACAGCGCTCGCGCTTCGTTGACCGCTTTCACGACGGCCTTGGACGTAATGGTCGCCGAGGTGATCGCCTGCACGTCGCCCTCGTTTTCGGGGGCGGTCTTCACAACGGTCAGCTCGCCGGTCTGATTTTTGATCTGCTCGGGAAGGACCTTCGGCGCCTTCATGCCGAGGCCGGGCGTTTCGTTGAGGGTCAGAAACTCAATGCCGGTCACAGCGCCCTCGGGCGTGAAGCCGGTCATGACCTCGACCTTACCGTTATAGCCGTTGGCGTCGGTGACGAACACATAGCCGACCACGTTGCCGTCCTTGTCCTTCCCGACCCATTTTCGCTCCGCCGGCGCCAGCTCTTCAAAGTCCTCGGCGGCGGGCAGAAGCATCTGCTTCGCTTCCTTTTCGGTTTCCGCCTCCATCTGCTTGATCGCGGGGGCGGTCACGCCGTTCACGACCGCCACAAGCCCGGCGGAAACGGCGCAGATCAGAAAGAGGGAGATCGCGGTCACAAGGATCTGTTTCACGTCTTTGCCTTTCATGCCGCCTTGCCCTCCTTTGCTTTTTTCTTCTTCGTCTTGCC
>CADAMO010000192.1 GCA_902788995.1 Oscillospiraceae bacterium
AGGGGCTGCTGCTCTTCGCCGCGGGGCTGGTGGTGACCTTCGCCACGTGGCGGCTGGACAGGGAAGTCTTCGTGATCTTCGGCGTGCTGACCTTTATGGGCGTGGCGAAATGGCTGCTCTGCGGGCTGCATCCGCTGCTGCGGCGCGTTCCGCCCGCCGTCGGCGCCGCCGTTTCCCCTGTCCTGTTCCTGTTGTTCTTTTCCTGCAATTTCGGCTACGTCGGTTTTTACGGCGCGGTCCTGTTCCGCTGGCCGTCCTTTTGCTACCGGAATTACCTTACCGCCTTTTTCGGCTTTCCCTTCAACGGCTTCGTCTCTGCGGATTATTTCGGCCTGCTGCCGTGGCTGTTTGCCGCGCTTTGCGGGTATTTCCTTCACCCGCTGGTCATGGGAAATCCCCGGGCGGAAAAGGCGCTGTCGTTCCGTCTTGGCCCCGCTGCGTTTGTCGGCAGATACAGCCTTTGGGTGTATCTGCTCCACCAGCCGGTGATTTATTTTGCGGTACAGGCAATAAAAAAGCTGTTTTTGTAACTTCTCACAAAAGATCAAATAAAATGCCTGTGGATTTTTCAATTCAAAAAATCCCTTCAACCTTGCAAAATAAAATATTTGTAGTAAAATAAAAAATGTACCGGAACAACGGTCGATTCCCGTCGCTCCGGTTCAAACAATTTAATAAAAAGCAGGAGAGTAAGCGCTATGCCGGTTTACACTGACGAATTTACGACCATTCCTTACGGATCCCTTGGGATCATCGCCCTTCCGGGATGCGAGGAGCTGGCCCGCAAGATTGATTCTTATCTGGTCAAGTGGAGAGACAGAAGGGACAGTGAACACAAGTCCACCATTGCTTTTTCCGGTTACGTGAGAGATACGTATATCCTGAAGGCAAACTTCCCGAAGTTCGGCACGGGCGAGGGCAAGTGCATGCTGAAGGAATCCGTGCGCGGTTATGATATCTTCATCATCTGCGACTGCTTCAACTACGGTCTGACCCACGAGATGTACGGGGCGGACGTTCCTTACACTCCTGACGATCATTACGCCAACCTGAAACGCGCCATCGCCGCCATGGAAGGCAAGGCCCGCCGCATCAACGTCATCATGCCCATGCTGTACGAAGGCCGCCAGCACAAGAGAAGCGCGAGGGAATCCCTCGACTGCGCGCTGGCCCTGCAGGAGCTGTGCAACATGATGGGCGTTGAAAACATCATCACCTTTGACGCCCACGACCCCAGAGTCATGAACGCCATTCCGCTGAAGGGCTTTGAAAACGTCTATACCACCTATCAGATGATCAAGGCCATGGTCAACAACATCCCCGATCTCAAGATCGACAAGGATAACCTGATGATCATCTCTCCCGACGAGGGCGGCCTGAACCGCGCCGTCTACTACTCCTCCGTGCTGGGCCTTGACCTCGGCATGTTCTACAAGCGCCGCGACTACTCCCGCGTGGTCAAGGGCCGCAACCCCATCATCGCCCATGAGTTCCTCGGCTCCAGTCTGGAGAACAAGGACGTGATCGTGGTGGACGACATGATCTCCTCCGGCGATTCCATGCTGGACGTGGCCAAGCGCCTGAAGAGCATGGGCGCGCGCAATATCTACGTCTGCTGCGCCTTCGGTCTGTTCTGCAACGGCCTCGAATCCTTCAACAAGGCCTATGAGGAGGGCTTTATCAGCCGCGTGTTCACCACCAACCTGATCTACCGCTCTCCCGAGCTGAAAGAGTGCCCCTGGTACTGCGAGGTGGATCTCTCCAAATATATCTCCCTGCTGATCGACGCCCTGAACCACGATATGTCCCTCAGCACCCTGATGAACCATGCCCAGCGCATCAAGCCCTTCCTTGAGAGCCGCGGCTATGATATCAAGATCAAAAGCGAAGGCTGATCGGCCCGCGTAAATACATTGAAAAGCCCTGAAACGCCTGCTGCTTCGGGGCTTTTTTCAAAACATGGATCCGTTATCACGGGACACATTTTGTGCTTCGCACTTAAGGGACCCCCGGCGAGGGTCCCTTAACAACCCCCTGCGCTATGGAAGCATAGAGGTTTCGCCCGCTGCGGCGGGCGACCAAAGGCGCCGCCTTTGGAATCTGCAAGCCTTTCGAGAAAGGCTTGACCGAAAGCTTCAATAATTGAAGCTTGAAGAATCAAAAGGGGAGAATAAAATGAATTATTTACCATATGTCAATATCAAACAGGGCAGCGCCTCCGTCCACCGCTTTTCCAACGGCAACACGCTGCCCCTGATTCAGCGGCCCTTTGCCATGGCGGCCTTCGCGCCGCAAACGGCCAGCGATTCCAGCTGGTTTTATCACCCTTCCGCCCGCTCCTTTGAGGGCGTGCGCATCACCCATCAGCCCAGCCCCTGGATCGCGGATTACGGCACGGTCATCTTCCTGCCTCAGAAATTCACCCGGTATTTCGGCGCGGGCTCCCGCTGGTCCGGCTTCCGCCCGCAGGACGCGGTCCTCACCCCCTCCTACCTGAATTACCGCCTGCTGCGTTACCGCTGCACGCTGGAGGCGGCCCCCGGCGTGCGGGGCGGCGCCCTTCGGGTGCGGTTTGACGACGCGAAAGAGAATTTCTTCTCCGTTCTGCCGCTCTGCGGCGACAGCTCCCTCCGTTATGACGCCGGGGCAAACACCCTCTACGCCACGGTCTCCAACTGCCGTGACAACGATGCGAAGAACTTTTGCATGTACGTGATTGTGAAGTTCGCGCCGGGGCAGATCGCTCCCTCCGGCCATACCGTCGGCACGGACCGTGACGCGAAAGAGGGCTGTGAGATCGCCGGAGACGGCGTCGGGATCCATCTGTCCGTCGCGGGCGACAGCGTTGACGCCTTCGTTTCCACCTCTTATATCAACTTTGAACAGGCGCAGCGCAACTTTGACGCGGAGTTTACGGGAAAGACCTTCGACGATATCCGAGCCGAGGCGGAAGCGATCTGGGGGGAATACCTCTCCCGCGTGGAAATCGAAGCGAAGGACGAAAAACAGCTGCGCACCTTCTATTCCTGCCTTTACCGGGCCTTCCTCTATCCCCACAAGTGCTATGAGCTCGACGAAAGGGGAGAGCCGGTCCACTACCAGCCCTTCGACGGCAAGGTGTACCCCGGCGTCCGCTATACCGACAACGGTTTTTGGGATACCTACCGCACCTGCTATCCTTTCTATGCGCTGGTGGCCCGGGAAGAATACCGGGAAATGTGCCGGGGCTTTGTCAACGATTATAAAGAGTGCGGCTGGCTGCCCCGGTGGCCCTCCATCGGCGAGCGCGGCTGCATGCCCAGCACCCTGATCGACGCCGTCCTTTGCGACGCGGCGGTAAAGGGTCTCATGGACCGTGAGACCATGGAGACGGCGCTGGAGGGCATGCTCAAACACGCCACCACCGATTCCGCCAACGACGACTATGGCCGCAGCGGCGCCACCGCCTACTGCCGCCTGGGCTACGTTCCCATCGAAGCGCACCGTGAGAGCGTCAACCTGACGTTGGACGCCGCCTACGGCGACTGGTGCATCGCCCGGATCGCGGAACTCCTCGGCAAGGATGATATTGTCAGGGAGTACGACGCACGGGCGAAGAACTACGCCAACCTGTTTGATCCCGAAACGGGCTTTATGCGCCCGAGGTTTGAGAACGGCTCCTTCCGCCCGGATTTCAGCCCCACCGCCTGGGGCAGGGACTACACCGAGGGCAGCGCCTGGCAGAATTCCTTCGCCGTCCCTCACGATATCGAGGGGCTCGCCGCGCTTTACGGCGGCAAAGAAAAGCTGCTCGCCAAGGTGGACGAGCTCTTCGCCACGCCTCCCGTCTTCGAATCCGTCGGCTACGACGCGGAGATCCATGAGGAGACCGAGATGGCCGCGGCGGATTTCGGCCAGTGCGCCATCTCCAACCAGCCCAGCTTCCATCTGCCCTATCTCTACGCCGAGCTGGGCGAGGTGGAAAAGACCGCTTACTGGGTGAAAAAGATCTGCGACGAGCTGTTTTCCTATGAAGACGACGGCTTCCCCGGCGACGAGGACAACGGTTCCATGGCCCTTTGGTACGTCTTTTCCTCCATCGGGATCTATCCCTTCTGCCCCGGCAAAAACGAGTTTGTCCGGACGAAAAAGCTGGTGAAGTCCGTAAAAATCCTCGGCAGGGACTTCGACGCGGACCGTTTTACGGAGGCGAAAATCCCGTTTTCCGCCGTGGAGGGGCAGCATTTCCGGGCAGAAAAATAAGTCTTATTTACAATATTGTAACATTTTGGTTTTTTGTAAATATTGCTTGCAAAGCGCAGTTGTTTTTGTTATAATTGCTGTATCTTTGAGAAAGAGTACAACCAAAAAGGAGAAACAAAAATGGACGATAAAGTAAAATACTATCCCTACGAAGAATACGCCGAGGGCTCCGAGCAGGCCCCCGCGGAATATGACGACGGCAATTACGACGACGGCGGCTCCAAAAAGGGCTCCGACAAATCCGTCAAAACGCTGATCGGCATTCTCGTTGCCGTGCTGCTGGTCTTCGTCGTGCTGCTGGGCGTGTTCGTGGCCATGACGAAAAAGAACGCCAACAAGCCCGCCAACAGCGGCAACG
>CADAMO010000193.1 GCA_902788995.1 Oscillospiraceae bacterium
GAACGGTGTTGTTCACTTCTCTGGGGAAGGTAGTGAATTTCATCTGCCCCATGAACCAGCCTCCGAACACCACACTGTCGTCCGGCGCAACCGGATCGGGCAGCGGATTTCCGGCCATACTGGCGTCAAAGTGATAGGTATAGGTCGCGCTGCCGTTGACCGTACCGCCATTGGCGTCCAGCGTCAGGCTGGCAGCCGCTGCAATCAGCTCCGCGAATCTGGCCTCCGCCGCGGTCAGCGTTTCATAATTGGTCACCAGCGCCTTTTGCGTATCCGTCAGTGCATCGTAAGCCGCGCGGGCCGCGTTGATCGCGCTCTCGCTTTGCAGCGTGACCTCTCCGATGGCGTTGATCAGATTCTCCGCGCCCTTGGCCGCCGCCGCGTCGATCTCCGCCTGCTCCGCCGCAGCCGCCAGCGCGGCATAGGCCGCTTCGGCTTCCGTCAGCGTCTCATAATTCGATACCAGAGCTTTCTGCGCGTCGTCCAGCGCGTCATAGGCCGCACGGGCCGCGTCGATCTTCGCCTTGCTCTCCAACGTGACCTCGCCGATGTCGGCGATCAGGGCTTCCGCCGCTTTTGCAGGCGCGGGCTCGCCGTCCACGTCGGTCAGATTGAGGATGTAGATGGCGGGCTCCTGTTCGCCCTCCTGGACGATGACACGGACGATCTTGTGCAACGGAATGGCGTCATAGTCGCGGTTATGCGTCTGATCGTTCAGGTTGTTGATATAGACGTTTGCCGTCTCCGGCGCGTCCACCGCCACGGAGAAGGAATCGCAGACGTAAACATCGTCATAGACGGATTTGCCGTCCTCCAGCGCCACGTCCACGCCGTCTACAGTGATCTTTGCGGGGGCAGCAGTCTTGCCGACGGGGGCGTCGTTCGCCTGCGCCACGCGCACCATGTTGACCTCGGTGGACTTCTCGCCAAGAGACTCGCTTACGATGTTTGTTGCAGTCTGAATCTTGATGTAATGGACTCCGTTTTCAAAGCTTACGGGCTGCCCGTCTTCATCCACAGCCCAGGCGAGGTCCATTCCGTCGGTGACATAAGAGTAAGTGCGGCCATCACTCTCCACCTGCGTCGGGTTATAAGGATTGCCTGCGATATTACGGGCATACGATTCATAGCTTTCCTCGTCACTCGGACCGCCAGGGGATGTCGGGCCCCACTCGCCTGTTTTTTCGTTCAGCGTCGTTCCCCGCTGGCCCATATCGGTGTAGCCAAAGCCCGCGAATGGCGGAATGTCATTGCCTCCAATGTCGGTACTGCTCTCAGGGTAATAGATGCCGCCCAATGTGATGGAGCTATCTCCGCCGTCAGAGAAGTCGTAATACGGATAGTAATTCGGATCGGGATAGTCAAAGAAGTACTTCCCGCTGTTGCCGCGGTTATCGGCCCACGCTGTAGCGCCGTCATCCTGTTTCGAGTAGGTAACGCTGTAATCCCAGTCTGCGTAGTCCTCATAATGCATACCGCCGGCGAGGGCATACCATTCTTCGCCGTCCTTGCTGACCCAGACCTGCCCTACTTCGCCGAATTCGTTGCTTCCCTCTACGGAGTTGCCGAAGGTTATGAAGTCTATACCGTAGGGGTTGTTCGGGTCGTCCATAATTGGCTCATCATATTTATAAATGATGTAGCCGCCGAAGTTTCCGATAGAAACGGGACCAGAGGCTATTCCACCTACGGAATAATTGCTACCCACGAGTGATCTGACAGCTCTTGTACCGTAATCTCCCGCTCCACTGGCATCGTTCGTATATTGAGAACCAATGCAGAGATATTCGATAACAGAATTGGGCAAATCATCAAACCTCTGGTTAACTACATAAACCTTATATGTGGTCGTTTCTTCACCCTTCGTTACAGAAATCGTATTCTCGGAAGACTCTGCCATACCTTTATATGTTTTCTGAGCGGCGTTGAGAGTTACTGTCAGTTTGTTATTATCGGTTATTTCTCCCTGCGCTTCGCCGTTTACAGAGACTGCAAAGACATTGTCGCTGAAGGTCAGTGTAACATCTACAGTTTCTACATTGTTTGGAACTATGAGATAAGTCGTCCTTTCTCCTCCATAGAGACTGTTTTCATTTTCAAGCTGACCACAACTAGGCGATAATTGCATTAAGATTTCGTTGGGGTTATCTGCCTCTTCCGTATAGAAATTCATGATCAATGGCCAAGGGGTATCACATTCCGGTTCGATCTCATAGATGCTATAACCATAGTAGTAGAACACTACTAGTTGGGCTTTCCCATCGACAAACTGAACTTCATAGATGTACTCATCGTCTTCTTCGGAATAATGGACATTCAGATCATCAATTATGCTCTCGATGAGTTCGTCAGTTATCTCGGTTTCCCACGTGAAACCAACAGAAGATACAGTAGCGTACAGATCGTTGAAATTGTGGTCCCTCGGTTTTACGGCAATACTCACACATGCGTCTTTTTCTATTCCAGACAATACAACGTCCACACAATTTGCTGCTATGTAATATGCCTCACCGTATTCTACTGGAATGCTTCCATTAACACAACTTACTAAAGAGCCCTCCATAGGATAAGCTGAAACTTCTTTAGGAGAGGGCCAAAAGAAATTTTCTTCGGGAAATAGGGACGTTTCATTTTGCCCACTTTCTGTCGCCCACGCCCCCATCGGCAGGACGCCCAGCACCATTACCGCCGCGATCAGCAGCGCCAACAGCTTGTTTGTTCGTTTCAATTTCATCTTGTGTTCCTTCCTCCTTGAAATGAAGTGTGCATGTGAAGGTGTTTCGCAAACCCTGTTCTAACGTCATTCCGAGCCGGTGCGCACACCGGCGTGGGAATCCGCGCCCCTCGCGGAAAGAGTACGGATTGCCACGGCCCCGATGGGGCCTCGCAATGACGGAGGGATGATGGGCAATCACGGATTGCCACGGCCCCGATGGGGCCTCGCAAAGACGGGGGGATGATGGGCAATCACGGATTGCCGCGGCGCTTTGCGCCTCGCAATGACGAGGGATACGTTGAATTCGATTTTCCGGCGCGGTCACCACCTTGCAGCGAATTGGTCAGGCTCCAAGGGTATAAAAATATGGAACACCTGCCGACCGCGCACTGAGACAGACCGCACATGCCGCGCATATGCAGTCGCTCTCCCCCTCAGGTTGACCGGGGGAAACGCGGTCGGCAGGTATTCCATCTTGATACCGGACCTGACCAATGGCTGACAGTCCCGGCTCGCGGCCTTTCGCAAAGCCGCACACGGTAGAGATAAGACTGCGCCGGACTCACACCGGACTTGTCATTTGCCGTGGCCTCCATGCGCCCGAAAGCGCACCATCCACGCACCATTGACCAAACATCAGATTCACTTTACAAAATGCATTATACCCCGCCCCTGGGGGATGTGCAATCACATTTTTGCATAACAAAAGGGGAGAGGGGGCGGCGCGCGCCCGACGCTTCCAAAACGCTTTTTTTCCCGAAAGCGCTGGCAGGCGTGCCGCGACTGTGCTATACTGACCAAATACCAAAGCGAAGGAGCGGAGGCATGCAGCCCGACATCTGGAGAGAAAAGCGCGCGGAGATCAAGGCGTGCAAACGATACATCGACACGCACATACAGGAGCCGCTGGACCTAAGCACGCTGGCGCGGCGCTATTCCTATTCCTACAGCGCGTTTCGCGCGGTGTTCAAGGAGGTGGCAGCCTACACGCCGCATCAGTATATCCGCCTGCGCCGCGTGCAGCTTGCGGCGCAGCTGCTGCGGGAGGGGAAAAGCGTCACGGAGGCGTCGGAGCAGGTGGGCTTTGAGACGCTTGCCGGGTTTTACAAGGCGTTCCGCAGCGTTTACGGCATCTCGCCCCAGGCCTTTCTGGCCGAGCGCGGCAGGCAAATGATGGCACAGCCGCAGCTGCGGGAGATCGCGGACTTCTGCATTGTCGGCTATGTGCTGCCGCCGGTGGCGGATATGCGCCCCGTGGAGCGCGGGGCCTACTGGATCGTGCAGGAGTGCCCCCGCGTCAGCGCGGAGGAGTACGCCAGGATCGGCGGCGGGGCGGACATGGCGGCGCTGTGGGTCGACGGGCCCGACGGCGGGCGCTATCTCATCGGCCCGCCGGTGGACGCCGTGGGCTATGTCCCGGAAAAAATGGCCGCGCAGGCGGTGGCCGGCGGGCTGTTTCTGGAGTTCCCCGTGCCGGGGCCGGCCGACACCTTTCTGCTCTACGACAACGTCCGGGCGACCTGGTACTATGCGCGTCAGCAGTTTCTGCCCGGCTCGCCCTGGGAGGAGGACCCGGCGCGCACCGCGTTTGAATATTACGGAGAGACGCACTCCAGCGTGCTGATCCCCGTCAAAGAAAGGCACACCGAGCCGTGAGTGGCGCGGTGTGTTTTTATGGCTTATGCAGGCAAAGTATAATTCCATTTCGCTAAATCTGCCGGGAAAGCATAGACGCGTCAGCGAAAAAATGCTATGGTTTTCCCATCAGAATATGCTGCATCGTGTCACCCGTCAGGACTGTCGCAAGGCAGGCGCGGTGATTAGGAAAGACGGTGCGGGGCACGCC
>CADAMO010000194.1 GCA_902788995.1 Oscillospiraceae bacterium
CCTGTTTATCTTTTCCCTTTTGTTTTTTCGTCGGTCGGCAGCTATTTATTCACTTTTTATGCATTCCCTCGCTATCTGGCTTAATGACATTGGAACCGTCCCCTGTCTTTATGTTACTGTTCAGAAATCTGAAAGGACAGAAAAACAATGATTTGATTGGTGAACCTGTTATGTTAAGTTCACAGAAAAGATTGTTTATGTCACGAGCGGCACTGAGGTGCCGCGCTACCGCCTTCAGTTCAGCCCGTTGTACTGTTTGATGAACGTATCAAAGAATTCCTCGATCTTTGCCACGCCGCCGGGGGTGTTGCTTTCGATATTCAGCGGCAGGACGGGGTCGTGGACAGACAGGCGCAGGAGGAGCCAGCCGTCGCCGTGGTCTTTGTCGAAGGAGACACGGAAGCCCTCCCGGTTGTCGTCGGCGGGGGTGAGGTAGTCAAATTGTTTGCAGTAAGCTTCCAGATCGGCGATGATCTTCTCCGGTGATGGTGTAGCGCTTTTCTTTCTCCTCCGCCGGGCGCTGCAGCGTTTCCAACAGCGAGGTCAGGGTCTTGCCCTTCCTGCGCAGCTTTGCCGCCAGAATGACGATCTTCGTCATCAGGTACGCGCCGTCGTCAAGGAAGTAGTTTTCCCGCAGGGCGGCGTGGCCGGAGGTCTCGATGGCAAGGGGACAGTCGACGCCCTGTTCGTTCAGCTCGATGGCCTTGTTGATGACGTTTTTATAGCCCCGTTTATAGCGGTAGTGAACGCCCCCCAGATGCGTTTCGATAAACGCCTTCAGCCCGTCGGAGGTGACGGAGTCGGTGACGATGGTTCCGCCGGGATGGCCCTCCAGCGCGATGACGGAGGCCAGGGCGATGAGGGCGTTGCGGTTGATCTCTTCCCCGTCCGCGCCCACGCAGGCCGCCCGGTCCACGTCGGTATCGAAGATAATGCCGAGGTCGGCGTTGTTCTCCTTCACCGCCTGACAGATAAAGGACATGGCGGTGGGATTTTCCGGGTTGGGGATGTGGTTGGGGAACATGCCGTCCGGCTCCAGAAATTGGGAACCGGCCGTGTCCGCGCCGAGAGACACCAGCACCCGCTCATAGAAGCCGCCCGCGCCGTTGCCCGCGTCCACCACGATGTGGAAGCCCGCCAACGGATGCTCCCGGTCCTCCGCCTCTACCGCGGAGACGATCATCTCCCGCAGGAGACGGGCATAGCGCTCCATGAAGTTGCAGGGCTTGGGGTTGGGGAAGGCCACGCAGTCCACGTGCTCCGCCTGTTCGGCGTATGCCAGCACGGTGCGGATCTCGTCACCTTCAAAGCCGCCCTGACGGGTGAAGAATTTCAGCCCGTTTTTGTCGTAGGGGTGGTGACTGGCGGTGATCTGCACGGCGGCGGTCACGTCCAGCTCCACCGTGGTCATGAACATGGCGGGGGTAGAGGAAAGCCCGCAGTCGTAAACGCTTACGCCGCAGGCCTGTAAAACGCCGCAGACCGCCCGTTTGATGCGGTCCGCGGAGATTCTGGAATCATGTCCGACGCATACCGTCATGGAAGCCGGTTCCAGCCCGGTTTTTTCCGACAGGTATTGCAGAAAGCCATAGGTGATCTTGCGCACGGCCTCGTCGTTCAGCGCAGGGTCCTTGCCCACCGCCGTTCCGCGGATATCCGTGCCGCTTTTTAATGAAAGTAGGGACATATTGCTGCCTCCTGTTGACTAGTTGATAAAATCGCTGTCTTTTCTCTTATTCGCCGTGAGCAGAACGACGGCGCCGGCGGCGATGATCACCAGGAAGAGCAGCAGCACGAAGATGATGGTGCGGCTGCCGCCGATTTTTTCCGTTTCGCCGGTAAAGCCGGTCTGGGTGTTGGGGGCCAGCGCGCCCGCGTCGGCGATGTTCACCGTGGCGTCGGAGGGGGCGACGACGGTGACGCCGTTATTCTGCGCCGCCGCGTTGGCGGGCGTTTCAGGCAGGCCCGGGAAGGAGGGCTGCTCCGTAGAGGCGGGTTTCGTGGTGGTCTTGGAGGCATCGCTCTTCTGACCGCTGTCGGAAGTGCCGCCGAGGCTGCCCAGCAGGCCCATGATATTGGAGAGAAGATCGCCGGAGAACAGGTCGCCGGGGATCAGATCCATCAGGCCGGAGAGGAAGGAACCGCCCGACTTGGCGCTGCC
This sequence comes from Oscillospiraceae bacterium, assembly GCA_902788995.1. Classification (GTDB taxonomy): domain Bacteria; phylum Bacillota; class Clostridia; order Oscillospirales; family Acutalibacteraceae; genus RUG806. Next base: position 2,162 of record CADAMO010000194.1, read on the forward strand.
GGAATTGTTATTGCTGTTATTATTATTGTTGTTGTTGGTCTGGTTCTGTCCGCCGTTATAGGTTCCGTTCTGCATGGCGGCCTGAATCTGCGCCTTTTCCGCATAGGGGTTTACGCCGTTCAGCTCCGCCGCGGACCTGCCGTAGGTGGAATAGGCCTCCACGTAGGTCAGGGGGATGAGGTCCGCCATGGCGATGGCGCCCAGCTCCGTCAGGTGCGCGCCGTCAAGGGTGAAGGTGGGGCACAAGGCGTTGGGGTCGGCGGGGTTTGCCAGGATGTGCACGTCGATGAACCCGTCGCCGTAGGTGTTGCTGCGGATCCAGCTGTCCAGCGCGTCGCACTTGTTCTGGGCCTCCTGCGACCAGGTCAGGTCGTTGGTCTGCCCCAGGAAGGCTCTGGCGTAGCCCTTCCAGGGGGATTTGGTGAAGAAATAGACCTTGACGCCTCTTTCATGCGCCATGGTGACGAGACTCTTGTAGCCGTTGATGATATCGTCCGTGGAGCACTTCAGCACGTCGTCGGACATGGATTTGGAATACTGGTGCAGGATATCGTTGAGGCCGATCTTAACGAAGACGTATTTCACGCCGGTCACGTCCAGCGCGTCGCGGTAAAAGCGCTCGATCAGCGAGGGGCCGTAGAGGTTGCCGATGAGGCCCGTACCCTTGCTGAGCAGCTTGTTGCCGATGATGGCTTCGTTCACAATGCCGATGTTGGTGTAACCCGCGTCCGACAGCCGCTCGGCATAGTGGAGATAGGTGTTGTTGACCAGCGTGGAATCGCCGATGAAGACGGCGGAGCAGGCGTAATAGTCCTCCGTATAGGCGTCGATGTTGGCCAGGAACGGAATGGTGTGGTAGGTGACCGTGCCGGAGCTGATGTTGATCTCCGAGGGGGAGTTCAGGGCTTCGCTGTTGACCTGCGACCCGAGGGGCGTGGACAGGGTCTTTTTGCTGAGGAAGGTGTGGCCGTTGGAGAGACCTTCGGAGGAGATATAGGTGAGGTTGCGGAAATACATGCTGACGCTGACGGTATCCAGCGCCCGGACGGAGAAGCCCACGTCGTCGGACCAGATCGTCTGCCCGGCGGGAATGGTGACGGAGGCGCTGCCGCCGAAGGTGATGGGCACGGCGGAGCCGGCCTTGATTTTGGCGCTGCCGTTATCAACGGTTTTGGCCACGGACAGCTCGTCGATGGTCAGCGGGGATTTACCGTATTCGTTGGAAAACTTGAACCGCAGAGAGCTGCCGTTGGCGGTGACGGGCACCTCCACACGGATCGTGCTGTGGGAGGGGATATAGTCCCGCAGGCTCAGCCCCGGAATAGAGACCGAACCGTTGACGATGCTGGTGCCCCATACGGAAAACCAATGGCCCGCGGCGTCGGCCTCCGGCACGAAAAACAGCGGAACGGCGGTAAACACGATGGCCAAGGTGAGAATAACGGAAAGAACGCGCTTTTTCATGATGCGTTTTGTACGGCGGCGGAGCGGATCGCGCCGACGTGCTCCTTTCTCTGAAATTGGTATCTCCTCAGATTATAAAAAAGACAACTATTTATAAAGATACATAATAAATTATAAAGGATGCGGGGGATAATTTCAATAGGAAAATTCAGTTTTTTCGGCAGTGGTCAATTTAAATAAAAAACTGTCGTTTTTTTATGAAAAACCTATCTCCATTTTGTATAAACGGGAAGTGAAGACAACAGACCGTATATGTTAAATGTTTAACAATAATTCGTTGTTGATAACTTTTCGACGGTTAATACCCCGCAAAACCCGGGAAAACACGGGGGTTATTAACATTTTCAACAAACTTATCAACAAAACGGCGGGTTTAAAAAAATACAAAATGTATAAATTGGCTGTCAGTCAAAGTGACGGAGCTTTTGCCGCCGCGCCGTCAGGTCCTTTCGCGGCGGCGCTATTCCCCCCGGGGCGGAAGGCGGGGAAAACACGGACGCTGCATCTGCCCTATCCGGTCGGCGGCAGGCTTCGCCCGGCGGAAAGGACTCGGGCCGGAAAAGGCCTGTCGCGCCTTGATTGACAACAAAACAGGCCCGTCGTGGAATAATCGTCATTTTTTTGTCAATCCTAACCGTAGAAATCGGAAACGGAAACGTGAGGAGTGACGGAACGTGATCAAAGGCGTGAACAAGCAGGTGGTGGATGTGGTGGAGCCGGACAGCGCCTATTTTGAACGGGTGCTGTTTTTTGTGAAGCCGGAATTCAGCGGACTGGGGGAGGGGGCGCTGCGGCATAAGGCGAACCAGCTGCTGCGGGAGACCGGCGACGGCGGCGTAGCGGGTCGGCGGCTCCCCTTCCGCCGACGGCTGCTCGGCGCAATCCGCATCGGCGCCGCCGCCATTCTCGGCGGCGCCCTGACGGCGGCGGTTCTACTGGCGGTGCTGCGGTGACCGTGATATAATAGAATTAGGATCCTTTCGCCGTTTTTGCGTAAGGATCCTGTTCATTTTGAAAAAGAGGGATTTGGCGGGGTAATATCGGTAGCGCGGCACCTTAGTGCCGCTATTCACGAATGTTACATTTCATAGGACTAAAAACAGATGTAACCTATTTTTTTCAATACTGCCGGTATGTTTCTTTGTCCTGAAAAAAGTTGTTTATGTCATGAGCGGCACTGAGGATGAGGGGCTGTAAAAAAAAGTCTCTGAAAAAAACAAGACTGCAATCTCAGAAAGAACTGGGATTGCAGCCTTTTTTGTGGTATAATTCTACTTGCAATGAACTGAAATTACCAGTAGATTTGGAAAGAATTATTAAAATTTCTGATCCGGTGTACACTTTTCATGAAGTATTCTCGCATATTGACCCGAAAAAATATCTCAAAGAGGAAGGTTTTGAGATGGGTCGTCCAAGATATGACGAAGTAAAGCTCTTGAAAATTGTACTGTTTGCCTTCATGGACTTCGGCGATGTGACTGTACGAGAGCTGCAAAAGTTATGTGAGACAGATACCCGTTTTCTTTGGATATTGGACGGGACTGCTGCGCCGAGCCATATGACGATAGCAAACTTCATCAACCACAGGATGCGATGCAGTGTGAAAGAAGTGTTTGACGATATCAACAGGTACATATTCTCACAGGAAGATGTGGACTTGCAGCATATCTACATAGACGGAACGAAGCTGACAGCGAATGCGAACCGGTATTCCTGGGTATGGAAAAAGACGTGTATCACAAACCGGAATCGGACGTTTGACAAATTGACGCAGATCATCCGGGAAATGAACGAAGGAGTTTCGGAAATGAAGCTGTATGACCGAATGAAAGAATGCCTGAAGAAGCTGAAACGGTACGCGATCCATATCAAGGTCTGCGGAGATCATCGCAACAGTTATGCGAAAACGGATAAGGATGCAACGTTTATGCGGGTCAAAAGCGACTACATGGGGAACGATCAGTTGCTTCCGGCATACAACGTACAGATCGGCGTTTGCGATGAATACATAGCGATATACGACGTTTACCAATACGCCTCGGATATGGATTGTTTCAAGCCGCTCATGGAGAAATTCAAAAAGACCTATGGCTTCTACCCGGTTTATCCGGTGGCGGACGCCGGATACGGAAGCTTCAACAATTATCTGTACTGCGAAGAGAACGATATGGAGAAATTCATGAAATTTCCCATGTTCGAGAAAGAGACAAAAGACAAAGCTTATCAAGAAGATCCGTTCAGATCTGTTAATTTCAGAATAGATGAAGAAGGGTATATGCGCTGTCCGAATGAAAAACGGTTTTTGTTCAGGGAAACAAGACCGGTCAAGGGCAACAAATACGGTCGGACAGAAGAGATTTACCAGTGTGAAGATTGTACCGGCTGCCCATACAGAGAGAAATGCTGCAAAGGGACCGGAAATCGGACCGTTCGATTGAATGCGGAATTGACGCAGATCCATGAAGAAGTTCTGCAAAATCTGAACAGTATTCACGGAGCCTTGTTGCGGATGAACCGCAGCATACAGGCGGAGGGCACATTCGGCACGATCAAGTGGAACAAAGGATACTCCAGATGCCGTAGACGCGGAATTGAAGGCGTACTTTTGGAGATCGGACTCATTTCCTGCGGTTTTAACCTGAGAAAATATCATTTGCGAAAGCTGCAAAGGATGAAAACCGCAGCATGAACCATGCCTGTTGAAAAGAAAAATGCCAAGCTTCGGCATTGGCTTGTATTGTTATATTCTGAACACCATT
>CADAMO010000195.1 GCA_902788995.1 Oscillospiraceae bacterium
TCACGACGGACACCCTTGCCTTTGGCTAACAGTTCCTACTGCCAAGTCTGTAGCGGACTTTCACCGCCAAGTCGTTGCCCATGCCGGGCGCACCAAAAAAGGCTGCAATCCCAGTTCTTTCTGAGATTGCAGTCTTGTTTTTTTCAGAGACTTTTTTTTACAGCCCCTTTGTCTAAGAGGCTTGAATTATTCTTCCCAGGGGAATTTGTAATCAAGGTGGAGTTCGTCGCGGACTGCGTTGAACTCGGCCTGCACGGATTCGTTGATCGGCACGCCGTCCACACGGTTCAGACGCACGATATGCTCCTTCTCACCGGCGGTGTAGATGCGCTCCTGGCCGGGGGCCTTCTTGGAGGCGCGGACAGCGCGGAGGATCTCGCCGGACTTCTGACGGCAGAGAGCTTCGCCGAGGAAGTGGTTGGTGTCGATGGCGATGAAGAAGTGGCCGAGATGATAGGGTCTGATGTTGCCGTTCTCGTCCTTGCCGTCCAGATCTTTGCCGTAGTCTCCGTCCTGCAGCACGGCGGAAAGAAGCTCAACGACCATCGCGTAGCCGTAGCCCTTGTAACCGCCCAGGTCTTCGCCGATGCCGCCGAGGGTGGTCAGGGCCGCCGTGCCGTTGCGGATCTTTTTCAGCGCGATGCCCGCGTCGCCGGAAACCGGTTCGCCGTCGATGTCGATGATGGTGCCGGGATGCACGTCTTCGCCGATTCTGGCATAGTATTCGATCTTGCCGTTCTGGGTGATGGAGGTGGCGCAGTCGATCAGAAAATCAAAGTCCTCATCGGTGGGGATGCCGACCGTCAGGGGGTTGGTTCCGAACATACCTTCCACACCGAAGGTAGGAGCCACGGAGGGGCGGGCGTTGGTGCCGGTGATGCCGATGCAGCCCTGCTTGCAGGCCATCCAGGGGTAATAACCCGCGATGCCGTAGTGGCAGGAGTTGCGCACGACCACCATGCCCATGCCGTATTTCTTGGCCTTGTCGATGGCAAGCTGGTTGGCCTTGTAGCCGATGACCTGGCCCATACCGTCGTGACCGTCGACCACGGCGCAGCAGCCGTCGTCCTTGACGATCTCAAAATTAGTGACAGGATTCTGGATGCCCGCCTTGATGCGGTCCAGATAGATGGGCTTGAAGCGGTTGCAGCCGTGAGACTCGATGCCGCGCTTATCGGATTCCAGCAGAACGTCCGCGCAGATCTTCGCGTCTTCCTCGGGTACGCCGTAGCCCTTGAATGCGTCAATTACGAAATTGGTGACCAGGTCCCAATTCACAACAACTTTTGCCATAAGAATATAGCCTCCTGTAGTTTTGTTAATAAATTAACCTTCAAAATTATAACATATTGTAATTTTTTGTCAATCTGAAAATCGTAAATTTTTACAACAATAATCAATCATTTTGGTGCTGTTTTGCTAATGAAGTGATTCTTTTTTTCTCAGAAAGGATAACGGTATGGGGTACTTTTACCATCGCTTTGCCAGCGATTCTCTGAATAAACTCTATGAACTGCTTGAAAACGTGACGCCGCTGGAAGGAGATTGCGGCGCGCTTTGCTGCTCTTCCTGCTGCAAAGGAGGAGACGGTGACGGAATGCTGCTGTTCCCGGGGGAAAAGTCGTTTTATGAGGGAAAGGAAGGTTTTTCCGTCTGGCGTCATGCGGAATACGACTCTGATTGCGTCGTCTGCCCCGGAAGCTGCCGTCGTGACGAGCGGCCTCTTTCCTGCAGGGTTTATCCCTATTTTTTCTATGTGAACGAGGCGGGCGACGTTGCCGTCGCGCCGGACGTGCGCGCCATGGGGAACTGTCCGCTGGCCGGAAACGGTCTTGCGGTTTCTCCTCGTTTTCTTCGCGCCATGCGGATGTGCGCGGAAGTGATCCGGCAGGATCCCGAACTGTTTGATTTCGTCCGGAACCTGAGCGGGCTTTTTGTCGATTTCGGTCCGCTGGTCTGACCGTTAAAGCCGTCTTTTTGTCGATTTGTGTTAAATTATTAACAATAAAATTGTTCTGATATTGTAAAAAATTGTGAATTATGTATTGATTTATTTTTTTCGAAATACTATAATTAAAAAATGAAAGTGATTGTCCGCATTTTGAAAACGCTTTCCCTAAAACAAAAAGGAGTTGTTGATTATGTGTTATGACGTTGCCATTATCGGCGCAGGCGTCGTTGGCGCGCTGACCGCAAGGGCGCTGTCGAAGTATCAGCTGAAAACCGCTCTGCTGGAAGCGCAGAACGACGTGGCGATGGGGGCTACCAAGGCCAACAGCGCCATCGTCCACGCGGGTTTCGACGCCCTTCCCGGAACTTTGAAGGCAAAGTTCAACGTCTTAGGCTGTGAAATGATGCCGAAGGTCTGCAAGGATCTGTCGGTTCCCTATAAAAACAACGGCTCGCTGGTGGTCGCCTTCTCCGAGGAGGAGATGGAGACCGTGCAGAAGCTCTATGACCGCGGCATCGCCAACGGCGTGCCCCAGTTGTCCATCCTGAATAAGGAAGAGCTCAAGGCGCTGGAGCCCAACCTGGCCGATAACGTCTGCGGCGCGCTCCGGGCCGAAAGCGCCGGTATCGTCTGCCCCTACGAGCTGACCATCGCCGCCACCGAGAACGCCGTCACCAACGGCGCGGAATGCATCCGCAACTGCAAGGTGGAGGCCATCGACTTTGCCGACGGCGTGTTCACGCTGAAGACCACCGCCGGCGACATTCAGACGAAATACGTGATCGACGCGGCGGGCGTCCACTCCGACGATATCGCCCGCATGATCGGCGACGAATCCGTGAATATCGTGGTGCGCCGCGGCGAATACTTCATTCTTGACAGGGCCGTCGGCAATATGGTGTCCCACACTATTTTCCAGTGCCCCACCAAGATGGGCAAGGGCATCCTCGTTTCCCCCACGGTGGACGGCAATCTGCTGATCGGACCGACGGCGGAGGAGATCGACGACAAGGACGACGTCTCCACCACGCTCGCCGGCCTGCACGACGTGAAGGTGTTCTCCACCAAGAGCTGCCCCGCCGTTTCCACCCGCAACGCCATCACCTCCTTCTCCGGCAACCGCGCCCACCCGGTGACGGACGACTTTATCCTCGGCCCCAGCAAGGTGAACCCCCAGTTCATCCATGCCTCCGGCATTGAGTCCCCCGGCCTGTCCTCCGCTCCCGCCCTGGGTGAATATCTCGCCAAGGTGGTGGTGGACGCCATGGGCGGCGTTGAGGAAAAGGAAGATTTCGACGGCACCCGCAAGGAGGTCTTCCGCTTCCGTCACGCGACGGATGAGGAAAGAGCCGCCGCCATCGCGAAGAACCCGGCCTACGGACGCATCATCTGCCGCTGTGAGACTGTCACGGAGGGCGAGATCATCGACGCCATCCGGGCCCCGGCCGGCGCCAGAGACGTGGACGGCGTCAAGCGCAGAACGCGCGCGGGCATGGGCCGCTGCCAGGGCGGCTTCTGCGGTTCTAAGGTGGTTGAGATCCTGGCCCGTGAGCTGGGCTGTCCCATCAACGAGATCACCAAGTTCGGCAACGGCTCCAATATCCTGTTCGACAAGACGAAATAAAGGGAGGATAATACAATGATGAATTATGATCTGGTCGTCGTCGGCGGCGGCCCCGCCGGTATGGCAGCGGCGCTCAAGGCCAAGGAGTGCGGCGTTGAGAGCATTATTATCCTCGAAAGAGCGGAAACCTTGGGCGGTATTCTGGAACAGTGCATCCATTCCGGCTTCGGTCTGACCTATTTCAAGGAGGAGCTCTCCGGCCCCGAATACGCGGCCCGCTTCATTGACATGGTGGAACAGACCGATATCACCGTCAAGACCGACACCATGGTGCTTGATATCGACGACAATAATCTTGTCACCGCCGTCAATAAGAAGGACGGACTGCTGAAGATCCAGGCGAAGGCCATCGTGCTGGCCATGGGCTGCCGTGAGCGGCCTCGCGGCGCGCTGGAGATCGCAGGTTCCCGGTGCTCCGGTATCATGACCGCCGGCACCGCGCAGAAATACGTGAACATCGACGGCTATATGCCCGGCAAAAAGGTCGTTATCCTCGGCTCCGGCGACATCGGCCTCATCATGGCCCGCCGTATGACGCTGGAAGGCGCCGAGGTCAAGGTGGTCTGCGAGCTGATGCCCTTCTCCGGCGGCCTGAACCGGAATATCGTCCAGTGCCTCAACGACTATAATATCCCGCTGCGCCTTTCCACCACTGTGGTGGAGTGCCACGGTAAAGACCGGCTGGAGGGCGTGACCATCGCCCAGGTGGACGAGCACCTGCAGCCTATCGAATCTACCAAGGAATATATTGAGTGCGATACACTGATGCTTTCCGTCGGCCTGATCCCCGAAAACGAGCTGACCAAGAACGTGGGCATCGCCATTGACCGCATCACCAACGGCGCTGTCGTCGACGAGATGCGTCAGACCGATCACAAGGGCGTGTTCGCCTGCGGCAACGTGCTGCACGTACACGATTTGGTTGACTACGTCACCATGGAAAGCCAGCTGGCCGGACAGGG
>CADAMO010000196.1 GCA_902788995.1 Oscillospiraceae bacterium
TCGGTGATGAAGGCGAAATCCAGTCCCTTCCGGTATAACGCCTCATACAGCTCCTCCGGGCGCTTTGCCCCGTCGGAATTGGTGGTGTGCAGATGACAATCGCCTTTGATCCAGTGCGCTTTTCTCATGGTACGACCCCTCCGTTCCGGCAGCGTCCGCCGCACGGAGAAGCCCCCGTCCGGCCGCCTGTTTGATCGGCTTCATCATAGCATATCCGCCGGAAAAAGTAAATAAAAACCTTGACAAATGCCGAAATGCAGGTATAATAGAGAACAAATTGAGAAACATTCTCAAATTCAGAAGGGATCGTATGGCTGAATATCATACCCAACAAAAAACGCTGCTGCTGGACTACCTGTCGCAGCACAGCGAAAAGAGCTTTTCCATGGAATCCCTGACGGACGCGATGAAAACCTCGCTGGGGGACATGGCGCCGGGGAAAAGCACCGTATACCGACTGGTGAACCGGCTGGTGGACGAAGGGACCGTGAAACGCTTTACGAAAGAGGGCTCGCGCCACTCGCTGTATCAGCTGGTCAGCGACAAAAGCTGCCATCACCACCTGCACATGAAGTGCACCGAGTGCGGCAAGCTGGTGCACATGAACGACGAACAGAGCGACGCCATCATCCGCCAGATTTACGGCAGCAGCGATTTTGCCGTCAATCAGGACCAGACGACGCTCTACGGCAGCTGCGCGGACTGCATCCGGCAGCGGACGGAACAGGAAGGAGAACCGACATGAAAAAAATCATCGCGCTGCTGTTGATCGCGGCCATGACACTTTGCTGCTTCGCCGGATGCGGCGGAACGAAAGACGCCGCCGACAGCGGCAAGCTGAAGATCGTATGCACCATTTTCCCGCTGTACGACTGGGTGAAAAATATTCTCGGCGACGAGGCGGACCACGCGGAGCTGACGCTGCTGCTGGATTCCGGCACCGACCTGCACTCCTTCCAGCCCACGGCGGCCGATATTCTCACCGTGACGGGCAGCGACCTGTTCGTCTACGTGGGCGGCGAATCCGACAAGTGGGTGGAGGATATCTTCGGCACTACCGACAGCAAAGCGGTCAAACTCAGCATGATGGACGTGCTGGGCGAAAACGTGGTGGAAGAAGAGGTCGTGGAAGGCATGCAGGAAGAAGCCGAAGAGGAAGAGGACCACGGCGTGCCCGAGGTGGAATACGACGAGCACGTGTGGCTGTCCCTGAAAAACGCCGACAAGCTCTGCACCGCCATTCAGGAAGCGCTGGCAAAGATCGATCCCGCGCACAAGGACGCCTACGAATCCCACTGCTGGGATTACCGCCAGAATCTTGTGGCGCTGGACGCCCAATATGCCGAGGCGGTGAATACGGGAGCCCGCAAAGCGGTGCTGTTCGCGGACCGGTTCCCCTTCCGGTACATGGTGGACGACTACGGTCTTGACTATTACGCGGCTTTCGTGGGCTGCAGCGCAGAGACGGAAGCCAGCTTTGAGACCATCAGCTTCCTGGCCAACAAAGCCGACGAGCTTTCGCTGCCGGTGCTGCTGGTGACGGAGACCTCCGACATGTCCATCGCCAATACCGTGAAATCCACCTCGCAGAGCAAGGATCAGCAGATCCTCGTGATGAACGCCATGCAGTCCGTCACCGCGGACAAGCTGGATACCGGCGTCACCTACCTGCAGACCATGAAGGATAATCTGGAAGTATTGAAACAGGCGCTGAATTAGTGGCTGGTAGCACGGCGCCTTGCGCCGTTAACCGGGGGAAAACAACATTTTCATTTTGACGTTATTATCAATCCAACATTTAAAAACGGGATCGCGTTGCGTGCGGCGCGCTTTAACGGCGCAAGGCGCCGTGCTACATGAATTATCTGATAAAAGGACGTGTTATATTTTGTCTCAACTGATATGCGACGACGTCTCGCTGGGCTATGAGGGCCGGGCGGTGACGGAGCACCTGACTTTTCAGGTCAACGCCGGGGATTACCTTTGTGTGGTGGGAGAAAACGGCGCGGGAAAATCCACGCTGATCCGCGCTCTGCTGGGGCTGAAAGCCCCCATGAGCGGGACCATCACCACCGGCGACGGGCTGAAACACAACGAGATCGGCTATCTGCCCCAGCAGACCGTGGTGCAGCGGGACTTCCCCGCCTCCGTCAAAGAGATCGTTCAGTCCGGCTGTCTCAACAAGGTCGGGATGAATCCCTTTTACGGCAGAGAGGCCCGGGTGGTCGCCCAGCGGCAGATCGAGCGCATGGGAATCTCCCACCTCCAGAACCGCTGCTACCGGGAGCTTTCCGGCGGGCAGCAGCAGCGGGTGTTGCTGGCGCGGGCGCTGTGCGCCACCGGCAAGATGCTGCTGCTGGACGAGCCCGTGGCGGGCCTCGACCCTAAGGTGACCCGGGAGATGTACGAGCTGATCGCCAAGCTCAACAAAGAGGACGGCATCACCGTCATCATGGTGTCCCACGATATCGCGGCGGCGGTGAAGTACGCCACCCATATCCTGCACATCAGCCACGTGCCGCTGTTCTTCGGCACAAAAGAGGACTACCTGAAAACCGAGATCGGCAGGGCGTTTACGGACGCCGCGGGAGGTGACGAGGAATGACGAATCTGTTTGCCACGCTGGGGAATTATTTCCAGTATCCCTTCGTCAAAAACGCCCTGATCGTGGGCGTGCTGATCGCCCTCTGCTCTTCTCTGCTGGGCGTGACGCTGGTGCTCAAGCGCCTGTCCTTCATCGGAGACGGCCTCTCCCACGTGGCTTTCGGCGCCATGTCGGTGGCCTCCGTGGTCGGCCTGACCCAGCAGATGCTGCTGATCATGCCGGTGACCGTCATCGCGGCGGTAGGGCTGCTGATGGGCGGCAAGAACCGGAAAATAAAAGGCGACGCCAGCCTCGCCATGCTCTCCGTCGGCGCGCTGGGCCTCGGATATTTAATCGTCAACAAGTTCTCCAAGTCGGGCAATATCTCCGGCGACGTGTGCACCACCCTGTTCGGCTCCACCTCCATTCTCACCCTGTCAAAATTCGACGTGTGGCTGTGCATCGTCATGTCGGTGATCGTCATCGCCGTGTTTGTGCTGCTGTATAACCGCATTTTCGCCGTCACCTTTGACGAGACCTTCACCACCGCCACGGGCGTTAAGGCCTCCGCCTACAACCTGATTATTGCGGTGGTCACGGCAGTGATCATCGTGCTGGCCATGAAGCTGGTGGGCAGCCTTCTGATCTCCGCGCTGGTGATCTTCCCCGCCCTTTCCGCCATGCGGGTATTCAAAAGCTTCAAATCCGTGGTGGTCTGCTCCGCCGTCGTCTCGGTGCTCTGCTCCGTGGTGGGCATTCTCGCCTCCATCGTCTGGTCAACGCCGGTGGGCTCCACCATCGTTGCCATCGACATCGTCGTGTTCCTCGTTTTCACCTTTATCGGGTTCCTGAAAGGCAACAACAGCCTCGGCATACAGACAAAAAACAATTCACGGGAAAGGAAAACCAACCAATGAAAAAGATCATCGCCCTTTTGTCCGTTCTCACCCTCATTTTCGCGCTGGCCTCCTGCGGGGGCAAGCAGACGAAGACCACCGGCACCGACGCCCCCGGCAGCGACCTGCCCGGCGGCAGCACCGACTATGTGCCCACCACCGCCCCCACGGCCCAGGGCGCCGCGCTGGGCATTCAGCTTGACACAGGCATGAAGGAAAAGCTGGACCAGATGGAATACGCCGCTTACTGCGACCTGTTCTTCAACAAAAACAGCGGCGCTTACGAAAACAAGACCTTCACCAAGGACGGCGTGTTCGCTACGTTGGAGGACGCCTTCAACGGCAAGACCCGCTATTACGTGTGGGGCTACGCCGACAACACCAAGTGCTGCGACTATCAGTGGGAATTCGTCATGCCCGAGGGCGTGGAGATCCCCGCATCCGGCTCTTACGTCACCATGACCGGCACCCTGACCCAGAGCGACGACGCGCTGGACGGCTATTGGTTCACCGACGCCACCCTGACGGTGGAGCAGCCCTTTGCCAACGCCGGTTACGACTTTGACATGACCACCATCAGCCCCACCCTGACCCGCGTACAGGTCATCAATATGCAGAGCTTCCCGGAGCAGTTCAGCGGCAAGACCCTGCGCGTCTTCGGCAGAGCGCTCACCATGAATTCGCTGCAGCACCCCTATTACGACGAAGCCTGGTCCATGGATTTCCAGTTTGACGGCGCGACGGATTTCGCCATCGGCGACGATATCCTGCTGGAAGGGACCTTTACCGCCGAAAACGGCGGCAGCTTCGTCGCCGCCGACGCCCTCACCAAGCTGGCGTAAACGGCGGGACAGGCGGCTGCGGGATACGAAAACCGGGATTTGTCGGGGCGACGCATTGCGTCGCAGGTGTGAGGTGATAGGTGTTAGGTGTGAGAAAAAGCCGGTTTCCGATAAGGGAAAAACGTCAGTTTGAAAGATCTCAAAC
>CADAMO010000197.1 GCA_902788995.1 Oscillospiraceae bacterium
AAAAGCGATTGCATTTCACGGGAATTGTGATACAATAGTAGCAGTACAAATGCGTCTTTCCCGGACGCTAGATTATGAAAGGACTGATTCCAATGGCCAAGACAATTATTACCGCTGCTCTGACCGGCGCTGTCACCCCCGCTGGTTACGATGTTCCCGAGACTCCTCAGCAGATCGCCGATTGCGCTTACGAGTGCTGGAAGGCGGGCGCTGCTGTCGTCCATCTCCACATGCGTGACGACGAGGGCGCCGGCGTGATGGATCCCGTTAAGTTCTACGAGACCATCAAGCTGATCCGCGCATGATCGCGCCGACATAGCCCGCAACAACAGAAGGAACCCCGGAAGGCGCATTTCCGGGGTTCCTGTGTTTTATGTGACGCAGGGTCAGCTTGTTGTTTCCGCGCTGTCGCCGAATTTGGTCTTTGGGTTGGCGATGGCAAGGTCCTCAATGAAATCCTCGATCTGCCGTTCAACGCCTGCCATCTCCGCGCCGAAATCGGCGGCGCTCATGCGCAGCACGCCGAATCTTGCGGCGGAAAGCCGGATCAGGTTATCGGAAGTCACCACCCGGACCTTCTCGTTTTTGCCGATCTCCGCCACCAGCTTTTCAATATAGACGTCCGCCAGCTCCCGCTCCATGGTGTAGACCACGTGGATGTTGTGGTAGTCGAATTTCTTGCCGGGATTGCCCGCTACCCGGTAGGCGTCGAACACCAGCACCACCTTGTTTTTCGTGAAGGCGCTGTAATTGCTCAGCCGCTGCATCAGGGCGGTGCGGGCAGCCTCCGGGTCTGTCAGCGCGGCCTGTTTCAGGTCGTCCCAGGCAAAGATCACGTTGTAACCGTCCACGATGACGGTCTCCTGACGGATCTCCGTTTCCACCGGGTCGTCCTTCACCGGCGCAGCATCCTTCTTTACGGGTCGGCGCAGCTCGTATTTTGGCTTGCCGAACTCCCGCTCCATGATCGCCTCTAACTCCTTGTCGTCAATGTGCAGGTTCCTTCGGTTGACGGCCGGGGCGTAGGGGCGTTCTTTTTTCAGGCAGCTTTCCAGGTGCATATACTGGGGCACCTCGTTCCACTTGACGGTAAAGCCGCCGCCGTGGGCGCAGAAGACGGAATCCGGCGAGTTGTCCAGATCCGCTTCCGGGTCGTATCGGAAAGATGCCGCCGCCGTTTCGTCGTGACATTCATAGTATCCCGCCAGCGTCATGGTGAGCCGTCCTCGCCCGGAGCTATAGGAGGCGACCGTCGCCGCGTAGCCGTTCATCTCCGTCACGGGAGCTTTGCCTGTGATCACGGCGCTCTCGCCCAGCAGGTCCGGCGATTCAAATTCGCCGTGCATGCTTCTGATATCGTTGATGGCCCTGCCCACTTGCGGGGAAGGGACCTCCAAAGTAAAGGCGTACCAGGGTTCCAGCAACACGCTTTCGGCCTGCATCAACCCCTGCCGGACCGCCCGGTAGGTGGCCTGCCGGAAGTCGCCGCCCTCCGTATGCTTCAGGTGGGCCCGTCCCGCCGCCAGCGTGATCTTCATATCGGTGATGGGGGAGCCCGTCAGCACGCCCAGGGCCGTATCGAACAGCAGCCCGGCGCCCCGGGGGAGAGGTTCCAGCAGCAGATGGACCTCCGCGTAGTGGCGCAGGGGCTCATAGTGGCCCACGCCCTCTACCGGGGATTTGATGGTCTCTTTATACATGACCCGTCCCTCGTCAACGGTCAGGTCCAGGTCATATCTGTCGGCGGCGAGGCTTTTCAGGATCTCCGCCTGCACCTCGCCCATCAGCCCCACGTGGATCTCCTGCAAAAAGGCGTTCCAGGTGATCTTCAGCAGCGGGTCCTCCTCCTCCAACTCTTTCAGCTTTTCGTAGGCGGCCTTCACGTCCGTCCCCTCGGGGAAGGCGAGCCGGTAGCTCATGACCGGCTCCAGCACCGGTTCCAGCGACGGCGCCTCTTTGCCCAGGCCCATGCCGTTGACGCTGTGCTCCAGCCCCGTCACGGCGCAGATCTCGCCCGGTCCGACGGCTTCGGCGACGGTAAATTTTGCGCCGTTATAGCGGCGGAGTTGAGTGATCTTCTCCTCCTGCCCGCCGGTGTTGACGGCGTCACGCACCCGCAGCATTCCGCCGGTGACCTTCAGATGGGTCAGCTTCGCGCCGCTCGGGTCGTGGGTGATCTTGAATACCTTCGCGCCGAAGACGTCCGACGTGGGGGCGGGCAGCACGAACCGGTTCAGGAGTTGTAAAAATTCCTCCACGCCCTCGATTTTCAGTCCGGAACCGAAGAGACAGGGAAAGACCTGTCTGCTTTGTACCATGCGGGCGATGCAGTCGTCGGGGACCGCTCCGGTTTCAAGGAAGCGGTCCAGCGCCTCTTCGGAGCATTGGGCCAATTCTTCCGGCAGGTCCGCGTTGTCTTCGGAAAAATCAAGGCAGCTGTCCGACAGCTCCGACCGGATATCGGACATCAGTTCAGAAGGGGGCCTGCGGGCGAAATCCATCTTCGTGACGAAAAGGAATGTGGGAATCCGGTAGATCCGCAGCAGATTCCAGAGGGTGCGGGTGTGGGACTGGACCCCGTCCAGCCCGCTGATCACCAGCACTGCGTAATCCAGCACCTGTAAAATGCGCTCGGTCTCAGCGGAAAAATCCACGTGGCCGGGCGTATCCAGCAGGGTCACGGACAAATCGCGGTACCCGATCTCCGCCTGACTGGCAAAGATCGTGATGCCGCGTTCTTTTTCTAAGATATGGCTGTCCAGCAGCGTATTTTTGTCGTCCACGCGGCCCGCCTTGCGGATGGCGCCTGTCTGGTAGAGCAGCGCCTCGGCAAAGGTGGTCTTTCCCGCGTCAACGTGGGCCAGAATGCCCATTACGGTGTGTTTCATGTCGTTTGTTCTTTCCGGTTTTGTTTGCGCTTTTCCAGCAGCGGCAGCAGGCCGTAGAGGGTGACGGCGGCGATGACGATGAAGAATCCCGCCAGCGCCCTCGGCCCCATTTTTTCACCGGTGACCAGCCACACGGGAATGGGGTTGAAGATGGGTTCCAGCGTCAGCAGCAGGGAGGTCTCGATCTGGTCGATCTTATGGCAGCCCCGGGCGTAGCAGATATTGGCGAGGCCGTACTGGAACACGCCGAGGATCAGCACCCACATGACGATCTGCGGTGAAAAGGCGAGGGCCTTGTCGAAAAACAGGAAGGGCGCGCAGGTGAGGAAGCTGAGGATGTTGCTGAAATACATGCCCTCGTTGGAATCCGCCCGCGGGTCGCTGAAAATGATGATCTGCCCCGCCAGCGCGAAGCCGGAGAGGAGCCCCAGCAGGTTGCCAAGGAGGTGACCGCCGTCCAGTTTGTCGGAAAAGGACAGCACGCAGCCGCCGAACACCGCCAGCACGATCAGCGTCTCATACAGCTTCGGCCGCCGCTTCTGAAAGACCACGGAGAAGAGGAAGACGAGGATCGGCGCGACGTATTGCAGCACGATGGCGGTGGCGGCGGTGGTCAGCTTGATGGCCATCATGTAGAGAAGCCCCATGGCGCTGACCATCAGCGCGCCAAGCAGCGTCTTTTTGTTCAGCCGGACGCGGAAGCTCTTTTTGTTGATCCCCAGCATCACGGTGCCGATGGCGCAGCGGGAGGCCATGATGGACATGGAGTTCCAGGGAATGGATTTGACGCACACGCCGGCCAGGCCCCAGAGGAGCCCGGTGGCCATGATCAGCAGCCTGCCTTTGATTTTGTCTTTGTTCTGTAAATCTGTTTTGGGCATGGTTCGGTTCAGGGCAGCAGCACCAGCGCGAGAATCCCTGTGAAGGACAGCGCCACGGAGGCCACGTTCTTTTTGGTGGGTTTCTGATCGGTAAAGAAGCAGATGACGGTGGAGATGATCATCACCCCGCCGGTGACCATGGGGTACTGGGCGGAGGCGGGGATCTTGTCAAGGCCGATCAGCAGCAGGTAGTTGGCAATATTGCACAGCGCGCCGTAACCGCCGATGCAGCCCAGCGCCTTTTTGTTCAGCCGGATTCTGTCGCCCCGGTCGATCAGCAGGATCACACCGCTGATGGCGACGACGCAGGCGGCGATCAGCATGGTATAACCCCTGTCCCCGGTGGTGGGGTAAGGGGCGGATTTGAAGATCTTGGAATAGACGCCGGACATGCCGTTCATCAGAAAGACCCCGAGGTAGTAGAGCTTCCCCTTGCCGCCCTCGCCTTTTTCTACCGTCAGGAATAACGAGACGGCGATCAGGGCGAAGCAGACGATTTTCCCCGCCGTCAGCGCTTCGTCGAAAAATGCGACGCCCGCGATGAAGGGCAGCGTCATGCCGCCCAGCATGGCGAAGACGGAGTAGAGGGAGAGGTTGATCTTTCCCAGCGCCTTGATGCTGCAATAGGAGTACAGCAGGTTGTTGACCGCAGCCGCCAGGGCGATGAGAAAGGAAAAAAGGGTGAACTCCACCCGGAAGCGGTTCAGCGACAGCAAAATGATAAATCCCGCAAGGCTGGTGCCCAGCGAAAAGACGGCCGCCGCCCGCAGGGTGTTGCCGCACAGCTTTTCGTACTGCCGGTTGAACAGGAACTGAAAGGCGAACATGGTGACGGCGGCCATGATGATGCCGTAATACATGGGCTTATTTCGTCAGCGTCTGCATGAAGGCCCAGCTTTCCTCGGTGGCCTTGAAGGGGTCGCCGCCGGTCCAGTCGCAGTCCTGCTCGTACATGATGTAGGGCATATCGAGGCGGCAGGCGGCGTCGTAGCAGGCCTTCAGGTCCACTTTGCCCGTGCCGAGGGAGGTGAATTTGCGCTCTCCGGCTTCATTGATGATATAGTCCTTGAAGTGGATGACCTTCACCCGGCCCTTCATCTTCGTGAGGATCTCCACGGGATCGTAACCGCCGTAGTGGATCCAGGCCACGTCCGGGATGAAGTGGAACAGTTCGGGATCGGTCTCCTCCAGCAAAAGATCCATGATGGTCTTGTCGGAGCCGGGAAGCTTGCGGAACTCAAAATCGTGGTTGTGGTAGTTGAAGGTCATGCCGTTGTCACGCAGGATTTTGCCGATCTTTGCGGTCTTGTCGATGAAAGCGCGGAGGGCTTCTTCGTTTTCTCTTGCTTCGCCTGGCATGGAGCCGAGACCCAGCGCGTCGCAGCCGATGATCTTGTGTTCCCGGATCAGCCCGGGAAGGTCCTGTTCCATCCGGTCGAGGCCCTTGTGGGTGACGCAGACCTTCATGTGGTTTTTGTCCAGCACTTCCTTCTGGTTTTCTGCGGGGATATCGCCGATGCCTGAGATCTGCACCGTATCCACGCCCATGGCGGACAGCCTTGAAAGCGTGGCGTCAAAATCCTGTTTGTTCTGAATGTGGTCCCTGAGCGTATAGAGCTGGATGCCCATTACCGGAGTTGTCATAATGATATCTTCCTTTCTTGCATCTCTTTATCATGTGGGAATATGCGCTTCGCGCTTAAGGAACCCCCGGCGAGGGTTCCTTAACAACCTCCTGCGCTTTGGAAGCGTAGGGATTTCGTCCGCTGCGGCGGACGCCTCAGGGCTCCGCCCCGAGACCTCGCCAGCCTTTTGAAAAAGGCTGGACCGAAAACTTTTATTTTTTTCTTAAGCCGGAACGGTAAATTGTCTTATACGGCGTGGCGTCTTCGTTGAGCATCTGTACGCTGTCGATGCCGTAATCCTCCAGCACCGCCGCCCAGCGCTCTTCCATGCCCTCGTCATATTCCACGGGCAGGAAGCCGCCGTTCAGATAGCTCTTTACCGCGCCCTTTCTCCACGCATCCGTAGTGAGGACGATATAGTTCACGCCCTTGGGGAACAGGTGCTTCAGGGTGATGAAATTCAGGTATTTGGCGAGGCCCTTGCCGCGGTAATCAGTGCGGATGCCCACCATGTGCATATCGCCCACGTTGCGGTCTTTG
>CADAMO010000198.1 GCA_902788995.1 Oscillospiraceae bacterium
GAACTTCAGATTATTTATCTTGATTACAAAGAAAGAAGAATCTGTCATCAAACGTGATTCATAATAGTTGTTTTCGCAAAGAGCGGCACCGAGGTGCCGCGCTACCCCGTATGGATGACATTTCATACAAAGGGGAACTAATCATCAGAGGCAAACGCGAGACGTCGCGGGTCTCCGGTGGAGACCTCTGCCGCAGGCAGAAGCGATTGACCGAGCCGGCAGGCGAGACCGCAATGCGCCGTGCTACGATAGGTGGTTTCGCGAACAGCGGCGTTGAGGCGCCGCGCTGCCGAAATGGATGAACCGACACAGATCCAAAGGAGACCAACGTATGACGACATTATTTCTATCATTATTAAATATGAGCGTGACGGCGGCGATCACGGCGGTAGCGGTGATGCTGGCGCGGGCGGTCTTCAAGAAGCTGCCCAAATGGCTGACCTGCGCGCTGTGGGCCACCGTGGGACTGCGGCTGCTGCTCCCCTTCTCGTTTGAAAGCGCGATCAGCCTGATCCCCCGGGCCTCCACGGTGCGTGAGACCGTAGGGCAATTCGCGGCGGCGGGAACGGCGGATCCCGCGCCCGTCTCCGGCAGCACGGAGTATTTCGTCCTTTCAAATTTCATCCCGCCGACGCCCGTTTCCGT
Organism: Oscillospiraceae bacterium; assembly: GCA_902788995.1. GTDB lineage: Bacteria > Bacillota > Clostridia > Oscillospirales > Acutalibacteraceae > RUG806. The sequence continues at coordinate 646 of CADAMO010000198.1, forward strand.
TCCCTCCGCCAAGCCCTTCGACTGGCTGGGGCTGCTGGCCTGGGTCTGGCTGGCCGGGGCGGCGGTGATGCTGGGTTATATGATCGTCAGCGCGCTATTGCTGAAACGGCGAGTAGGCGCGACGATATCGGCGGAGAAGGGGGTGTACCTTTCCGATACCATTGACGCGCCCTTTGTGCTGGGGGTGCTGCGGCCATGTATCTATCTGCCCTCTTCCCTTTCCAAAGCGCAGAAGGAGATGATCCTCGCCCACGAAAAGGCCCACCTGAAACGGGGCGACCACGTGGTAAAGCCCTTGGCGTTTCTGCTGCTGTCCGTCTACTGGTTCAACCCGGTGCTGTGGATCGCCTACGCCCTGCTGTGCCGGGATATCGAGCTGGCCTGCGACGAACGGGTGATCCGGGACATGGACAGGGACGAAAAGGCCTTCTATTCCCAGACGCTGCTGGACTGCGGCAGGCAGCGGAGATCCATCGCCGCCTGCCCGCTGGCCTTCGGGGAAGTTGGCGTGAAAGAAAGGGTGAAAAACGTGCTGAACTACAAAAAACCTGCCTTCTGGATCATTCTGGTCGCCGTGATTGCCGGCGTCGCGCTGGCGGTGTGCTTTTTGACAAACCCGAAACAGAAAGAGGACAAGCTCACCGGCGTGCGGGTGGTATATGCGAGTCTTGTCGAATCTCCGCAGTTTTTCGACGTCACAGAAAGCGGCCGACTGGTAGTGGCAGAAGCCCCCACGGATAATATGGCCGATGTGACTGACGCGCACATCTGCTATATCGCAAAGGACGATTGCTTTATCTCATACGTGGAAAATGGTAAAGTGAAAAACATGATTTCAGAGGTCGGGCTGGTGGACTGGGAGCGGAAAAACGTGCCGGTCACCGATATCCGCCGGGCCATCTTTGAAGCCGTGGCAGACCTGGAAGGTTATATCAAGGATTTGCGGATCTTTGAAAACCACAACGGCGACGACCGGTATTTCGTGGCGGTTTATCTGATGGACGCGCCGGAACAGAAAAACGCCGAAAACATCTGGAGCGACGTATTTCAATTTGATCCGGTTAATGGGACCCTGAAAAAGCTGTGCCGGATCGAGGATCAAATTGTGATGGCGGTATATCCATCCGCTGAGGACGAGCCGGACGAGGGATCGGCGGAGATCGTCCAGGACGCGGGGATCAATAGCCGGATCTTCGCGGCGCTGAAAGAACAGCACAGCGGGAGCTATCTGCAGGGCGAATACTACGCCGAGGCGCACAATATTTACTGTACGGAGATAAAGGACGGCAAAACCGTGGTCTACGCCATGGTGCGGGAGTGCTGGTTCGGATTCGTCAACGATTATTTCACCGAGGTCAGCGGCGGCCAATACCCCGCAGTATTCACCTTTGACGGCGACGAATGTAAAATCGAACGGGCGCAGGACGGCGGTCTGTACGCGGATTCCGTCAAGGAGCTGTTCCCAAAGAAATACGCCAACGAGATCCTCAAGCACGGCGACCGGTACAACGACAAGCTGTGGAACGAACTGGTCCGACAGGCAAAGAATTACCTGAAATCCATCGGCCGGAATTTCTCCATCGTCTGCAGGACAAGTGAAGCGGGGCTGTCTACCCTGTCCGATCACGGCGTTTCCGCGGAGGTCAGCAACAAACTGACGGAAGACCCCCGGTTTGACAACTATCCCTTCTACGGCACCGAGGAGCGCATCGAAAACGGCGTGCGGTATCTTTACAGTGTAAGCTATGACGAGCAGGCGAAGCAGATCGTCTATGAAAAAGCCCCCGTCGGCGAAGGACCCGCCCCTGCGGTAGAGCGGATCGTCGTCAACGGAGAGACGGGAGAGATCATTTCCACCTATTCCGCGCCGACGCCGTTGGGCGGCGACATAGAAGCCGGCACGGATTGGATCGAAAGCGCGAAGATCGACGAGACCGTCTTTGACGTGGACGGGGACGGCGTGGAGGACCGCTGCGTGATGAGCTACGGCCCCACCAGCGGGTTGTTCACCTTCTACCTCACCGTGACCCCCGAAGGCTCGGACGAGCCGAAATATCAGAACATTTTTCTGACGGACCACTCCACCCTGTCGTTCCCCGTCGTCAAATCGGACCCGACCATGCTGTACGTGCAAGCGGTCAATCCGATGGATCAGACGGATTTCAAAAACTACGTCGTACTGATCGAAGACGGCAACATCGTGCTGCGCGGCGAGGGCGGTGATATGGAATATCTCGGCGAAGACGGCGGCGCGCTTATGCTGCGCCGGATGCGGCTTGCACAGGAATACCCGGCGCTGTTCACCCTGAACGCAAAAAAGGGGCTGGACGTGTACGTATGGCCCTGGGCCGACGGCTATTGCGGCTGGGTGACGGAGCATCAAAAAGACCATACGGACGAACAGATGGTCGAGCTGCTGATGGGACAGGACGGGGCGATCCTTGCCGGGCGGAATATGCTGACGACGGAGGACCTCAAAGCGATCCTCTCGTTTTATGACCTGCCGGCGGAAAAAGTCACCGTCGTTCCCTTCCAGAACCCGCTTTCCAGCTACCTGTGGGCGCAGGACGGCAAGATCATCGACGGCAGCGTGACCGTGGAGGACCTGCGGGAGATGCTGGGGCTGTAAACAGGGATTTGTCGGGGCGACGCATTGCGTCGCAGGTGTGAGGTGATAGGTGTGAGGTGTGAGGGAAAGCCGGTTTCCGATAAGGAAAAAACGTCAGTTTGAAAGATCTCAAACCTCAAACCTGACACCTCAAACCTGTCGCGCCATGAGCGCGACAAATTCTCCCACCCGCCGGGCGACATTTCTGTCCGGCGGGTTCTTTCGTTCCTATTGACTTTTTGACAGATGTTTCATATAATATATATAATCTTTCATTGATATCAATGCTTATCCGGTTTTGAGCAATGACAAAGATAATCTGATTCCAGGAGGCAAATATCATGGCACGTTCCGCATTACCGCTGATTCTGGTGGATAACGCCAACATCCTTTCCCTGCTCAATGAAGGGGAATTCAAATTCAACGCGCTGAGCTTCGATGAGGCAAAAACGATCATCGACATGCACGATGACGACGACGTGATCAAGTGCTTTTCCGGCTATGAGCTGAAACAGGTGGTGTTCAATTACCTGAACGTCACCGACCGGGATTTCAAGTATGAGCCCCTCACCGAAATGCAGGTCGGGCAGGACGCGATCACCTTCAAGATCTACCGCGCCCCATCCGAGACCCAGCCTGTCATCACCACCGCCGACGGGGTGGAAGCAAAAAAAATCGAAAACGTCTACGTGACCTGCCTGCACTTCAGCCGGCTGAAATAACTTTTCAAAAAACAAAACGAGCCGCCCCGCGCCGACTGCGGATGCGGGGCGGCGCTGTGTCCGCCCGCCTTCCGCCGTTTTTGCCAAAAATACTCTTGACTTGCCGAAGCCGCGGTGATATAATAATAAAAACTTTAAGCGATACAGAGATATCGGCAAGGGCGAAGGACATCGGAAACATTTTTTTACAGGTTAGTTCTGCCCTGCCGGTCCGGTAGGGCGTTTTCTTTTCTGACGGAGGACAGGGATATGCAGGGACAGGCCGCAAAAATCAACATCTTTCAATCGGATTCACTCCCCTTCTTTTCCCCCTCGGTGGACGCGTCCCTTTTCCCCGGCGACGCTGAATATTCTGTTTTTCCCGGTTTTTGCGACGTGCACGTGCACTTCCGTGAGCCGGGATTTTCTTAT
>CADAMO010000199.1 GCA_902788995.1 Oscillospiraceae bacterium
AAAAAGAGTTTGGCGTAGAGATTGGCGGCGGGAAGGAAGGGATAGGTGGGCAGATGCAGGATCTGTCCGATCTGCTCGCTGAATTCTTCCCATGCGGTGGTATAGCCGCAGTCCGCCACCGCGCATTTGACGTTGGGGGGCAGCGGTTCGCCGGTGACAAGCATTGTGGTGGCGGCGCCCATGGAGCAGCCGTGGATCAGGATCTCCGCCTCGGGATCGGCGGAAATGATATAGCGGATCCATTCGATGACGTCATATCGCTCGTAATACCCGAATGTGGTGTGCAGGTGATCGTCGCTGCGGTGTCCGCGCATATAGGGGAACAGCGTGTTGAATCCCAGCTTCGCGTAATGGTGCCCCTGTTTTGCCATGGTGCGGGGGCGGCTGGAATAGCCGTGTACCAGGATGGCCCATTTGTGAGAAGCGGTCTTGTTTTTGATGATCGCAGCATGAATCTTATCATTTTTCTCTGTGATCAGCACCGTGTCGCCTTCATAGGAAGCGACGTACCAGTCGTCTGCCGCTTTGTACACGTCATTGGTCAGATAGCGGCGCAGGTTGCCGGGGTCGTTGAGGGGTTCCGCAGGGGAGTGGTTGAGGTAGAGCCTGCCCAATACCCCTTCGCAGATAATCGCGCCGGAGGCAAACAGCGCGCCGGCACCGGCAGCCGCGGCAACGCCGATGGTTTTGATGGCTTTATTTCCGGAATGCTTCATAAATACCTTCCTTTCTGATATCTGTGTTTTGACAGGGTCGTTCAAAGTGTCTCAAGGTTGACGGAGGCCCGCAGGATCCTTCTGGCGTCGGCCGGCGTGACCGCGCCGTCCCCGTCCGTATCGGCAAGGATCATCGGGATGGGAGCCAGCGTTTCGAGACGGACGGAAGCTCTCAGCGCCAGCCTTGCGTCCGCCGGACTTACGGCTCCGTCCAGATCAACGTCTCCCAGGGAATACACCGCCTCCGGCCTTCCGCTGCCGCCCAAGGAGACGGAATCCCCGCTGAAGGGGACGGAGGTGTTTTGGGTGAAGGCGCCGCTCGCCGTCTGTGAAACGTACAGCGTTCGGATCTCCGGCACAAAGACGACCGTTCCTTCGGCGTTGTCTTTTACGGTGAAACTCAGACGGATCAGTTCCCCCGACACGGTCTGCATGGAGGCGTAGTTGATCTGCACGGTGTTGTCGCTTCCCGGCAGCAGCCGCACGTCGGCTTCTTCGTCCTGCTGCCCCGTCAGGCTGACGCCTTCGTTGAAGGACAGCTTTTCGCCGTTAAAGCGCACCAGCAGCTGGGCGGAGGTGATATACAGGTTTTTGGCGCTGACGGTGACGATGACGTTTTTTCCGTTCCTCCCGGCGGACAGCGTCAGGGAACCGCCTGCGGCGCCGACTCGCAGCAACGCGGCGCAGAGGGCGGCAATCGCCGTCAGACAGCACAGCAGCTTCTTCATTGCAACACGCCTCCTTTTGTTTTTCATATCTATTTTAGTATAACAAAAAACAGAATTATTGCAAGCCTTTCTTTTTTTTGTTTTGACGATGCCTGAATGTAAGGACAAACGATGCCTGAATGTAAGGAAAAAATCATATTGCAAAAGCCATGTCGATATGATATAATTACTATAATTACAAAACCTGATGAATTAAGGTGAATTGAATGGCAAACAGCAGAAAGAGAAAGAAAAAAGGCAAGGGACTCATCGTTCTTGTCCTACTGGTTCTTTTGATGGTGGCAGGTCTTGTTTTTGTCATGACCCATTATCTGAATAAGATCAACCGTGTGACGGAAGTCGTTCCGGTGTCTGAGGACTTTGAAACAGAAGAGAACTTCGGCCTTGATGAGATGAATCCCGAGGACGTGGAATGGGGAGAGATCGCGCCTTTGATGGACGACGATCTGCTCAACATTCTTCTTGTCGGTCAGGACAGACGCCCCGGACAGGGCCGGCAGCGTTCCGATACCATGATCGTATGCAGCGTCAACGTCAAGACAAAGAAGATCGCCATGATTTCCTTCCTGCGCGACCTTTACGTGCAGATACCCGGCTATACGGATAACCGTCTGAACGCGGCTTACGTGTTCGGCGGCTTCCCGCTGCTGAAAGACAGCCTGAAGACCAATTTCGGTATTACGGTAGACGGTTGCTTTGAAGTGGACTTCAACGGTTTTACCGCCTTGATCGATGAGATCGGCGGCGTGGATATCAGTCTTACCGCGGCGGAAGCGAAAGTCGTCGGCGGCGGCACCAAAGAGGGCGAAAACCATCTGAACGGCGATCTGGCGCTGAAATACGCCCGTATCCGTAAGATCGACAGCGACTTCCAGCGGACGAACCGTCAGCGCAAGGTGCTGCTGGCCTGTTATGAGAAGGTCAAACGCTGCAGCCTGAAGGAGATGCTCAGCCTGCTGGATCAGGCGCTGCCGAATCTGACCACCGATATGACCAACACCCAGATCTACGCGATCATGACAAAGCTCTTCTCCCTCTTCGGCAAGGTGGAGATCAACACTTATCACATTCCGCCGGACGGTACCTATACCAACGTGTATATCCGCGGCATGGCAGTTCTCTATCCGGATCTGAAGGCGATCCGCGATATCCTTGCCGATCAGTATATGCCTTTCTGACAATTTTCTGAAACGTTAACCGGAGCGGCCGCGGACGGTGTGACCGCTTCGGTCATTATTATATCGCAGCAAAGGAGAATCAATATGATAAAAATCGGAATCGCGGGTTGCCGCGGGCTTTCCACCCTGCAGGGGCTTCATGACATTGAAGACGTACAGATCACCGCCATGTGCGACCTGAATGAAGAGCACCTGAAAGACGCCGCCGAAAAAATCGGCGGGGAGATCAAAACCTACCGCATTTTTGAGGATATGCTGGAAAGCGATATCGACGCGGTGATCATTGCAACGCCCATGCAGTGCCACGTGCCGCAGGTCATCGCCGCCATGGAAGCGGGCAAGCACGTCATGTGCGAGGTAACGGCAGGGGTATCCATGGACGAGCTTTTCTGGCTGTGCGAGACCGTTGAAAAATACAACAAGATCTACATGTACGCCGAAAACTATATCTATGCGCCGAAAGTGCAGCTGGTGAAGGAAATGGTGGCCGCCGGCCTGTTCGGGACGCCCTATTATGCGGAGGGCATGTACCTCCACGATATCCACGACCTGCTGGTCTATCCTGACGGAAAGACCTCCTGGCGCAGCTTCTGGCAGTGCGGCAAGCGGGGCAACTTCTATCCCACCCACAGTATCGGCCCCGTCATGCAGTGGTTCCCCGGCGACCGCATCACCGAAATCTCCTGTTTTTCCGCCGGCGTGCGCAATGAGTACGGCGTGAAGCAGGACAGCGGCACCACCATGATGTGCCGCACCGAAAAGGGCAATCTGCTGGAGATCAGGACCGATTGCCTGTCCCCCCGTCCTCATTGCATGGACAATTATCTGCTGCAGGGAACCGAGGGCATTTTCCAGTCCGCCCAGTACGGCAAGGGCTGGTCTGACGGCGACTTCGACCGCGTTTCTCTCCGCAGCCATCTGACGGAAAAAGGCGCCATGGATTGGGAGAACCTTTACAATTACAAGCAGTACCTTCCCGACAGATATAAAAACGCCACCGAGAGCCAGCGCAAAGCCGGTCACGATGGCGGCGACTATTTCATCGTTGAGGATTTCATCAACGCGATCCGTACAGGAAAGCAGCCTGAGCTGGACATCTACAAGGCCTGCGAATGGACGGCGGCCGGCCTGCTGTCGACCCTCTCCGTGACCAACAACGGCAAAACGCTGGAGGTGCCGCACTTCCGCCCCTCTATGCCGCTGGAAGAAAAGCGTGTGAAGCTCTGAGATTTCCCTTTCGCAGATGACGGGATCATCTGACGTTTACGGCTCCTTTGACGGTTAGTCAGGGGAGCCTTCGTATTTGCTGAAATCGCAGTAAACCGGCGCGCCGCCGTTCTCGCGGGATCTGTCCGCGTTAAAAACGGTCAGATGACCTGCCACGGAGTTGTCGATGGCGGTGCAGGAGATGGACTGCTCGCCGGTCCGGATGTAGCGCACAAAGTCAGCCGTCAGGGCGTCGTCGCCCCCGCCGTGCCCCTCTGCCTCCGCTTCGCTGAGATCCACGGATTCGGTCCTGAAGCCGCTCTCTTCGTCCGCGTCGATGGTTCTCACGATGAGGCTGTTGTCCTCAAACACGCCTTCCAGCTCGCCCTTCGTCCCGATGATATGGATGATCCGGGCGCTTCTGGCGCTGCCGCCGATCATGTTATGGGTGCCGGTGGCGCTTTTTTCAAAACTTACCAGTACGGACTGTTGATCCACCACGTTGTTGTCGCATTTATAGATGCACCGCCCGTAAGGGCTTTTCAGCAG
>CADAMO010000200.1 GCA_902788995.1 Oscillospiraceae bacterium
CGTCAAGTCTTTGGTGATTGACGTGCGTAACTGTCAGTCTGTCAACTATGAACAGGCCGCGCAGGTCATCGACCGGATCGTTCCCATGGCCGGCGAGGGGATCGGCGCCATTGCCGCCGCGGTGGATAAAAACGGCAATACGGTCCGCCTGTTCTCTTCCGGAAGCGATCAGGTCAATATGACCATCGCCGTGCTGATCAACGACCGCACGGCCGGCGCCGCGGAGCTTCTTGCCTGCGACCTGCGTGATTTCGGCAAAGCGAAGCTCTTCGGTGAAAAGACGGCGGGAGAGGGTTCTTATCCGGAATTGTTTTCCCTTGAGGACGGCGGCGCTGTGCTGCTGGCCGTCGCCAAGATCCGGCCATATCTCAGCGAGTCTTTTGACGAGATCGGCGTTTCGCCGGATACGGAGGTCCCCCTGACCGACGCTGAGAAGAACGCTCTTCCGGCCGCGCAGCCTCAAAATGATGCCCAGTTTGCCGCCGCCTACGCGTTCCTGACTGGGAATCAACAAGCGGCGAACTGACAAAAGCAGGTTTTTGTTGCCTGCAAAATGGATTCTCCTCTTTTAGACCGTAACAAAGAATAACAAAAAGCCTGGCAGGCTTTTGTATTGATAGGGTCGAAACAGATCAAGCGTCCATCAGGATACGATCTTTTTGGCAAAATCGGCGATGTCCCGATAGACCTCCGCGTTGGTCTTTTCATTGTGGATCTCGTGGCGCAGCCCGGGATACAGCTTGATGGAAACGTCCGTGTGACCGCTTTCCCTCAGCTTGTCATAGACCTCCCGCACACCCTTACCGTCGTTGCCTACCGGGTCCATTTCGCCGGCGATCAGATAGATGGGCACGTCCTTCGGAACGGCCTCGTACCAATCCTTGCCGGAAACGGAACCCAGCAGCCGGAACAGATCCCGGTAACCGAAGGCGGTAAACAGATAGCCGCACTTATCGTCCGCCACGTATTTTTTTACGTTGTCCTCGTTGACGGAAAGCCACTCGAACCCCGTATTGCCGCTGAATTTTTTGTTGTAGCTGCCGAAGGCAAGGTTGTTGATGAAGGTGGAACGATAGCGGGGCCCTTTGATTTTGCCGATGGTATCGGCAATGAACGCGCCGAGGGCCGCCGCGGGATTGGCGCCGCTGGTGCCGCAGATGACGAAGCCGTCGGCCACGCCGGGATATTTTGCGGCAAAACGCCGGGTGATGAAGGACCCCATGGAATGGCCCCAGATGACCAGCTTTTTACCCGGATATCTGCCCTTGGCCAGCTGCGCGACGGCCTTCACGTCGTCTACCAGCATCTCATTGCCGTCTTTTTCACCGAAATAGCCCAGATCGTCGTCGGATTTGATCGAGCGGCCGTGGCCGGCGTGATCGTGCATATAGACGGCAAAACCTTCGTTGCAGAGATATTTTGCCACGTCAAGATAGCGGTCGGTATGCTCCGCCATGCCGTGTACGATCTGAATAATGCCGATCACGGAGGCATCATCCGAAGGGGTTACGGATTGAACGAACAGTTCCGTGAGCCCTGTGGCCGATCTGACCCTGTATTCGTTATGTACCTGATCCATGTTGAGTATCTCCTTCATCTGTTTTTTCTTATTCTATCATATCTTTCTGAATGATGGAATATTTTTCGGCCATTTCCTGTTTTCTTGTGAAAGTTATCTAAAAAGAACTTCTCTTTTTTGCGCAAAAAAACTGATAGAAAATGTTGGTTGTTCTTGAAATAACGTTCCGGTTTATGTTAAAATAACTAATAATGTACGGGTACGGGCGTACCGGAAAGGAGGCAGCTGCAGATGGTTGGAATAAAAATCGGAATCGACTTCGGTTCCGCCAACGTGACCGTGGTCGTTGAGGGGCGGGGTGTTGTGATCTGCGAGCCTTCCGTCATGGTTTGCGACGCTTCTTCCGGAAAAGTGCTGGCGATGGGGCATGCCGCCCGGGAAATGCTCGGCAAGCTTCCCCCTTCGCTGGTGCCTGTTTTTCCTATTAAAGACGGTCTTGTGAACGATTTTGAAGCGGCCCGCATGATGCTCAGCCGGTATATCGAAAAGATCGCAGGCGGAAAACTGTTCCGTCCCAACGTTCTCCTTTGCGTTCCCAGTACCGTCAATGAGATCGCCCTGAAATCGCTGTTCAACGTGGTGATGGCGGCCGGCGCCGGCAGCGTGTGCTGCGTCAGCGAGGCGCTTGCCTCCGCCATCGGCGCAGGGGTCAGCCTGACGGATCCGAAGGGCGTTTTCGTCTGTGATATCGGCGGCGCCGTGACGGATTGCGCCGTGATCACTATGGGCAATATTGCCGTGTCCCGTTCCGTCAACGTGGGCGGCGGTACGCTTACCCAGGCGATCACCGAGTACGTTCTGCGCCAATACCGGATCGACCTGGGCGAGAGTGAGGCGGAAAAAGTAAAGCGGACCGTCGGCGCGGCGGTATTGCGGAAGGATGAAATCTCCGTTTTCGCCTGCGGAAAGCATGCAGATTCCGGTTTGCCTGCGTATGCGGAGCTCAATTCCACCGAGATTTATTACGTGCTAAAGCCCTTCCTTGACAGTATCCTGACCTGCATCCGGGATCTTCTTGAAGAGACAACGCCCGAGCTCTGCGGCGATCTGATCGACAGCGGCGTGATCCTCACCGGCGGCACTTCCAACCTTTACGGTACGGAAGAGTGGTTGGGCGGCGCGCTGGGTGTCAGGGCGGTCCGCGCTGATGAAGCGGAGCGCTGCGCAGCGGAGGGCATCGGCAAGCTGCTGAAGAATATGAAATATCTGGAACGCAACGGCTATGTGTTTGCCGCGCCGGGGGAAGATGAATCCTATGACCGGCAGGAAGACTGAACGGTAACCTATGACGGAGAGAGAAAACGAAACGATCCTGCGGGGATTGGTCGAGAACGTGGTGTTCGCCAACCCCGACAATCATTTTACGGTAATAGAAGTGACGGTAGCCGGCGGTGAGATCATCACCGCCGTCGGTGTGCTTCCGGAGATCTCTCCCGGCGAGGACGTGACGCTGCACGGTTCGTGGGACAGCCATAACGTCTTCGGCCGCCAGTTTCGCATCAGCGCCTGCGAGCGCTCCATGCCCGATACCGCCGCAAAGCTGTTCCGGTATCTGGCCTCCGGTTCCATCAAGGGCATCGGCCCGAAGACGGCGGCAAAGATCATCGAACGGTTCGGGGAGAACAGCATTGACGTACTGGAAAACGAACCCGAAAAGCTCGCCATGATCAACGGCATCTCCAAATCCAAGGCGGTGGAGATCTGCAACGAATTCAATCACCAGTACGCCATGCGAAAGCTCCTGATCGAGCTGGAGAACTACGGGATCACCTCGGCGGAATGCACCGCTATTTATAAATATTTCGGCATGAACGCGGTGAAGACCATCCGTGAAAATCCCTACGTCCTCTGCGGAACCGTCTCCGGTTTTTCCTTTGAGCGCACGGAAGCCCTTGTCCGTAAAATGGACATCGTGCCCAACAGCGAATACCGCAACCGGGCAGGCGTCATTCATATTATCCGGCATAATCTCGGCAACGGGCACACCTGTATCCCGCGCCGCAAAATGATCGAACCCACCTGCCGCCTGCTGGAGATCACCGACGAAGAGGCGGAGATCACGCTGGACAACCTGATTGAATCGCGCCAGCTGATTTCGGAAACGATGGAAGGTGAGGAGTTCCTCTTTCTTCCTGACCTCTATCTGGCGGAGCGGCATATTGCGGAGCGCATCCGGCGGATCCTGAAATTCCCGCCGGCGCTGATTCGTTCCATTGACGCGGATATCGACCGGATCGGACAGCGCAACGGCATCCAGTACGCCGCTCAGCAGCGGGATGCCATCCGCACAAACAGCGAAAAAGGGTTGCTGATCCTGACGGGCGGGCCGGGCACCGGTAAGACCACCGCCGTCAGAGGGATCATTGACGTGCTGGAGCGCAAACATGTGGAGGTGCTGCTCTGCGCCCCCACGGGCCGCGCCGCCAAACGCCTGAGCGAGGTCACCGGCCGCGAGGCCAAAACCATCCACCGGCTGTTGGAGGTGGAGTGGGACGAGTCAGAAAAGCCGTCCTTCCGCCGCAACGCCAAAGAGCCGCTGAGCTGCGGCGCGCTGATCGTGGACGAGGTCTCCATGGTGGACGTGGAACTGTTTGATTCTCTGCTGGACGCCCTTCCCATGGGCTGCCGGCTGATTCTTGTCGGCGACGCCGATCAGCTGCCAAGTGTGGGCCCCGGCAACGTGCTGACTGATATGATCCGGGCCGGGGGGTTGCCGGTCGTCTGCCTGACGGAGATCTTCCGGCAGGCGCAGCAAAGCCTGATCGTGATGAACGCCCA
>CADAMO010000201.1 GCA_902788995.1 Oscillospiraceae bacterium
ATCGTCATCGTCGTGATGGTGGTGATGGTGCTCGTGCTCGTCGTCATCGTCATCATCATCATCGTCATCGTCGTCGTGATGGTGGTGATGATGCTCGTGCTCGTCGTCATCGTCGTCGTGATGATGGTGATGCTCGTGCTCCTCATCCTCATGCTCCTGCTTCAGGTGCTCGATGGCGGCGGCCAGCGTATCCTCCCGCTCGATGGCGGAAAGCAGCGTTTCGCCGTCCAGCTGGAAGATGGGCGTGGTCACGATGACAGCGGTGGGGTTCTTCTCCCGCACCAGCGCCACTGCGGAGGAAAGCTTGTCCGCGCTGACGGAATCCGCGTGGCTCATGATCACGGTGCCGGCGTGCTCCACCTGATCGTTGAAGAATTCGCCGAAGTTTTTCATATACATCTTGCACTTGCCCGCATCCACCACAGTGGTGAAGGCGTTCAGCTTCACGTCGTCGGAGGCGACGCTGCTGACGGCGCGGATCACGTCGGACAGTTTGCCAACGCCGGAGGGCTCGATGATGATACGGTCGGGGCTGAACTGCTCCAGCACCTGATGCAGCGCCTCGCGGAAGTCGCCCACCAGCGAGCAGCAGATGCAGCCGGAGTTCATTTCCGTGATCTCAATGCCGGCGTCCTGCAGAAAACCGCCGTCGATGCCGATCTCACCGAACTCGTTTTCGATCAGCACCAGCTTTTCGCCCTTGTAGCTGTCGGCGATCAGCTTTTTGATCAGCGTGGTTTTGCCCGCGCCGAGAAATCCTGAAAAAATATCAATTTTCGTCATGTGTCTCATTCCTTTTTCAGCTTTTTTATCTTTTATATTTTAGCACCTTTTTCAGATAAAACAATACCCAAATTGAAATTTATTCTCAATTTCTAAAAAATAACCGGCTGACGCAAAGCGGTCAACCGGATCGTAATGATATTGTTTTCGGTTCAGCAGCCGGAGAAAATCAGGCGTGTGTCGCTTTCGATCACGTCGCCAGACAGGGAGTTCATCGTCCGGATCGCCTCGACGGAGGTGCGGTTCTCCTTGGCGATATCCCACAGGCGTTCGCCCTTTTCCGCGAAGTAAACCACCGCCCTCTCCTGCCGTGTCCCGGCGGCTTTCTCCCCTTCTTTCAGCCCGGTCAGCATCCGCAGGCGTTCGCCGGAGGCCGTCAGCACGGTAAAGACCAGCGCGCAGCCGAAGCGGAGCTTGCCGTCCGCAGACCGCTCTCCTGTGAGGTTTTTCACGGCGGCTTCGCACACAACGCAGCGCAGACCGGCAGGAAAACGGTGTCCGAAGGTGACGGTTCGTGAAGTCAGGGAAAACCGGCCCTCCGCGTCGCGGCACAGGGCGTTGAAGCAGAGCGTTCCCTCGGCGCTGTCGCCTTCCTGACCGCCGGAGACCGCCCAGGAGAGGTCAGTAACAAACACGGACTGCACGGAAGCGACCTCGTCGTCGGCATCCGTTTCGGCGCTGACCGTTTCTTCCTCCGTGAGGACGGTGATGGCGCGGGCAGGCGTCAGTTCACAAAAAGAGGGCTCCGCCTCGCAGCCGACCGCATAGGCGTCGGTAACGCAGCGCAATTCCTTTTGCGCCGCCGCGACGATCAATACCTTATTCCGGACCGTCACTTCCGCGTCGCCCCCGCCATCCTCCGGCAGGGTCACCTCCGCCTCACAGCGGGAGAAGACCACGCGGCAGTCGGTCTCTTCACTGACGCCGTAGCAATCCAGCACCTCGCTGAAGGGCACACTGCACTCAACCTGCGCCACAGCGCCGTCCTCCGCGGCGCAGACGGCCGTCACCAGCGTGCGGCCGCGCAGCAAGAGCTTATTGCTGACCGCCTCCGTCTTTTCCGGCAGGGGCACGGCGGAGACGGCAACGACCGCGGTCAGGCGGCCGGCAGCGTCAAACCGGGCAGTATCGCTGTCGGTGAATTCCCGGCAATGGACGCAGGCCGGCTCACAGCATTCCGTTTTTTGTGTGAGCAGCTGCACCTGCGAGTCGGCGCCGGTGACAACCGAATGATCGGCCACGCCCAGCAATTCCGCCCGGACGGCGACGGAGGCTTTGATTTCGACCCGTTTGGGGCCCAGCGCACGGCAGGCGACGGAGCGCACGTCCTGGGTGACCCTGACGGCAGCCTGTTCGCAGCGGCAATCCGCCTGCAGTATTTTGGTGTATTTCGTCTCCGTCTGAAAGCAGTGCAGGCGGTTCTCGCCGTCGGCGTAAAGAAGACGCAGCGATGCCGCCCCCGCCACGCTGACGCGGCCCTCCGCAAAGGTGACCGCCTCTTCCGAGGGAGCGGCAAAGCATTTCAGGATCCGCCCGATGGGCGGATAGTATTCCGGCAGCACCAGGTCCGCCTCGATGGGCTGCTCCCGCACCGCGCTGTCAAACAGCTTCAGTTCTTTGACCGTCGCAAATTCCAGTTCCATTGATCGCACTCCTATTTCGTTGTTCGTTACAGGATATGCGGAACCTGTCCGGAATATGAATGGAGGCTAACGGGTTCAGTCGCGATAGGCCTCCAGCCGGTAGATGGGCATTCCCATGGAGGCGAAGCGGTTTTCGTACTCCGTGACAATGTTGCCCTCAAACTCGCTGGCGTGCAGGTCCAGCGAGACGTTTTTCAGCTTGTAGCCCGCCGCTGTGAACTGCTCGATGGAGTATTCAAAAAAGTGCATATTGTCGGTTTTCTGGTGGACCTCCGCCCCTTCGGCGCAGATGTCCCGATAGATCTCCAGGTATTTGGGGTTGGTCAGCCGCCGGTTGGCATAGGTCGCCTTGGGATAAGGACAGGAGAAATTCAGATAGATGCGGCCGATGCTGTCCGAAGGGATGTATTTTTGCAGCAGTTCCGCCCCGCCTTGCAAAAACAGGACGTTGGAAAGGCCCATTTCAATCGCCTTGTGACAGGCCATGCTGATGACGTTCCGGTTGACTTCCACCGCGATGAAGTTGAGGTCCGGGCGCCTTGCCGCCAACTCCGTCACGAACTGTCCCTTGCCGCAGCCGATCTCCATGTGGACCGGATGGTCGTTGCCGAAAACGGCAGCGTAGTCAAGGTACTCCTTCGTCAGAACAGCCTCCCGCACGTCGCTGTCCACGTGGGGAAAGCAGATCAGGTTGTCGCACTGCGCCAGTTTTTCTTCCAGGTGTTTTTTCCTTCTCATTCTCATGGGCGTTCTACCTCAAACGTTCTGAAAAATGTCTCAATGTCCGACCGGCTCGCCCGGAAGCTGCCCCGGATCAGCTCGTCCCGTCCGCCGCCCCTGCCGTTCAGCGCCGTGTTGATGGCCTTCGCGTGACGGTTCATCGCCGCGCCGCGGCAGTAAGCGGCATAGGTATAGCCGTCGTCGTCATTCCCGGAGCAGGCAACGGCCGCCCCGGCGGCCTTTTCCGACACCAGCAGCGCGATTTCGCACAGCTCCTCCGGATCACAGCCCTCCGCAAAAACGACCAGATTCCCATCAGAAGCGGGGGCGTGGGCGGCGATACAGGCGCACAGGCGCTTTTTCTGAGCATAGATCTCGTTTTTCAGCTCTTTATTCTGTGCGATCAGCGCCTCCACCGCCTGATCCGTCTCGCTGTGGCGGGAAGCGGTCAGCGCGGCGATACGCAGGGTCTGACGATATTTATCGCAGTAGTCGGCGTAGGCCTCCGCCCCGCAGATCAGCGTGATGCGCACGCCGCCCCGGTGGCTGACGCAGGACAGAATTTTGATCAGCCCGACTTCGCCGGTGCGGGAGACGTGTGGCGCGCAGCAGGCGCAGCGGTCGACCCCCTCCACCGTCACGATGCGCACGTCGCCCGCGAACTCTTTTTTGCTGCGGTAGTCGATGGACGCGGCTTCCTCTTTGCTGAAGGTTTTCGCCGTCACCGGCACATCGGCATAGACGACCTCATTGGCCGTTTGTTCGATTCGGTCGATCTGCTCTTTTGTCAGCGGGAAGTCAAAATCCACCGTCATCAGGAGGCCGTCCATGTGGAAGCCCACGTTTTCAACGCCATAAAGTTTATGAGCGACGCCGGAGACGATATGCTCGCCGGAGTGGGCCTGCATGCGGGAAAAACGCTGTGCGGCGGCTATCTCGCCCACCACCTCGTCGCCCACAGAAAAGGAGGAAGATGCTTCCACAAAGTGGTAAACTGTTCCGGCCACCTCCGCCGTCTGAAGGACCTTTACCCCTCCAAGCGTACCGGTGTCGCAGGCCTGCCCGCCGCCTGTGGGGAAAAAGGCGGTGCGGTCCAGCACCACCGCCGTTTTGCCGTCCGTTACGGCGATCTGCCGCACGACGGCGTCAAACGCCGCAAGAT
>CADAMO010000202.1 GCA_902788995.1 Oscillospiraceae bacterium
GCTGGTCATCGGCGACAAAAAGAATACCATCAAGCGTGAAAAAGAAGTGATCTCTATGATCCGCAAGACGGATTGCAAGATTCTTGGCGCCGTGCGGAACTATTCCAGAAGCTCTACTGACAGAGGATACTACAAGAAGTATAAGAAATAAGCTGTTTCTGTCCGTTTGCGTGTGGGGATCCTTTCGGTCCCGGACTGAAACAGCGGAAGGTTCGTGAGGTAATGAAGGAAAAAACTACGACGGTCGAACGCCGGTATAACGTCAGGTGGCTGCTTGTATTCTATGACGTGCTGATTTTCTGCGCGGTTGAAGTGTTTATGCTCTTTGTCTATAAGGGCATCAGCAATTTGGCCTCAAACGGCAGGGAATTTACCGTAACTGACAGATTTATTCATATCGCGCTGTTTTTCGTCTGCGTTTTCGCGTTGCGTTTTCTGTTTGATATTTACCGTCAGATCTGGCGCTACGGAGGCATTCAGTCCTATATCCGTCTGCTCTGTGCGGATGGCTGCGCCTGTGTTATATACTACGTTTTTCAGGGCGTACTTACGGTGATCCATCCGATCAGCGCGGTTCACATTGTGGGCATTGCGTCTCTGAATCTTCTGATCTCGCTTGCCATGCGGATGCTGTATCGTTACGCTTATAAGTGTACGGACAGCTCTACGCTGCTCGGTCGCGTGCTCCGGTTCCTGATCAAGGTCTTTGTAGGTAAGGATATTTCCTACGTCAATCCAACTCAGAACAGGATCAAAATCGCGATTGTCGGCGCCGGTCGCGTCGGTACTTCCTTGGCGGAAGAGCTCCTGAACAGTCCGACGGCCGCCTATACCCCGAAGTGTTTTATTGACGTCAAAAAAGAGAAGATCGGCCGTCAGATCTATGGCATTCCTGTTCTGTCTGAAGAGGACGTCTCCATTCAGCGCCTGGAGAGAATGGAGATTCAGGAGATCGTTTTTGCCGTACCGCAGCTTTCTGTTGACGAGAAAAAACAGATGTATGATTTTTATCGTCAATCCGGTTGTAAAATCAAAGTTTACGATTTTCCGTCCATTCCCAATCCCAGCAATGCCGGTAAGCGCCGGATGCGTGAATTCGACATTGAGGAACTGCTGTTCCGCAAGCCGATCGAGATTGCCGATGAAAAGACCGGGAAATATTACCGCGACAAGGTGATCATGATTACCGGCGGCGGTGGATCCATCGGTTCCGAGCTCTGCCGGCAGATTGCCAAAATGCACCCTAAAAAGCTTGTCATTCTTGACGTCTATGAAAACGGCGCCTATGACGTGCAGCAGGAACTGCGCATCGCCTACGGCAATTCGTTGGATCTGTGCGTCGAGATCCTTTCCGTATGCAACCGTCCTGCGCTGGAGCGTATTTTTCAGCAGTATCATCCTGATGTCGTGCTTCATGCGGCCGCCCACAAACACGTGCCATTGATGGAGCACAATATTGTGGAAGCCGTTGAAAACAATATCTTCGGCACGCTCAATACCGTCGAACTGAGCGAAAAGTACGGCGTTGAACGGTTTATCATGATCAGTACCGATAAGGCGGTGAATCCCACCAACGTGATGGGCGCCACCAAGCGGTTCTGTGAAATGATCGTACAGGCGCACAGCACCATCGGAGGGCAGACCACCTTCAGCGCGACGCGGTTCGGCAACGTGCTCGGCTCTGCCGGTTCCGTGATTCCTCTGTTCCGCCGTCAGATCGCCTCCGGCGGCCCTATCACTTTGACAGATAAGCGGATCATCCGCTATTTTATGACGATCCCCGAAGCATCTCAGCTGGTGCTCCAATCCGGTTCCATGGCCAAGAACGGCGAGCTGTTCGTTCTTGATATGGGTCAGCCGGTTCGTATCCTTGATCTGGCGGAGAATATGATCCGCCTCAGCGGTATGGAACCCGGTAAGGATATTGAAATCATCGAAACAGGTCTTCGCCCCGGAGAAAAGCTCTATGAAGAGCTTCTCGTGAAATCCGAAGAGCTTGACAAAACCGAAAACAGCCTGATTTTCATTGAACGCGACGCACCCGCACCGCTTGAAGAGATCGAGCACAAGCTTGCATTGCTGCGCAGCGCGGTTGCGACCGGCAGCGACGAGGAGACGTTCAACGTGCTGCGCCGGGTTGTGCCGACTTTCCGTTTACCGGAGGAGGTCAACAATACGTCGGAAGATCTGAAAGAGATGGCGGAAGTCAGCATCTGATCGGGGATCGTTCGGTCAGTCTGCGCTGATTTATGATTAAGATGACACATCACATGCTCTTTTCGCGAAACAGCATGTGATGTTTTTCTTGAAATCAACGAAATTGAAAATTCATAAAGGAGGCGCGGCGGTTGAGAAGCTCGATCCGAAAACGGATGGACGGTCTGTATGAATTTGCGGAGCGCAAATACCGGGTTTTCGAATATCGCCGAGCGGCAAAGAGGCGGCTTCGCAGGTTGTCTGCCGTCCCCGATTGCCGGAAGGCCTATAAAGAGACGGTGCTCCCATTTTGGTCTCCCTACGGCGTCAGTCCCGGTATCGTATGGTATCAGCTCCTCTCTTATCATACCGGCAGCGCAGACCCCCGGTATATTCCGGATGATATCTGGTTCGACCGGATCCTGCCGTATTATTCCAATTCTTCTTTTCGCAGGTATGGCGAGGATAAGAATTACCTCGCGGTCTGGTTTTCCGACGCCCGCCGTCCCCGCACCATTGTTTCCTGTATCGCGGGCGTATTCTACGACGGATCGTACCGTTTGATTTCAAAAGAAGACGCGGTAGCGCGCTGCGTCCGGGAGGGCCGCTTTGTGCTGAAGCCTTCCGTTGACAGCGGCGAAGGTCGCTTGCTCCGTTTCTTTGACGGCTCCGATTGTTCCGCTGCTTCCGTCAAAGAGGCCTTTGACGTCGTCGGTGATAATTTCATCGCGCAGGAGCGGGTGGAGCAGCACCCGGCGCTGCGTCAGCTCAACCCCGATTCGTTGAATACGCTGCGGATTATTTCCTTTCTGTTTGAAAATGAGATTCATGTGCTTTCCGCGATTTTGCGGGTGGGCGGCGTCGGATCTCACGTGGATAATATCGGCGCGGGCGGTTTCGCCTGCGCGGTGGACGCCGACGGGCGTTTGAGCCGATATGCCATCAACCGGAAGTCGGAACGGTGTGAGACAAACGCCGCCGGTATCCGGTTTGATTCCGTCGTCGTTCCCGGTTTTCAGGAGGCTGTCGCGCTTGTGAGGCGGCTGCACGTTCGGCTGGCGCATTTCAAAATCATCGGGTGGGATATCGCCATCGGAACGGATGGACAGCCGATCCTGATCGAGTTCAATACCGCGCCGGGGCAGAATCAGTTTTCCTGCGGTCCCACCTTCGGCGACATGACGGAGCGGGTGCTTTCGGACGTGTTCCTGACAAGGCGGCTGGCAAAAAGCCGCAACTGATATGACGATCTCAAAACAAGTCTTTGTTTCTTTTCCGCCCGTTAAAGCGCTCCGTCAGTTCAGGTGGCGCGCTCACGCGGTTTCCGGGCTGCTGCCCAAAGCGCTGGTCGCAGCCTGTGAACGCCATCCGTCGCTGGCGCGCCTTGTCCGAGGATTGACCGGAATCGGCGGTGATGAAGCCCGATGGTACCGTGCTGCCTACGGTTTTACTGAGAACGAATTCTGCTGTTACGGCTTTTCCGGGCTGACGCCGGAAGAGCGGCTGAACTTCCTCTCGGACCGTGAAAGCGTGCTGCTTTCATATCTTGTGAACGATCTTGACGCAATGCGGGTCTTTTCCGACAAGCGGCAGACATACCTGCAATTCCGTGAGGCCTACGGCAGAGAGGCGCTGTTCGTCGCCTCGCCGGAAGACAGGGGAGCGCTTGAATGTTTTCTGCGGCGCCATCCCGTCTGTACGGTAAAACCGGTCGTCGGCGCCTGCGGCAAAGGCATCCGGCAGATCGACGCTTCGTCCTGCTCGGATGTTCAGTTATTATTTGACTCGCTGCCCGAAAAGGGAAGCATGCTGTTGGAAGAAACCATCCGGCAGAGCGGCGAGATGGCGTCGTTTCATCCTGCCAGCGTCAACACGGTGCGGGTCGTCACCTTTGTGTCGGACGGGAAGCCTGCGCTGTTGTGGGCCTTTCTGAAAACAGGACGGGGCGGTTCTTTTACCGACAACGGCGCTTCCGGCGGGATCATGGCCGGCATTGACCTTTGCGGCGGCCGTGTGGTCACCTCCGGCGTTGATGAAGCGGGAACGCGCTATGCCCGTCACCCGGATACCGGCGTCCCCTTCGTCGGTTTTGCGGTGCCGGAGTTTCTGCCGCAGGTGCGGCTGGTGGGTTGGGACATGGCCCATACCGCGTCCGGCTGGATCGTGGTGGAAGGCAACGCCCAGCCGGAGATGATCGGCCCACAGGCGACCTTCGGTAAGGGGATGCGGCGGGACGTTTTAGCACTGCTGCAAAAAGAACGGATTTCTGTGAACGCATTCAGAAGAAATGGATGAAATCAATGGAGAAAACAGTCCGGATCACGTTCGTCGGCGATATCATGTGCGAAAAACCTCTGCAGAAAGCGTATGAAACATACGGCGCAGAGGTTTTTGATCGTGTATTTGCCCAAACGAAAAGGCTGTTCTCCCGTTCGGATTATGTGGTCGGGAATCTGGAGACCGTCTTTGGCGGCACAGCTTTCCCGTATACGAAGGAACTATACCGGTTCAACACGCCGGATGTCTTCGCCTCGTCGCTGTCGAGGAGTGGAATTTCCCTGGTAACCACCGCCACGAATCACTGTCTTGACTGCGGCATTACGGGGCTGGACCGGACGATCGACGTGCTGGACGCCCATGGAATCGCCCATACGGGGACGTGGCGCCGCCCGGAAGACCGCGGCGTTTTCGTCGCTACGCTGAAAGACAGAAGAGCGGCCTTCCTGAATTATACCTACGGTACCAACGTCCATGAAACCGGCGTTTTACTGAATGACGAGGACGTCCTGCGGGTGGGGCTGTTGAAACCGCAGACGTTCAACCTTCAGACCTATGAAGGAAAGCGGGCAGGGAAGTGCCGCCGCGCGGTGTCCTCCTCCCTCTCCCGGGTGATGGATCAGGAGGCGCGGATCCGCCTGAAAAAGGCGCTTGGAATGCCGTATAATTCCGTCCGTGTGGATCATTTTGACGAGAATGAACTGGACCCTGCGTATGAGCGGCGGCTTCTGCAGGAGCTGTCGGAGGCAAAACAGCGCGCTGATCTTGTCGTTGTCTGTCTGCATTGCGGCGGTCAGTTCAATGGAGCGCCCGGCGGGCTGTCCCGTTATTTTGTCCGTCTGTTCGCGGACAACGGCGCCGACGCCGTTATCTGCCACCATGCCCACGTGGTGCAGCCGGCGGAGATTATCCACGGCACGCCGGTCGCCTACGGGATCGGCAATTACAGCATTTCTCCCTCTTCGGCCTATCTGCTGCGGGATCATCTGCCGGAATTCGCCGTGGCGTTTCACCTGACGGTTGACGACCTTGGTGTGCGGCCGTCTTTTTCCGTTCTCAAAATCATTGAAGACCGATACGGCGTGCCGGCGGCATGGCCGGTTCCGACCTTATGGGACCGTCTGGACTTGGACGGTAAAACGGCGCTGCTTCGCGACGTCAATCTGATCGTGTCAAGGCTGACCGGTCGCGACTGCGGAGAAAGCTCCGTGAAGGAGGAGTATGTGCTCGGATAGACGCATTTCGCTGACCGCTCCACGGATCGGAACGATCCGTCGTTTCCGGTCCACCTCCGGAACCGCCGCGACGGTGCTCTTCGTGCTCTATTTCACCTTGCCCGTCTGGGAATGGCTCTTTACGAAAGCGCTGGAACCCTTCGGCGAGGAGGCGCTTGCCGTCCCGGCGGCGCTTTGCGTGGTCTGGCTGCCGGCCGTTGCCGTCTTTATGACGGAGAAGCGTCCGTTGCCCGCCGACTTCTTCCTGATCATCCTTTATCTCGTACTGTATCTCTGCGCGACCTATTGCCTCCATCCGGATTACGCCTATTATTATTTCCGTGAGGAATACGGTCTTGTCGATTATGTGTTTCTGCCGGATAACGGCCTTTACGCCTATTTCTTTATCCGTCTTGTCAATGATCCGGTCCGCATTCTGCGGGGCCTTCGTGTAAGCGGCTGGATCGTTTATCTTTATTCCGCGCTGCGGCTGTACGTCGCCACTGCCAAGGGCTTTTGGTTGGAGGAGGGTTCGTACGGGCAGGAATACCGCTCTTCCTACAACATGAATTACGGCTATACGCTGCTGTTGTTCGTTTGCTTCTTTCTCTTCAGCGCCTTCGAAAAGGGAAGCCTTTTCGAGTTTCTCATGGCGGGCGTCGGC
>CADAMO010000203.1 GCA_902788995.1 Oscillospiraceae bacterium
ATATCTCACAAAACCCAGTTTGTCAACCCTTTTTTTGACTTTTTTTCTTCAAATTATTTCTGATCTTTTATCCGTCTTTTTTTTGAATATTGGTGATCCCCTATGGGGTTTACCTTTTTTCTTTGAATATGTCCTTCAAGCCTGTTTTCTCTCTATTTCGCTGCTTTTTCAGCGGTAAAGAATAGCCGATGAACAACGCACACCGTTTCATTAACCTTGCCTGAAAATGTATATTATTTTGTTCTATCATCTTTGAATAGAAAGTCCAAGTTCATTGATGAAACAATATAAACTGCTCCAACCTCATAATCATCAAAAACAGTTATTTTTTCAGCATTATAAGTATATTCTTGATATGTTGAGCCGTCAACATCAATCAATATTTCTTGTTTTTTGACTTGTTTTAATTCAGTTTCAATCATTTGACAAGTATCTAAAAATCTTTCAGGACTATTATCTGGATAAATTGTATAATCAAACATCATATCCCTCCTAACCCATACAGATCATCAAATTTTGGATTTTTTTAGAAATTATTGTTAATCTGGTTAATAAAATGGTTTACCATGTTTCCAAGCATCTTGACATTCTATTACAGACATGATATTAATACACCCTTTTGCATTATGGTTATCATACTGATAACTGTCAAACAACCAACCACAAGTTTTACATTCTTCTGTGGGCTGGGGCATAATCTGATCAAAAGGTGTGCCGCAAACAGGGCAAACGTATCTCATTTTTATAATTGTTCCTTTTTCATCAAACATATTACCATCATAATCTATTTCTGCTTGGCTTTATCCGGATTCTTTTGATTGTTTACATTTCCGTCAGCTTCTCCGTCTGCTCGTCCTGTTGCTTGATAGTTGCACAGCGCTTCCTTCAAACTGAATGCGTTCGCTCCTTTCAGGTCCGGAAAATCTTCTTGAAAATCATCATTCTCCCATCCGCAAACAGGGCAATATTCCAAATCATATTCAAAACAGTATTGTTTGCAAATCGGGCATATATGTTTATATCCGCTCATTCTGTTTCCTCGTTTTTTTTTATACTTTAACATTCATTATGATATCTGTCAAGTGCTATGGCTCATGATCTTCAACCGCCGGCATAGGTTCTTTCCAGATGATCTTTCAACGATTGGCCGAGCGCAGCATCTGGAAATTCAGATGGAGAAGAAGATCCGGGAGCCGGCGAATCCATTTGACTAAGCCGTCCTCT
Source organism: Oscillospiraceae bacterium (assembly GCA_902788995.1). GTDB lineage: Bacteria > Bacillota > Clostridia > Oscillospirales > Acutalibacteraceae > RUG806. The sequence continues at coordinate 1,225 of CADAMO010000203.1, forward strand.
TACGTCAAAAGTATCTTTGATCGGCGGAAATTTAAGATTGCATTCAACAATTATTTATATTATAATTTACAATGAATATTTGTTGCAGAAATATAGAATCAATCAAAATCACCGGAGGTCGTTAAGATGAAATCCGTCAGATATATCGCATTGCTCGTTACCGCCGCGCTGCTGCTGGCCTTGCTTCCGACGGGGGCGTTCGCCGCGCCGGAAGCCTATGACGTATGGGTGAACGGCGTTCAATTCACAGCGGAAAACGCTGCGGAGGGGCTGAGCTGCGGCCTGGGTACTGCCGTTTATGATCCGGAAAACGCCGTGCTGACCCTCACCGACGCTTCGGTGACAAAGGCGCACGCGGAAGAATACGGGGACGGCTCTTTTGCCGCGGCTATTTTTGCCGCCGGCGATCTGACCGTTGCCGTCAACGGTGAGAATACCGTCACCTCCGTATTCACCATGGGGAAAAACGTCACCAACTGCGGCATTTTCTGCGGCGGTACGCTGACCGTGGAGGGGCTCGGTACGCTGAACGTCACCGGCGGGCTTTCCACCTACCGCACCGCCGGGATCTTTGCCGCGGACGTGATTTTCTGCGACAGCGTCGCCGTCAACGCCAGCGGCGGCCGGCTGACCAGCACCGTGGCTACCTGCGGATACGGCGTTTACGCCGCAAAGGACCTCACGTTCACCGACAACGCGACAGTCAGCGCCGTCAGCTTTCTGCCGGATTCAGAATGCCTTCCCGCCGTTTCCTGCGGGCTGTTCGCGGGCCACGCCATGACGGAAGAACTGAGCGCCGTCGTTTCGGCCATCGCCAACCGCTCTGTGGCGGAAGAGGGCGACGCCGTGCTGGTGCAAGGGACCGTCACCGTGACCGGCGGCTCGCTTACGGCGAAGGGCGTGGGAGAACAGTCCTGCGGCCTGCGCGCCGTCACGGACGGCAAGACCCCGCTGCGGGTCCGTTCCGGCTTTCTCTACGCCACCGGCGGGCAGTACGCGGCGTTCGCCCCCTACGGAAAGGCGGATATACACGAGGAATACCGCGTCACCGGCGCCGCCTTCGCCAACGCGACGGAGCTCGGATGCGACCGGGAGGTCGCCGTCGATTATGAGGACGGGATGCGCTTTCTGCTCACCGACAACGAGGAAACCGTCGACGCAAAAAGCCTGTATTTCGTCCGCCCGGTGATCGCCTACGGGCTGTGGGTGGGCGGCCTTCAGGTAGACAATTATAACTGTTATGATATTTTCGGCGACGGAACAGCCGCCTACGATAAGGACAGCGCCACCCTGACGCTGAACGGCGCGCAGATCGGCGACGGAAGATATGGCGACGCCTATCTGTACGCGGAAAACGAGCTGACGCTTCGGCTGAAGGACGGCAGCAATTCCACGGTGGGCGGCCTTACCCATGAACCGACGGAACACGCCTACGGCATTTACGCCGCCAAGGGGCTGACCGTCGAAGGAGGCGGCTCGCTGACGGTGGCTTCCGGCAACGCGGAGAAGGACGCTTTCGGCGTTTACGTGCGTACCGGCGCGCTGAAGATCGCCGGCGCGGCGGTCCGGTTCAGAAGCGGCGACGCAGCCGACAGCAGCGCGGGCGTATTTGTCGCCAGCACCGTCAGCGGCGACTGTATGCTCACAAAAATGGCTTCGGTCAGCGCGGCCAGCGGCAAAGCCGCCGCGATGATGGGGCTTTCCGCCAACGGAAAGATCTCCGTCACCGAAGGCTCAGTGCTGTCCGGCGAAGGCGGCAGCGGTAAGACGGACTCCAACTCTGTCAGCTACGGCGTGCGCTGCGGCGGCGCCATGGATATGGACGACTCCTCCTCCGTCAAGGGCGTGGGCGGCGACAGCGCCGGTTTCAGCATCGGCGTTTACGTTCTCAGCTCCAAAGACGGAATCACCGTGCGGGGCGGCAAGCTGAACGCCCTCAGCGGAACGGGGGCGGACAAGTGCTACGGGCTTTACGCCAAGACCTCCGTCGCCGTGCGCCGGGGCGAGCTGATCGCGGAAAGCGCGGACGCTTCCGGCGCGGCCGGCAGCCTCAGTTACGCCGTCACGGCCAAGACCGTGGCGCTCTCCGGCGGGACCGTGACGGCTACCGCCGGGCAGGCGGCTTCCTCCTGCTGCATTTACGCGGATACCTTTACGGTGGCGGGCGCAGCCCAGATCACCGCCGCCGCGAACGGCCAAAACGGCCACGCCATGCGCAAATCGCCGAAATACACCAGCTACGCGCCGGTGGTCTACGCGGGGAAGGAAGCCCCGGGGCAATTCATTGAGAAGCCGCAGGAAGCGGACTACGTCAACAACGCCTACGTGCGCATTGAAAAACAGTTCAAATCCGAAAAAATCTGGTACGCGCTGCCCATCTATGATGCCTCCGCCAGATTTGCCAACCGCTGGATCGGGTTCACCTCCGACGACGTGACAAAACCGGCGCAGATCGGCGTGGGCGTGGAAGGCACCGGCGCGGCGGAATACTACAACGGCTATATCTACGGCGTGACCTCCACCATGCCCTTCCGGCTGTGGCGCGTTTCGCTGGACGGCGCCACCCTCAGCGCGCCGGAATACATCGGAGACAGCTTCCGGTTTTCCTTCGGCGATATGTCCTATGACTATGTGACGGACAAGATGTATGGTCTCGGCACCTTCAACATGGAGCGGGCGCTGTTTTCCGTCGATCTGCGAACCGGCTACACCGAAAGGGCGCTCTCCTTTTCCGGCACCGGCGCGGAACTGCTGACGCTGGCCTTCAACCGGACGGGCGAGTGCTACGGGATCGACCTGGCAGGTTTTCTCTACCGCATCAGCATGCAAGACGGCAGGGCGCAAAAAGTCGGCTTTACGGGGCTGGTGCCCGACGGGGCGCAGTCCATGGCCTTTGACCGCAGCACCGGCGAGCTGTTCTGGGCCTATTTCAACGGTCAGACCGGCAAATCCGGCTTTTATCTGGTAAACACCGAAACGGGAGAGGCGGTTCTTGCCGGCAAAACCGGCGGCAGCCACATGGAGCTGGCGGGACTGTTCACGATCCCCCAGGCCTACGACGTGTGG
>CADAMO010000204.1 GCA_902788995.1 Oscillospiraceae bacterium
GGGTTTAAAGCGTTGAAGAAATACCTGCATCGGTTTTTGGTTCGCAGAATCCCATTCCTCTGTTAGATTTTTCTGCGCGCTCGACGCGCAGATCAACAAATTGCCGATGTTTTGATGGATAGTAAAAATGCAATCAAATACTTTAGCACTTTAATCACACAAAAATCCGTGAAGAACCCCTTTTTTAATCCCCCCTTGCGAAATTTCTTCCGGTATAGTATAGTAATAACAAGACAAACCGACCCGGAGGAAACGCCTGTGAACGGGAATACAAACGCCATCAAAAAGGACGCAAAGGAACTGCTGCTGCAATGGTGCGGCGGCCTATTGCGGTATCAGCTGCATCAGCCCCACACGCCGGAATTTGACGGCGGGCTGCTCTGCCCCGCCTGCAAGATGATCCACGGCCGGTGCACGGAGGCCGTCTATCCCCTGCTGTGCGCCGCCGACCTCACGGGAGAAGACCGTTGGCTTTCCGCAGCGAAACAGCTGTTCCGCTGGGGTGAAAACGTCCTCTGCGACGACGGCAGCCTCTTTAACGACCCCAACTCCCCATGGACCGGCACCACGGTGTTTCAGGCCATGGCGCTGCACGACGCGCTGACGTTTCACGGCGGATTGCTGTCCCTGGCGGAAAAAAGCGCGTGGGAAGACCGCCTGCGCGGGATGGGCGAATGGCTGTTCCGAAGCCTGCGGCCCGACGGCAGCGCTTATCTCAACTACTACGCCGCCAACGCCTGCGCCATGGCGCTGCTGGGGCGATATTTCGGCCGAAAGGACTACGCCGCCCTTGCCAAAGAGCTGGCGGACTACTGCCTGACCCACGTCAGCGAAAGCGGCCTGCTCTTCGGCGAGGGCCACCCCCGGGACGCCCGCTCCCCCAAGGGCTGCGCCGCCATTGACGTGGGCTACAACGCGGAGGAGTCGCTCCCCTGCCTGCTGCGCTACGCGGAAACCGCTGGTGATGAAGCCGCGCTGCTAACCGTCAGGAAGCTGTTCCGGACCCAGCTGGACTGGATGCTGCCCGACGGCGCGTGGGACGACAGCATCGGCACCCGCTCCTTCAAATGGACCTTTTGGGGCGGACGCACGACGGACGGTGCGGCGGACGCCCTGTTCCGACTGGGAAAAACCGATCCCCTCTTTGTCGAGGCGGCGCAACGGCGGCTGGAGTTGATACAAGCGAACACCCACGATGGACTCCTTTACGGTGGGCGCGATCTGACAACGCAAGGCGAATCGCCCTGCCTTCACCACACCTTCTGCCGCGCCAAAACGCTGGCGTCCATCCTGAACGAACCCCTGCCCGACGTTCGCCGCACCGCCCTGCCCGTTGAAACGGCGGACGGCCTGTTTGAATACCCGGAGCTGGCGGTTTGCCGCCTGATCCGCGGCGGCTGGATCGCGGATATCACCGCCAACGACTTCCGCAACCGCAAGGGCGGCCACGCCTCCGGCGGGGCGCTCAGCCTGCTGTGGCATCAAAAATGCGGGCCGGTCGTCGCCGTCGGCATGGCGGATTACGCCGTCAACGAGCCCTTCAATCAGCAACAAACCCGGCGAAAGTCCGCCCATCGCTCCCCCTGTCCGCGGATTGAAACCGAGACGGAGGGCCAACGCTTCGCGCAGCATTACGATTACGCGGCACAGACCGCCTGTCGGGACGAAAACGGCGCATTGACGGTCACGGTTGACGCGCTGCTCTGCGACGAACATCATCGGCCCAAAGACGTGGCGGGCGGCTGTTCGCTGCGCTATGACCTGACGGAGCAGGCGCTGCGCATCTCCGGCCGGGTCTCCCCTGCCCTGGCAGGCCACGCCCAATACGTATTGCCGCTGATTTCAGACGCCGTCACCCTGACCGTCGACGGCGGCGCACTGCTGCCCGACGCCCACAAAGGATTCAACCTCAACCCGGGCTTCGCCTTTACGGAATACCGCATCCGCCCCGACCGCGACGGCCGCTTTTCCGTTCTTCTGACGATCTGACAACAAAGCCAAAAGATAAAAACAACGGCCTCCGGAAAGCTCCGGGGGTCGTTGCGGTCGTTATATTGACGGGTTGTATGTTATTGGGGGCGATTGCCGCCGTTCTGCTGTGCGCCGTACTGCTGCGCATACCCCTGCTGAGGGTTCGCGTTCTGCTGCTGGGGATACCCCTGCTGCGGGTAGCCCTGTTGGGGATAGGCGCGCTGCTGCGGATAGCCCTGCTGGGGATACCCCTGCGGATAAGAACCCGGACGGGGATAAGCGCCCTGCTGCGGATAGCCCTGCGGATAACCGGCGGGCTTTTTCGGCTTCGCCTTGAACAGCGGGGCCGTCTCTTCCAGCATCACCTTGGGGAAGAACAGCATCAGCGCGGCAATGGAAGCAACGCTCACCAGAATCCAGATGAAATCAGACAGCAACCGATCTGCCAGATCCCAACCGTGGTTGTATTTCAACGACGAAACAGAGCTGATCAGCGAAAGCAGCAACGCAACGCCGCGGATGATCGCCGGAAGGAACCAAAGATTTTTCAGCGTTTCCTTGAACTTGCCGAACTGTTCAAAAACCGTTACCGCCACGAACGCAAGCAGCGCCAGATAGGAAAGCCCGGTAAAGAAATTGATGAACAGCGACATTACGCTGAGGGAAAAATAGGGATTGACAATTGCCGTAATGATAGAAGAAAGGAAATGATAAATGTTTGATAATACCGTCAACCCGAGATAGGCCATCACGGAAATACACAGTATCTGTTTCGTATTGTTTTTCACAGCTCCAACATCCTTTTTTTTATATTCATCGGACGGGATCCGCCCGTATGATGCTTGATTCATCTGCCGGTCCCGGCGTCTTCACACTTATCCGACGATCCCCTTGAGCTCGTCAACGCCGTTGTCCCGCAGCGCCTTGCGCCAGCAGGTCCAGCAGAGGCTCTCATATTTATCGTTGCCGCCGATTTCCACCTGCGGCCCGCGAACCATCACTTTCCCGTCCGCGCCGATCCGCGCGTTCACAACGGTCTTACGGCCGCATTTGCACACGGAAGCGATCTCGTCGATATCGTCCGCCAGCATGAACAGCGCCTTGCTGCCCGGGAACAGCTGACAGCGGAAATCCGTCCGAAGGCCGTAGCAGATCACCGTCACGTCGTAGAGAGAAGCGATCTCCCGGAACTGCCAGATCTGCTCTTCCGTAAAGAACTGCGCCTCGTCGGCGATGATCACCTCATAACTGTCGCCATCCATGCGCTGCACTTCGTAAAGCTCTTTGACGTTCATACCGGGGGTAATGACGAAGGCGTTCGCCTGCAGACCGATGCGGGAACGGAGGATATCCGCCCCGTCGCGGGTATCGGCGGAGGACTTCACCAGCCACACCCGCGTGCCCTTGGCCTCATAATTATACCGCGTCATCAACGCCTGCGCTGTCTTGCTGGAGCCCATGGCCCCGAACTTGAACACCAGTTTTCCCATTCCGTTTTTCATCCGTCTCTCATTATTCCGTTTCAGTATAGCACAGTCTTTCAGAAAAAGCAAATAGGTATTTCACATTATTCGCCACTTTTGCGGCTTTTCTGCCTGAAAGTGCCTTTTTCGTTTACCGGATTCCGCTTCACGACCGGTTTTTTCGCCCCGTTCCGATTCCCATCCCGTATTGAATGCGCAAAAAAAACGACGTCTTCCCTGCCGACCGGTGCAGCAACCAACGCCGTCGGAACAAGAAAAAAGCAAAAAATCAAAAAAAATATAAAAAAGGGGTTGATTTTTTTGAAAGGATGATATATAATAGCTAAGCACTTGAGAGAGTGCCACATATCGCGGGATAGAGCAGTTGGTAGCTCGTCGGGCTCATAACCCGGAGGTCGTTGGTTCAAGTCCTTCTCCCGCAACCAAACAAATCCCCAAGAATGGCTTAACACCGCCGTTTTTGGGGATTTTTCCTTTGCAAAAAACAAGGCCAAAACCGGGCGATTCCGATTTTGACCCATGTTTGACCCATACGGGATTTTTTACAGAACAACAGCGGGGCCGTTTCGGGCTCCGCTGTTACTGGTTGCGATCCATATTCAAAAAAAGAGTAACGATCCACTGCTATCCTTGTTCTGGTGATATCTGTATACGGTTTTTTTACGGTGAAGGATAATAATCTTCCTGCATCAATTGATCACCCCTGTCCGCATCTCCATTATATCCCAAATTCCTGAAATGTACAAGGGACAGAACGCTGCCGCCAATTGAAAGAAATGTCTTCG
>CADAMO010000205.1 GCA_902788995.1 Oscillospiraceae bacterium
CTTCTCCATCTTTGTTTCTCGCAAACTCAATTATGGAGCTTCCTATGCTCTTTTTCAATTCTTTTCTCTATCTATCCCCCAACTTTCCGTGAAGAGGCACAACACGTGCGGTTGTGTGATTACCGGTAGCGCGGCACCTCAGTGCCGCTCATAACGCAAAGAACTTATTTCGCAAACCGGAAATAAGGTATTGTCAGGGAAAACGGTACAGTGGATTTTCTGCCGACCGATGACGGGCGACCGACGGACTCCGTTCCCCTGCCGTTCCCATTTGCGATCTTTTTCTTTCGTTTCACCTTGACCTTTTTCCGGCAATAGGATAGAATGGTGCCGGAATCAATCAAAACAAAGGAGATTACTGTCATGCACGAACTGTTTCACGGGGTTTTCCCGGCGCTGCTCACTCCCTTTGACGCTTCCGGCGCGGTCAACTACGACGCGCTGCGGGAGCTGGTGCGGTTCAATCTGGAGAAGGGCGTCAACGGGTTTTACGTCTGCGGCTCCACGTCGGAGGCCTTCCTGCTGAGCCATGAGGAACGGAAAAAGGTGCTGGAGACGGTCTGCAAGGAGGCAGGAGGCAAAGCCGCGATCATCGCCCACGTTGGCTGCATCGGTCAGGACCTGGCCATGGACCTGGCCCGCCACGCCAAAGACGCCGGCGCCGACGCCATCAGCAGCGTGCCGCCCTTTTATTACGGCTTTTCGTTCGACGAGATCAAGCGCTATTACTTCGCTTTGGCGGAGGCGGGCCTGCCGGTGGTCATCTACAATTTCACGGCGGCGGGGGTCAAGCTGACCACGGAGCAGTTCACGGAGTTCCTCTCCGATCCGCGTTTTCTCGGCGTGAAGCACACCAGCTCCGACTTTTTCATGCTGGAACGGCTGAAGGCCTTCCGCAGCGACGCGGTGATCTTCAACGGCTACGATGAAATGTTCCTTTCAGGCCTTGTCGCCGGGGCGGACGGCGGCATCGGCAGCACCTACAACTTCATGGCGGAAAAATATATCGCCATTGAAAAGTACTTCCGCGCCGGCGATCTGGCCGCGGCGCAGGCGGAACAGCACCGGGCCAACAACGTGATCGCGGAGCTGCTGAAATACGGCGTCATGGCCTCCTGCAAAACGATCTGCAACCACCTCGGCCTTTCCCTCGGCGAGTGCCGCAAGCCCTTCGCCCCCCTGACGGCAGAGCAGAAGCGGCGCCTCATCGCGGTGTATGAGGAGAATGTGTGAGGTGCGAGGTGTGAGGTGTGAGGTGTGAGGTGAAGAGTGGTGTCTGTTATCTGCAATCTTGAACCTCAAACCTGTTATTCACAATTATTTCACCCCTTTTTCAGTTTTTTATGGTATAATAAAAGAAAAAGGGGCTGAAAAAATGGAACAGCAGAAAAAAATCGCGCCGCAGGTGAACAGTCCCTTGCGGCACAATATCCTGCCCATGCCGAAGGCGTGTTTTTCCGCCAGCGGCATCGTGATCTACGGGCGGCGGATCAAGTCGCTGGTGTTCACCACCGACCTTGCCATCATCCGCAACTGCGACGCCGACGCGGTGTTCGCGGTCTATCCCTTCACGCCGCAGCAGGCCATCAGCGACGCCATCATCAAGGCGTCCTATATCCCGGTGTTCGCAGGGGTGGGCGGCGGCACCACCAAAGGGGCGCGCACCGTCTCCCTTGCCAAGGACGTGGAAATGCAGGGCGCCATGGGCGTGGTGCTCAACGCCCCGATCTCTGACGACAACCTCTACGAAGTGGCGGCCGCGGTGGATATCCCCGTGATCATCACCGTCATCAAAGAGGATACGGATATTCGGTCCCGGCTGGACCACGGCGCGTCGATCCTCAACGTGGCCGGGGCGCAGCAGACGCCGGAGATCGTCAGAAGCATCCGCGAAAAATTCCCGGACGTGCCCATCATCGCCAGCGGCGGCAACACGGAGGAATCCGTTCAGAGGACCATCGACGCCGGCGCCAACGCCATCACCTGCACCCCGCCCACCACAAAGGACCTGTTCAGCGGCATGATGGCGAAGTACAGGGAGCTGTGAAATCGCAGATTTCACAGCAGTCGTAAGTCGCAAGTCGTAAGTCGCAAGTTTTTAGTTGTAAGTTGTAAGAAAGAGTTGTTTTCCTCTGTCGGGGAAACGGCACAATCTCACGTACCGTTCTGATAAACGGATGCCTGTCAAAACCCGTCAATCCACAGGATCGCCCGGAGGGCTCTTACGACTTACGACTTACGACTCACGACTCACGACTTCCGACTGAAAGAATCCACAACGGAAAGGAGCATCACTTATGTTCACCATCGGATGCCATCTGTCCTTCTCCAAAGGCTTTATGGCAATGGCAAAAGAAATTCTGTCGCTGGGCGGCAGCGGTTTTCAGTTCTTTACCGGCAATCCCCGGGGCTACGCCTCAAAGGAATGGAGCGCAAAGGATATCGCCGCCTACAACGAATTTGCCGCCGCCAACGGCATCGGCACGGCGATCGCTCACGCCCCCTACGTCTATAATCTCTGTGCGGCGCGGGAGGATATCCGTCAGATTTCCTTCGACGCCATGAAAAGCGACCTGCAAAAGCTGGAGGCCGTGGATAACGTGGTGTATAATTTTCACCCCGGCAGCCACGTGGGCCAGGGCAGCGAGACCGGCGTCGCCCTGATTGCCGACGCCCTGAACCGCATGGAGGCGGGCCGTTTCAAAACGCCGGTGCTGCTGGAGACGATGGCCGGCAAGGGGAGCGAGGTCGGCGCGCGCTTTGAAGAGTTGGCCGCCATCCTTGAAAAGGTGGAGGACAACGCAAACCTCGGCGTGTGCCTCGACACCTGCCACGTGTTCGACGGCGGTTACGATATCGTGGGCGACCTTGACGGCGTGCTGGAGGCGTTTGACCGGATCGTGGGCCTGTCCCGCCTGAAGGCAGTCCACCTCAACGACAGCAAGAATCCCCTCGGCAGCCATAAGGACCGGCATGAAAAGCTCGGGGAAGGGTACATCGGCGCGCAGGCCTTTGCCGCCATCATCAATCACCCCGCCCTGCGGGAGCTGCCCTTCTGTCTGGAAACGCCCAACGAGCTGCCCGGCTATGCGGAAGAGATCGCCCTGCTGCGAAAATGGCGGACGGAAGTATAACCCGGAAGCAGCCCAGACGGCCGGATTCCGCATTTCACAGCGCGGCGCAAACAAAAGTTCAGGAGTATGATCAGGAAAAAGGAGAAGAAACATGATCAACGTATTGGTATATAACGAATTCCGTCACGAAAAAGACCCCAACTGCCGGGCAAGCGCCATCTATCCGGAGGGGATCCACACCGCCATCGCCGGATTCCTCGGCAAGGAAGAGGATATTTCCGTTACCACCGTTACGCTGGAGAACATCCGGGAGGGCATCACACGGGAGATCCTGAAAAAGACCGACGTGATCGTCTGGTGGGGCCACATGGCCCACGGCGACGTGCCGGACGAGATCGCCGAGATGGTCTATGAAGAGGTACTGAACGGCATGGGCGCGCTCTTCCTGCACTCCGCCCACAAATCAAAGCCCTTCATGAAGCTGATGGGCACCAGCTGCTCCCTGATCTGGCGGGAGAGCGACGACATGGAGCGCGTCTGGGTCAGCGCCCCCTATCACCCGGTGGCGCAAGGCATTGACAAGTATTTTGAGCTGCCCGGCGAAGAGACCTACGGCGAGCCCTTCGGCATCCCCACGCCGGAGGAGACCGTCTTCATCGGCTGGTTCACCGGCGGCGAGGTGTTCCGTTCCGGCTGTTCTTGGCAGCGGGGCAACGGCAAGGTCTTCTACTTCCAGCCCGGCCATGAGACCTACCCCACCTATTACGATGCCAACGTGCAGAAAATCGTAAAAAACGCCGTCCGCTGGGTGGCCCCCACCTACCGCGTCGACAACTGCATGGACTGCCCCAATCCCCCCAAGGCGCATGAGTGGAGGTGAATAGTGGTTAGTGGTTAGTGGATAGTGGTTAGTGGATAGTGGATAGTGATTAGTCGCTGCCTATTACCTATTACCTATTACCTATTGCCTATTGCCTATTGCCTATTGCCTACTGCCTACTGCCTACTGCCTACTGCCTCAGTTACAACTTTGAAATAACTATTGACAAACAAATAACGCAGTGGTATGCTATTGGCGTTAAAAATGGAATAGCTTGAGATAGAGGCGCGTGCGTCAGGAGTAGATCCGCCGTAAAAGGCTGAATGGCGGATGGAAAGGGGCTC